>CAZKME010000109.1:0-6794 GCA_964553725.1 uncultured Zetaproteobacteria bacterium
AAGAACCAGTTAAATAATTATAAGTCGGTCGGTCGGTCGGTCGGTCGGTCGGTCGCAAATTGCATGCCGGAATCCCCCCTAAAACTGCTGAAAATAAGGCATCCATGCCACTGATCTGTTTGATTTGACCCGTTTAATACGAAAGGGTTAAGTGAACCCCTCCCACAGATAAGCCATCCTGACTCAGTGCACAGCATACTCGCCGGATATGCGAAATCAAGCTGCAATCAGGTTCTGGATATTCGATATACAGACCATGAAATTCACATTGCATTCTTCAATACAAATAGACATTGCCGGAGATCTTATCGGGAATCCATCGTTTAACCTAGATCCTGCTGCTCTTGAGAAGCGCGCTGCTCCATGAAATCATCGCTCACGCGCTCGGTAGACAGAAAAAAACTATCCCAGCTTTTATCAACAGGAGAGAGAATTCTATCCGGCCCTACCACGCGCACAGTTACTTTTTTTATCGTATCGGGAAACCGCGTATCCGCCGGCAAGCGGACAGCTTGTGTTCGATTGTTCACAAAGACAGAACCAATAGCCATATATCACCTCTCTTGCTGCTATATGCCCATACCATATACCCTGCCGTATATTGCAATAGTTTTTAAAGAGTTTTAAAATCAGCTATAGTCACCTCGCTGGTGATGAGTGATTTTTTTGGAATGCCAGACACATCAAAGGGTTGCGGCATGCGCCGCATGTCAATGTCGGATCTTGGGATATTGGCCTTGATAGCCTTGCGCCGCTATCGTTGGCAATCTTTCTGGAGGTTTTACGTGACCCATATCCGAATTGCGACCCGTCGTTCCCCGCTAGCCCTGTGGCAGGCTGAATATATTGCTGCCGAGCTGGAGCGGCTTGATTCGTCCGTTACCACTGAATTGGTCAAAATTGTCACCAAAGGCGACAAAATTCTCGATGTGCCGCTGGCCCAGGTGGGCGGCAAGGGCTTATTTACCAAAGAGATTGATGAAGCACTGCTCGATGGCCGGGCCGATATCGCAGTGCATTCGATGAAAGATGTGCCAACTGAATTACCCGCTGGCACCACCATCCGCGCCCATCCCAAACGCGCCGACCCACGTGATGCGATTGCCACCATTACTGGTGGCGGGCTGGATTCGCTGCCCGAAGGATCCACCATCGGCACTTCCAGCCTGCGCCGCATCGCCCAGATTCAGGCTAAATTCCCGCATTTCAAATTTGTCTCGATTCGCGGCAATATCCAGACACGGCTTTCCAAGCTGGGTGTTGAAGTCGATGCGGTGATTCTTGCCGCTGCCGGCGTGCGCCGCATGGGCATGGCCGAACAGATGCATGATTTTATAGATACCGAATTACTCCTGCCCGCCGTGGCTCAAGGCACCCTCGGCGTGCAGACGCGTGATGCCGATGATGTGATTAATGCACTGGTCGATCAGCTTAATGATGCCGATACGGTAGATCGTACCCGAGCGGAACGTGCTTTTCTGGCTCGCCTCGAAGGCGGCTGTCAGGTGCCGATCGCGGCTTTTGCTACGCTCTGCGGCGATAAATTGCACCTAAAGGGTTTGGTCGGGGCCGTTGATGGCTCGCAGCTGATTGAGCGCCAATGCACCGGTTCGCGTGCAGATGGTCAAGCCATGGGCGCGGCGCTGGCCGATGACGTACTGGATGCCGGCGGGCGGGCGATTCTGGAAGCACTGTACGCGCAAGACTGATGTTATTTGCCACACTCTGTGGCTTGGTGACTCACCTCACGGCAATGATTGAACCGCTCTGACAGCTTTGCCCCCGGATCAACAAGGAGGATACGATGTCTATATTATTTCACGCCGATCAACATCAACATCGTTTGAATGTGCAGGATAAAGAGGATCTCCTGCTCGCCGTACAAATCCCCATTGCGCTCACTGCGCTGGCGCTACTGTTTTTCCTGGCATAGCGCTGCGGCGGAGTAATCGTTCACACAGCGGAGCTTTTTTACTCACTGATAGAAAGCGCCATTGGCAGAAAGGATAAGCAGGTTATACTGGCGGCCATGCGACTCATCATGCTTGATACTGAAACCACCGGCCTCTCACCGCTAAGCGGTGATCGCATGGTGGAAATCGGCGCTATTGAGGTATTAAACCGCAAAGTACTTTCGGGCGATAAGCATGTTTTCCATCACTACATCAATCCCGAACGCGATATTCCGCCTGAAGTGGTGCGCATCCACGGCATCAACAATGCCAAGGTGAAAAACAAACCGCCCTTCAAAGGCATCGCTCAGAAATTTCTCGATTTTATCGAAGGTTCGACGCTGGTCATCCATAACGCCTCGTTCGATCTGGGTTTTATCATGAACGAATTACGCCTGAGCGGCTTGCCGAACATTCAGGATATCCCGGTGATTGATACGCTGGCATTTGCGCGTAAAAAACACCCACATCAGAAAAACAACCTCAATGCACTGTGCGATCGCTACAATATCGACCGTGGCATGCGCGAGCTACACGGCGCATTACTCGATTCCGAACTGCTGGCCGAAGTCTATCTGGGCATGACCGGCGGCCGTCAGTTTTCGCTCGGCATGGATATTCCCAGCCAGCCGGCATCCAGTTTTGTGCAACTGCCCGAACAATCACGCCGGCGCGATGAACAAGCGGAAACGGCAACCATCATGAAACGCAGTCTGCCCCCCATTGCCGATGATGAACATCAGGCCCATCTGTCCATGCTGCGCCGCATTCACAAGGAGAGTCAGGGGCAAACCATCTGGCATACTCCAGAACTCGCAGAAGTTTCCTGACCCGTTTATTCTTCAAAACACCACGCGGGTGTAGTTCAATGGTAGAACGGCAGCTTCCCAAGCTGCATACGAGGGTTCGATTCCCTTCACCCGCTCCATCTTTTATGCCAAGCTGCGAATCCCATGAACTCCTCTGACCATCACAGGCTTGAACTAACCGATTCCATCACCACCCTGCAAGCCGAAGCGGGTGAAATTGTTCTGCTGACCGGTCATGTCGGCAGCGGAAAATCACTGTGGCTGCACCGTCTGGCCACCCTGGCCGGCTTGCCGAAGAGCGTGCTTATCACACTCGATGGTATTAGCACGGACAAATTCACGGTGCGTTTGCTGCTTGATCGCTGGCCCTGCCTCTGGCTTGGGCAGACGGTGGCCGAAGAGCTCATGTTCGGCCTCAAAACACAGCCAACGCCGCAACAGCTTGAAACAACGCTGGCCGATTGGGGCTTGTCTGATCTGTCACTTGATACCGAGCTGCAAACACTGAACCGGTTACAATCACTGCGGCTGTCGCTGGCAGCCATGAGTCTGGCCGAGCCAGCGCTGATACTGCTTGATAATCCAACTGCCGCGCTGAGCGAGAAGGATGCTCATACGCTGATCGAAGACATCGCCAACCGGGCCCGGCTCGCCAATACAATCGTGGTGGTCGCCTGTAATCGCTGGCATGATTGGCGCTCCAGTGTTTCACAGGCGTGGCGAGTCACGGCCCCGGATACACTGCCACAAGCGGGGATACAGCTTTGACAGAGATGGTTCAGTTTTCATTTGCGTTGAGTCCACGCATGCGCACATTTATTGAATTGCGCGATGCGCTTGCTTGTCTGGAAACAGCCAGCGCCAATCAGCAGGGCGCAAACTGGCTGCATGCCGCTTGCGACCTGCGCGCATCACTGCTTGGCGATCAGGGGCGCAAGAGCGCTGTTGCTGAAATCATGGCGCTGTTTGGCGATTTAAAACTCTACCTGAAAAATCTTTGCGATGATGCGCCGCAGTATCGTGAAAAAATTCAACAGTCCTGTGATCATATCGACCTGATCATCAAGCAGTTGCAACCGGGCATCCCGGAAGCTTGCGATTATCTGTCCAGAGATGCACTGGTAAATGCCTATCTGAATGCCCAGAAAAAGCATGACTGGCTGGGCCATAAACTGTGTATGCAACAGAGCATCAAGGCCATCTGGAGCCAGTCCGATGCCCGCACGCTGCCCTTGCATCAGGCTCTGGCACCGCTGTGCAGCGCGGTTGATACGCTGGATCATATGCTCAATGATTTTGTCGGCTGGGAAAAGTGCGTCGCAGTCGGCGGCAACGGGCATATCACGCCGGAACGTGGAAAAGCCTTCGGGCTGCTGGTGATCTCGCTGCCTGTCGATGCGGTAGCCAAGGGAATTATTCCGGATATTTCAGGCAACAGGCTAGCTATTCGACTGCGCTTTCAGTGCTGGTGCGCCGGCCAGCCGGCCAGCGATTATGATGAAGATATTCCATACGCCATGATGCTAGTGCCGATTGGCAGCAACAAATAACCGTTACCCATGAATAAAAACCCGTCACCGTTCCACTGTCCGGTTTGCAAAAAACCGGTCAATAGAAGTGCTGAAAATTTCCCGTTCTGTAGTGACCGTTGCCGCACGACCGACCTGGGCTGCTGGGCCGGCGGCGACTACCGCATTGCCGGAGAACAGGCCCATATCATCAATGATTCCGACAGCGAATACTGATTGAATCAATTGAGTAAAGTGTTTTACTGTAGCATTATAACCCGGCCAGCAACAAACCAGCCAGCCGGATCCAGTACGGGGGCGGCAAACAGGATGTTCGTTAATCGCAGTGGGAAGTCACTTTTATGTAAATCATGGGTCATCGCCATGCTCGCAGCCCTGCCTGTATGGGCTGCACTTTATCTGCTCAGCCGCCCGTCCATAGAGCTGAGCTGGCCACTGCGATCACCCGGATTGTTTCTGCTGCTTGTCATGCTGTATCCTGTTCTGGAAGAGATAGCGTTTCGAGGTTTCATTCAGGGCGAACTCATACGCAGGGCCATGTTAAGGCAACAATATATAGGCATCACGCGAGCCAACATTCTGACCAGTGGATTGTTCGCTGCTGCACACCTGTTGACGCATCCGCCGGCCATGGCAGTGATGGTGTTTTTGCCATCACTGATGTTCGGTTATTTTCGAGATCGCTTTGATGGCTGGTTATTGCCATCCATACTGCTGCATATCTATTATAATCTGGGTTATTTTCTGATCTTCAAACCCTTGTAAGCGGTGGGTTTCCGCCTTTTTTTTGGGGGGAGGGGAATGACACCCAAGCTTATCACCTTGCAGCACAGGAATATGAACGCATCACATCTTTGGCATGCCGGGAGGCATACCACCGCCCATGCCTCCCATACCGCCAAACTTACCCATCATCTGCGCCATCATGCGTCGGCCTTTGCCGCCTTTCATGCGCTTCATCATTTTCTGCATCTGGGCGAACTGTTTGAGCATGCGATTGAGTTCAGGCACGGTTGTACCGGAGCCCGCCGTCACACGGCGTTTGCGGCTGCCGTTTAACAGCCGGGGATATTTGCGCTCTTTCGGCGTCATCGAATAAACCATCGCCTGCATGCGTTTGACCGGCTTGTCATCCATCTGATCCAGCGCATTCTGTGGCAGATTCATACCCGGCATCATTTTTAACATGCCCGCCATGCCTCCCATGTTCTGCATCTGCCCCAGTTGCTCGGCAAAATCCCCCAGATCAAACTGGCCTTTTTTGATCTTGGCAGCAGCCTTCTCCGCGCTCGCCTGATCAACGCTGGATTGAATCTTCTCCACCAAACCGACCACATCGCCCTGACCGAGAATACGACCGGCCATACGGGCCGGATCGAACAATTCGAATGCCTCAATCTTTTCACCCGTACCGACATAACGAATCGGCACGCCCGTACTATGCGCCACGGATAATGCCGCACCGCCACGTACATCGGCATCGGTTTTGGTCAGAATGCAGCCGGACATATTCACGGCGGCATGGAATTGTTCGGCAATCTGTAGCGCCGTTTGCCCGGTCATGGCATCAAGCACCAACAGCCTTTCGCTGGCCGATACGGCATCGGCCACATGTTTGATCTCGGCCATCAATTCATCATCCACCACCTGACGACCGGCAGTATCGAGAATCAACACATGATGACCATCGCGCCCAGCCTGCAACATGGCCGACCTGGCCATTTTTGCAGCACTGGAACCATCGCCCGCGATATACGGCACATCCACCTGCCCGGCCAATATCTGCAACTGTTCACGCGCCGCCGGGCGAGTCGCATCCACCGAAGTCAGCGCCACTTTTTTGCCCTGTGATACCAGCAAACGCGCCAGCTTACCCGCCGTGGTTGTTTTACCGGCACCTTGCAAACCGCACAGCAAAATGACTGAGGGGATTTTGGATAAATCCAGATCACGGCGTTGACCACCGAGCAGATCAGTCAGCGCATCATTGAGGATTTTGATAATCACCTGGCCGGGCTGCAGGCTTTTGGCGACATCGGCACCCAGCGACCGCTCTTTAACTTCAGCCATCAAATGGCGCACCACAGGCAAGGCCACATCGGCTTCGAGCATAGCCAGCCGCATTTCGCGCAACGTCGCATCCAGATCAGCCTCGGAAACCCGCGCCGATCCGCGCAGCTTATGGGCAATATTTCCAAACTTTTCACTTAACCGACTAAACATACGCTGCTCCTGCCACAATAAAAAATGCGAGGGCCATTCTGTGAAAGTAAGCATTCGGGTCAATCACGGGTTTTTATGTATTCCATTCGGAACGGATAGACACTGGTCAACCATACGGTAAAAAATAATCATGCGAGACTAAAGTCTCACCTCCACTGAAGTATTTTTACGTTGTGGAATGTCTCGGCGGATTTAAGAAATGGCATACGCTATGTCGAATATCCAGAGTTATTATAATTCACTTGCTCCTGTTTGAATGATGGTTATTGTTCGCATAAATT
>CAZKME010000110.1:0-6785 GCA_964553725.1 uncultured Zetaproteobacteria bacterium
GGTGGAATGAAAACCGGCTGATGACGGCATCATTTCGTTTCGACATAATACGCGCGCCGACGCTTCGTGCTTCGGCAGTACAGTTTCAGCCGTTGATAATCAGCGTTTTTTTCATTCATCCCAGGAGTTTTCATGTCTGATCGCAGTCAGTTTTTTAATGCGCCGCTTGCCGATAAGGCGGTAAAAAATGCCATTGCCGCCGAGCTTGGGCGTCAGCAACATACGCTGGAACTCATCGCCAGTGAAAATATCGTCTCCAAAGCAGTGATGCAGGCGCAGGGCTCGGTGATGACCAATAAATATGCCGAAGGATATCCCGGTCGCCGCTATTATGGCGGTTGCGAGCATGTCGATGCAGTCGAGCGTCTGGCGCAGGAGCGGGCGCGTGAGTTGTTTGGCACCAAACACGTGAACGTACAGCCGCATTCCGGTTCGCAGGCCAATATGGCTGTGTATATGGCGGCTATCCAGACGGGCGATACCATTATGGGTATGGATTTATCGCATGGCGGCCATCTCACCCACGGTTCGCCGGTGAACTTCTCAGGCCGTTTATATGAAGTGGTGGCTTACGGCGTACGCAAGGATAATGAATTAATTGATTACAATGTTATGCAAAAAATGGCGGAAGTGCATCGTCCGAAAATGATTATCGGCGGCGCTTCGGCTTATGAGCGTCATATTGACTTTAAACGCATGCGAGACATTGCCGATTCAGTCGGTGCGATTTTGATGGTGGACATGGCGCATTATGCAGGGCTGATTGCTGCGGGTGAGTATCCTAGCCCGGTCGGTCACGCCCATGTGATTACCACCACCACCCACAAAACCCTGCGCGGCCCGCGCGGTGGTATGATTTTAACGGATGATGATAATCTGGCCAAAAAGATCAATTCGCGCATTTTCCCCGGCATTCAGGGCGGCCCGCTGATGCACGTGATTGCCGCCAAGGCGGTGGCATTCGGTGAGGCGCTGGGTGATCAGTTCAAGGCCGATCAGAAACAGGTGATTGCCAATGCGCGCGCGCTGGCGGCGACTTTGAGCGAAGGAGAACTGCGCATTGTATCCGGCGGCACCGATTGTCATATGTTCCGCGTTGATGTGCGTCCACAGGGCATTACCGGTAAACAGGCCGAAGAAGCGCTGGAAGCTGCTGGCATTACGACCAATAAAAACACCATCCCGTTTGATCCGGAATCGCCGTTTGTGACTTCCGGCATTCGTATCGGCGCATCGGTGATTACGGCGCGTGGCATGCAGGAGCCGGAAGCGCAGTTGATTGGCGAGTTAATTTTGCAGGTTTTGAAAGCGCCGGCAGATGAAGAGATTCATCAGGCTGTGCGCGATAAAGTGCGTAAACTGACGGGTCGTTTCCCGATCTATGAAGATTAATAGGTAAGAAGCAAAAACATGAGAGGCGAACCGCGAATGGACGCGAATAGACGCGAATGTTAAAAACAGATCAGAATCAGGTGTTCGATACTTTTGGCTTTTATCCGCGTTTATCTGCGTTCATTCGCGGTTCAAGGTTTTTGGTTCCGGCTATGCCGGGTTAGGATGTATTGCCCGTTTTGTTCCCATGATGACACCCGCGTGGTGGATTCCCGCGTGGTGGAAGACGGGGCCGCTGTGCGTCGCCGGCGTGAATGCGAAGCCTGCGGTAAACGGTTTTCGACCTATGAACGGGCTGAATTGCGACTGCCGCTGGTCATTAAAAAAGATGGCGCTCGGCAATCTTTTGATCTGGAAAAAATTCGTTCAGGCATGCAAAAAGCCCTTGAAAAACGACCAGTTTCAGTCGCTCAGTTAGAGCATGGCGTGAATGCTGTTCTACGCGCCGTACAAGAAAGTGGCAATACGGAAATCGGGGTTGGCGCGCTCGGTGAGTTTGTCATGGAACAACTGCGCGAACTTGATGGCGTTGCGTATGTGCGATTCGCCTCGGTGTATCGGGAATTCAAGGATGTGGATGAGTTTTTAACAGCGGTTAAAACCGCAGTAGGGAAATAGGAGTATGTATGTCTGTCAAAATCGCAGTATTGCCGGGTGACGGTATCGGGCCGGAAATTATAGGTGAAGCGCTGAAAGTGCTGGACGTGTTGAACGATTCGTTCGGGTTGGGCGCGAGCTGGGAAGAGGGCACGATTGGCGGTATTGGCTATGACGTGGACGGTGATCCGTATTGTGAAGCAACTCGGGCGCTTGCCTATGAATCCGACGCAGTATTGCTGGGCGCTGTAGGCGGCCCGAGCTGGGAAACGCTGGATAAACCGATGCGTCCGGAAGCCGGCTTGTTGGGTATCCGCGCCGATCTCGGCCTGTTTGCCAATTACCGGCCTACCAAGGTGCATTCCCAGTTGCTTGATGCCTCGACGCTGAAACCGGAAGTGATTGACGGCGTTGATATTCTGGTTGTGCGGGAGCTGGTTTCGGGTATTTATTTTGGCCAGCCACGCGGCATTGAAACAGTCGATGGAGAACGACGCGGCTTTAATACGATGGTATATACCGAGAGCGAAGTCCGGCGCATCGGGCGCAAGGCATTCGAGGCTGCACGTCTACGCTCGAATAAAGTGTGTAGTGTTGAAAAAGCCAATGTGCTGGATGTGTCTGAATTATGGCGCAGTGTGATTGTGGAACTGCATGCGTCTGAATTCTCCGATGTCGAACTGTCCCACATGTATGTTGATAACGCGGCCATGCAGTTGATTCGCAATCCGCGCCAGTTCGATGTGATTGTTACCGGCAATCTGTTTGGCGATATTTTATCGGACGAAGCCTCCATGCTGACCGGCTCAATCGGCATGCTGCCATCGGCGTCCATCGGCGAAAGCCATGCTATGTATGAACCGATTCACGGTTCTGCGCCGGATATTGCCGGCCAGGACAAGGCCAACCCGCTGGCCACGATTCTGTCGGTAGCCATGATGCTGCGCTTCTCGCTGGATCGCGATGATCTGGCCGACAAGCTTGAACAGGCCGTGGAAAACACGCTGGATGCAGGCGTGCGCACTGTTGATTTGGCCTTTGGCGGCGTGGATTCGGTATCCTGCTCGGCCATGGGCGATGCGGTATGTGTTGCGCTGAGGGAACTGGCCTGATGGGTGAACGTTTTATTGAAGAAAAAGAGGGATATAATGTCGCCGTGGTCGGCGCAACAGGCGCGGTCGGCGCGACCATGCTGGAGATTCTGGCCGAACGCGATTTTCCGGTCGCTGATCTGATTCCGCTGGCATCGAGCCGTAGCGCCGGTTCTGTTATCGAATTCAAGGGCAAGGAATGTATCGTACAGGATCTGGAAACATTTGATCCGGCTGGCGTTGATATCGCTCTGTTTTCCGCCGGTGGTGGCACATCCACAATCCATGCACCGCGTTTTGCCGCTGCCGGGTGTTATGTGGTGGATAACTCCAGCGCCTGGCGCATGGATGAAGATATCGCACTGGTGGTGCCGGAAGTCAATCCGGATGCGTTGGAGATGGCGCGTGATAATAAAATTATCGCCAATCCGAACTGCTCGACTATTCAGATGGTGGTGGCCTTAAAGCCGCTACACGATGTCATGCCTATCGAACGCGTGGTGGTATCCACGTATCAGGCTGTTTCAGGCGCTGGCGGCAAGGCCATGGATGAGCTGGCCAAACAGACGGCGCAATTGATGAATGGTCAAAGCGCCGATGTCAATGAGCTTCCGGCGCGTATTGCATTTAATATCATTCCGCATATCGATGTGTTTATGGATGATGGCTATACCAAAGAAGAACGCAAAATGATGGATGAAACCTGCAAAATTATGGGCGCTGATATTGCCGTGACGGCAACGACTGCGCGCGTACCGGTATTTTACGGTCATTCCGAATCAGTAAACCTGACATTCTCCGGGCCGATGAATGCAGAAAAGGCACGTCTTGTGCTTGCTGATGCGCAAGGCGTCTGCGTGGTGGATGATCCGGCTAGCGAAGATTACCCGATGCCGAGCGAAGCCGCCGGAACCGATCCGGTATGGGTCGGTCGCATTCGTGATGACCGTTCCTGCCCGAATTCTTTGCATTTGTGGATTGTTGCCGATAATGTCCGTAAAGGTGCGGCGTTAAATGCAGTGCAAATAGCGGAAATTTTGATTCGGAAGGCGTAGAAAAGAAGTCTGGCCCGGTTCTGAAACAGACGAAACAGGCGAAGTGGTGAAAGGAGGAATGCATGGGGAATCGGGATTGGCGTAAGCTGGTTTTTGTCTTGCTTTGTCCGGCTCTATTTCTGTTTGCCGGTAGCGTTCAGGCTGCCTCGCCGGGGAAAATCGAAGTTGCCAGCCGTCTTGGTGAACCCTTTTATGCCGAAGTGCCGCTTAAACTCGAATCCAATGAATTGGTATCCAAGGTGTTTGTCGAAATTGCAGCTCCTTCCGATTACAAAATTTTCGAGGTCTATCGCGATCCGATATTGAAAGCCATTCGTGCTGACGTCGCCAGCGATAAGCGCGGCGTGCGCGTTGAACTGTCTTCCCGCAGCAGAATCAAATCACCGTTTTTTAACCTTGTCCTGAAAATCCGTTACGGGCGCGTATCCCATTTCAAGAAATTTCCGGTTTTTCTGGATGCGCCCAAATCAATTCAGCAGGCCGCCAGCAAAGCACCACAGCCCAGCCTTGATGCTATCAAACAGCCGGTGGCAACTGCGCCCCGAACCAGCCTGACCAAATCTGCCGGTCAGGTGTTTATACCCGAACCTGCAATAGCAGCTACAACAAGCCTTGAGCCGGAAAGTACATATTACGAAGGCTGGGCCAGAACGGATCGCTATGGCCCAATTGTCAGGGGTGACACGCTTTCTACGGTTGCCGAACGACTCAGGATTGATTACCGCTATAGCCGCAATCAGATCATGATGGCCCTGTTTGAGAAAAATCGCAGCAGTTTTGATCAGAATAACATCAACTTGTTGAAAGCCGGTTCGCGATTGAACGTGCCGACTGCTGCTGAAGTTGAGCAGCATCATAAATCAGAAGCAAGCCGTTTCCTGTCAGAGCAAGAGAAAAAGTGGAAGGAACTCACCCGCCAACCGCGTTATGCTGCTGAGAAGGAAGCGCAACGCACCCGTTATACGAAACGGATCAGCGTGGGTGAACATGCTGATGGCGTGGCGACAGCTCCGGTTGTTGTAGCTGAAGCAGCGCATAAAACGGCGCTTGCTGCGCCAATCAAGCCACTGACTCAGCCTAAGCAACAAACCGAAGTCAGTGAACAAAAATCTGCCGCTCCGGTTGATTCTACAGTCGTTCAAACAGCTGAAATTGCTGCTGCTGTTGCGCAGGCGAAGGCTGAGTCCAGCCAGATGGTGGATGAACTGCGTCAGCAAAATGTTTTACTCCAGGAGCAGCTAGGCAATAATCAGAAAAGCATCGAAACGCTGAATCGGAAAGTTGAAGATGATGCTGTTACGGCGGCGGCAGCGAAAGCCCACCTGGATAAACTGGAAATTCTAATCAGCCGGTTACAATCGGAGCTGGAGGCGGTTGAACGGCAAAAGTCCGCAGCTGCATCTACAGGAATGGACTGGATGATATGGATATTAATTGCGCTGGTGCTGATATTGATCGGCGTAGTCGCCATATTGATGCGGCGCGAACCGGCTCATCCGGCTGTGGCGATGGAATCTTCTGCACCGGACGCAGCAGCGGAAACAGTATCGGAAGGGCGAAGCGAAAGGCTGGAGCTGGATACTGCGCATGAGGCTGCCGGCATTGAAACGGTTGAATCTGACAAAGAAACCGCGACGATTGATTCCCTGCCTGTATTTACAGATGAACTCAGTGATACGGATACAGCGGAACTGGAGCCGTTCGATGCCGATGTCAATGTGGAACCCGACCCGGATATTGATTATATGGCTGAAGCCGATGTGTATATCCGCTACGGTATGGATGACGAAGCCATCAAACAAGTGGATATGGCGCTGCGTTTGCAGCCCGATCATGTCGAAGCCCATATCAAGAAAGCGGAACTGCTGCTCGGCAAGGGCGATAAATCCGGTCTGGATGATTCTGTCGCCGCAGCAACCGCAACACTGGCCGCTGTTGACCTGGAACGGTTTAAGGCTTCGATTGAACAGATGGAGACAGAAACTGACCATCATTCCCCTGAACCTGAGATGCAGCAACCCCAGCCTGACCTTGATGAGACTGTACAGGATGCCTTGCCGCTGGATGAGTCTGCTGCTGATGATCTTGATTTCGATCTTTCCGAGCTGGGAGTGCCTGATATCGAGCATGATAAGCAACAGGACGAGCAAGACCAACTTGACACGCCCGATTTCGATTTGACAGGGGGTGCTACACAGGAGCTGGATCATCTGCTGTCGGAATTTTCTGACCTGGACACGACTGAAACAGCCACTATTGAAGATAGTCCGCTTGAAATCAATCGAACCGAAGTCAGTCAGGCAAGTGAAGCCACCGGGGCAGCCCAACATTTGGATCAACTGCTCAGTGAATTTGATGAAGATGAAGATGAAGATGACGCCATCCGTTTCGTGGACACGCAGCATGGGTTGGAAGCTTCTGTATTTGAACAGGACGATGACAAAGAGATCGACAAAAATGATGATAGTCGGGATGACAGCCGGGACGACAGCAGCCGGGGCGACAAAAAGAACTGAATCCATTGTTGCCGATAACTGTCATGCCAATCAGTGCAGACGCCATGATTGCGGATCATCAGTTGTGAATGGAACAATGGAGCCACTTGCAAAAGTCGTGAGCGGCGATTTACTTCCCCACTCCGGCGCATTTT
>CAZKME010000111.1:0-6641 GCA_964553725.1 uncultured Zetaproteobacteria bacterium
TCATATCGCAATCGGAGCGCGGATGCCGGGATGGCACTGATAATCAACCAGTTCAAAATCCTCATAGCTAAAATCGAAAATGTTTTTCACATCCGGATTAATTTTCATGACGGGCAACGGGAATGGCTCACGCGCCAGCTGCGTTTCGACCTGCTCGGCGTGATTGGAATACAGATGTGCATCGCCGAAGGTGTGAATAAAGTCGCCAACCTCCAGATTACAGACCTGGGCAATCATCATCGTCAACAGCGCGTAGGAGGCGATATTGAAGGGTACGCCCAGCAGAATATCGGCACTGCGTTGATAGAGCTGGCAGGAGAGCTTGCCATCGGCGACATAAAACTGGAAAAAGGCATGGCATGGTGCCAGCGCCATTTTGCCGTTTGCCACATTGGCTTGCGGCGAAATCGATTCATCCGGCAGATCGGCCACATTCCAGGCCGATACGATCAAACGACGTGAATCGGGCGTGCTTTTGATCTGTTCAACGACATCGCCAATCTGATCGACCAGTTTGCCATCCGGCGTCGGCCAGTTGCGCCACTGGAAACCATAGACTGGCCCCAGCGAACCATCTTCAGTGGCCCATTCGTTCCAGATTTTTACGCCATTCTCTGTCAGGTACCGGGTATTGGTGTCGCCCTGTAAAAACCAGAGCAGTTCGTGGATAATTGATTTCAGATGCACTTTTTTGGTGGTGACCAATGGAAATCCGGCGGACAGATCAAAGCGCGCCTGATATCCGAACACTGATCGGGTGCCGGTGCCGGTGCGGTCTCCTTTTTGGGTGCCGTGGTTGCGCACATGGCGCATTAAATCCAGATAGACTTTCATGTTCCCTCTCGCCCAATGTATTGTGGTGATTCGAAATCAACTCGGATATGATGCCGTCTGCCGTTTGCGACGGCAATATGTGATTGTTTTCGTGAATGTGAGGTGATGATGTCTGTGCGGATTTTTGGCACTGTGTTGATGTTGATTCTGGCGACTGCTCCGGCTCTGGCTGAAGTGAAATCGGCCACGGACAAAATTGCCGATGCTTTTATGGAACTGGATACCGATCAATCCGGCAGTGTTTCTTATGCGGAATATAAAGTCATGGTGGACAGACGGGCCGAGACTCGGTTCAAGACTATGGATGCCAACCGTGATGGCGAGGTCAGCGATGAGGAATATCGGGAATTCTGGCGCAAAACAAAAGCCAAGTGGTATCGTCTGAAACGCTAGTCTGGATTATTCATAAATACTGCTGCGCCCTCGCTTGTTCGTTTGCCCGCAACAAATCCCTTGTCAGGAGTCTGTCGGACTAGTTTTTCGATATACGTAAATGCATCACAAACTGACGTTTTCCGACGCTGGAAAATCTTGATAACAGGGCATTGCCCAACTGCCTGGCTTCCCGGCTGGAGGCGGCAATGGTCACAGACTCATCAACAGGAATCACCAGCTCGGTGGCCGCCCCGGCCATTTCGATGATCGGCTGTTCCTGTAAATTTGGTTGCGCATTCAAACGCATATTGGCGATATTGGACGGCGGCGTGGCCGGGTTATTGGTGGCACCGAGACCAAGCAGAATTTCATGCTGACCCTGAACTTTGGCTATCGTGCGCTGCATCCACGGCGCAATACGCACCCGCACCTGATTCGCGCCAGCGGGTTTGATTGTGATACGAAAGCCGGAGGTGAGCGGAATCAATTCCACGCTGTTGGTCTGAATCAGACCATAACCCGCCAACCACAGCCGCGTTGTACGGCTGAATGAGCGCAGCGTTCCCGTTTCCATGCTGCCCGGCTGATTGCCGGAAATACGTAACTGGAAGGCTTGGCGATGCTGGCTGCCGGATTGCCGTGATGCCGCTTTTATCCGCACCCAGCCGCCGGGCAGTCTGCCGCTTGTGGCTTGGCCGGAAAGTTCTGATGCGCTGCGTTTGTTCGATCTGATATCCTCAAAATTGAGATGGACGGTATACTGATCTGCCGGATGATCGAGCCGTTTGAGCAGTGCTCGAGCCTTGTCGATATGGGCCTCATCATCATCAATAATCAGCATTTGTCGTGATGCAATAACGGCTAGTTTGCCATCATTCGATAGCTGGCTTCTGGCCGCATCGGCAGCTTCCTGCAAGGGCAGGAAATTGACTTCGATCATATCTGTGGCGGCAAAAGCCGGCAGGCTCAGTCCTGCGTAAAGCAGGCAGATGAACAGCCATTTGCACTGCCTCATTCTACAAACTCCGGTCTCGGTTCATCAAGGCTGGCCGGATCTTCATGGATAATCACTTCTGCATCGGGAAATTCGGCCCGAATTCTATCTTCAACATCATCGGCAATCGCATGGGCCTGAAGCAGGGTTAAGCTATCATCAAGCTCCAGATGCATCTGAATGAAGACAGTCGTGCCGGATTTACGGGTGCGCAGATCGTGCATGCCGCGCGTTTGCGGATGATTGCGGGCGATAGCCTTGATGCGTTCACGATCTTCAACGGGTAATTCATGATCCATCAGCAAATCCAGTGATTCGCTGGCAATTTCCCAGGCGCTGTATAAAATATAAGCGGCAATCCCCAGCGCAAACAGGGGATCAAAACCCGGCCAGCCATAATAAGCCAGCAGCAGTGCGATGATAACGCTGCCATTGACCAGCAGGTCGGTCTTGTAATGCAAATGATCGGCTTTGATGGCGGTTGATCCGGTTTTTCTGATGACATAGCGCTGAAACATCAGCAGCACTAGCGTTGCAATGATAGAAATAATCATCACCGCAATGCCAACGCCCATGGCGGAAATGGCTTGCGGGTGCCAAAGATGAAAAATAGCCTCCAGCACCAGAAACAGGGCGGAGCCTGCAATGAACGTTGCCTGCCCAAGCCCGGCCAGCGCTTCAGCTTTACCATGGCCGAAACGATGCTGCTTGTCCGCCGGCGTCAGCGCATGGCGCACTGCAATCAGATTGACCAGTGAAGCCAGCGCATCAAGACAGGAGTCAATCAGCGTGGCCATCAGGCTGACCGAATCAGTCATCACCCATGCAACTGTTTTGGTCAGGATCAGAACAATGGCCACGGTCATGGAGGCGTAGGTCGCCAGTTTCATTAGCCTGGCATTATCAGCGGATGTGCTCATAGTCATGGTGCAATTCTGACCAAATTAGCGAATGAATAAAGATAAAAAAGTCGCGAGGGGTGAGGCGTAAGGCGTGAAGCGTGACTGAGCCTTGTCGCTGGCGCATTTTAGAACCATCATCAGCCCATGCGGCAGATGAATTCACCCCATCACAATGCGCGTCCGGGCGATGCAGAAATCGATTTGATCGTTCTGCATGCCATCAGCTTGCCAGCTGGGCAGTTCGAATCGCTATATATTAATGACCTGTTTATGGGCCGACTGGACTGTGCAGCTCATCCAACGTTTGATTCGCTGGAAGGCTTGAAAGTTTCAGCCCATTTTGTTGTTGATCGTGCTGGCGCTACCACACAGTTTGTAGCTTGCGATAGACGGGCATGGCATGCAGGCGTATCCGAATGGCAGGGCAGAAGCGGTTGCAATGATTATGCTATTGGCATTGAAATGATTGGCGATGAGACAACCCCGTTCGCGGCGGCGCAATATCGCGAAGCCGCGCGCCTGTGCAAAACGCTGATGCAACGCTATCCAGCCATTTCATCCGAACGCATCGTCGGGCATCAGGATATTGCTCCGGGAAGAAAATGGGATCCGGGCAAACAATGGGACTGGCAGCGGTTCAGGCATGCGCTGATGCATATTCAGCAAGGAGAATTGGAAATCACCTTACAGCGCAAGAATCAATAGGCAGGGCCAAACTTCGGCACAGCCATCAACGGTGCGTCAAACGCTATGGCGTTGTCGTCTTGTGACGGTCTCCGTTTTCAATTGACCGCAGGCGGCGGAAATTTCTTGCCCCTTTGATTCGCGCACCACAACCACCTTGTCGGCTTTGACAAGCACGGCCCGGAATGCCGACACACTGTCATCACTCGGACGCTCAAATTCAGCTCCGGCAAACGGGTTAAAGGGCAGCAGATTGATGGTGCAATTCAAGCCATCGAGCAGCTGACTCAAACGAACTGCATCGGCCAGGCTGTCATTGATACCGGCCAGCATGACGTATTCAATCAATACCCGCTTGTTGCCGCGTGCATCAATATAATCACGCACGGCCTGCATCAGCATGGCAATCGGGTATTTGCGATTGATCGGCATGATGCAATCCCGCACTGCATCCGTGGTGGCATTGAGTGATACGGCCAGATTGCATGGTAATTCATCTTCAATCATGCGGTATATGGCAGGCACCAAGCCTGATGTCGAGAGGGTGACGCGATTGGGTGAGAAGGCCATGCCTTTCGGATCTGTGGCGATGCGGACAAAATGCGCCACTGCATCATAATTGTGCAACGGTTCGCCCATACCCATCAATACCAGGTTGCGCACCTTGCGCCCGCTGATGCGTTGACCGGCGAACACTTCAGCTACCATTTCAGCGGCGCTCAGATTACGCGTCAGGCCGGCTGTAGCCGTCAGGCAAAAGGTGCAGCCAACAGCGCAGCCCACCTGGGTTGAAATGCACTGGGTCAATCTGCCAGCGGCCTGAATCAGCACAGTCTCAACCTCTTTACCATCCGGCATTTTCAACAGCAGCTTTTGCGTACCGTCTTCGGCCTGCTGGCTGGCCGTACAATCGGGCTCAAATATACTGGTATGCCCGGTCAGGTATTGGCGCAGAACGAGCGGGAGATTGGCAGTGGCAGCAATAGATTCGATGTCGGTGTTATAACGCCGGTAAATGGAGGCAATCAGGTGCTCTGCATGCACCGGTTTAGTGCCGGCTCGATGGCAGAGTTCGACCAACTGCTCGTATGAGAGTCCGTTCAGCGCGGTTTTGTTCACGGGCGTGTTCATGGGGATAAAAAAAGCGCATGTATGACTATCCATACATGCGCTTGATGATGATTTAATTGAAAACGATTACAGACCGAACTTGGCCTTGTTCTGACCCACTTCTTCAGCCGATGGCGGCTCATGGTCTGTCACTTCAGCCAGCTCGAAACCGTCACGATCAGTATCGCACAGGTCATTCAATTCTATATCCGACTCAAATACTTCCGGCACATCTTCTTCAGGATAAATCGCTTCCCACGGACATTCGGGTTCGCATACGGCGCAGTCGATACATTCTTCCGGAGAAATATACAGCATATTCGGTGTTTTCTCGGAAACGCCTTTGGGCTGGTAGAAGCAGTCAACCGGGCAAACGGCGACACAGGCGGTATCTACGCAATCTTTACATAGCTGGGTGACAACAAAAGCCATGAGTTTTTACCTCGTCATTAATAATTTGGTCGCGCAAGCTAGCAAGCGTTCTCAATGATTGCCACCCTTGGCGAAGGCATGGTTTATCAGGGCTTCCTCATTCAGACTGACTTTCTGAACCTGTTCGTTCAAGCGGGCAATCAGGCTGGTTGGTGGTTTATGCTGTCGCCATTCATAGACCGAGACAAAGGCCATCACTTGCTGCACATAACGGCGTGTTTCATTGAACGGGATGGCTTCCACCCATGCTTCGGGCGCATCAAACGGGGTTCGTTTCAGCCACCTGGAAACCCGATGCGGGCCGGCATTATAGGCCGCCGAGGCCAGTGCCAGGTTGCCGAAGCGTGTTTTTTGCGTGGCCAGATAGGTGGAGCCGAGACGAATATTGATGGTGGGTGAAAACAGTTTCAGCCTGCCTTTTCCCATGCCCAGCTTTCGGGCTACATGGCGGGCAGTTTTCGGCATTAACTGCATCAGCCCTTTAGCGCCGACATAGGAAACAGCCTGTTGATTAAAGGCGGATTCCTGCCGGATAATGCTCCAGATGGAGGATGGCAACAGGCCGGTTTTTTTGGACGCTTGCATCACCGCTTTCTGGAAAGCTATCGGGAAACGATCCGGCATGGCATTGAGTTTATTGGCCTTGAAGGCAGCGCGAATCACTTGATCATGCCATTGCCAGCGTGACGCCAGTACAGCCGCAGCCTGCCACTGAATCTGGTTGGAATTGGCCAGTGCATGTTGCCATTCCCGGGCGGCCTTGCTTCGTTTGCCCAATTGTAACCACTCATAAGCACGGCGCACTGCCGGTTTCTGTTCCACCTCGGCAATGGCAGCCTCTGGAGCAGTGAGTTCAGATGCATTAAACCGAAATGGCTGGCCCAGACGTTCGGCGCTTAAAAAACTGTAATAGCCACGCTCATCAGCCAGTTTGGCAAACAGAAAACGAGCCGCTTCCGGTTCCCCAATACCTTCAGCAGCACGCGCCGACCAATACACCCAACGGCTTTGTTGCTGCTCTGCCTCGGGCATGGCGGCAATGGCTTCCAGCGTATTTCTCCAGTCCTGTTGCAGGATGAGCAAGCGAGCGCGCCAGCCTCGGGTATCTTCATTCTGGATTTTGTCCGGCAGCGCGGCCAGCCAGCCGGCAGCTTCCGGCTTATGTTGTCTGGCCGCTCTAAGCGCCGTATGCCGTTCCAGTTTGGGCAGGTAAGCACTCGATGCAAGCGTGCCATCTGATTCGAGTTGTTGTAGCAGCAGCCATGCTTTGCCCGCATCTCTGCGCGACAGGCGTTTGATGCCATCGCTGA
>CAZKME010000112.1:0-6572 GCA_964553725.1 uncultured Zetaproteobacteria bacterium
GGAATGGAATGAGGCGCATTTCTGGCAGGCGGCAGTCCGGCCCAGATAGAAAAAGCCTATCAAATCAGCGCCGCCGGGTATGGTCATGATTGTGTCATTTGATCTTCAGCCGAACAGCATTTGCCCGGCACTGATTGGAATGATTAAGCGCCCCCGATAACCAGTAGCTCAATACGCTACGGTAGGCTGCAATCAGCTCAAGTTGAATCGTAGGGGAACTTTTATGAGTATCTTTGATGCAAATGGAAATTGAAGTCGAGGAAGAAACGAACGATTAAAGTTTTCCTACGGTTCAACTTGCCAGATCGGGGCAGATGAAAAATCAAGCATAATGGGGCATGGCAACGGATGCTGACTAAGACTTGAACAATTTCTTCATCTTTTTGGTGATCATATTGCGTTTGAGCGGCGACAGATAATCAATGAATAATTTGCCGAGCAAGTGGTCGAATTCGTGCTGCAAGGCCACGGCCTGAAAATCAACGAAATCCTGTTCATGTTGTTTTCCATCCATATCGAACCAGCGCAGCCGAACTGCGGCAGGGCGGGTGACATCGCCATAGGTTTCGGGTACCGATAAACAACCTTCTTCCCAAGTCGCCATGTCATCGCTTTTCCAGACCACTGCTGGATTGATCCACACCTTCAGATCGCGGCTGCCACCCGGATTATCCGGGTCGTGACGCACTTCATCGCTGCGCCACAAGGTATCGGTGATGGCAATTTGCCAGGATACGCCGATTTGCGGTGCCGCCAGGCCGACGCCGGGGGCGTCATACATGGTGTCGGCCATGTCGGTGATGATCTGTTTGATTTCGTCGGAGAGGGGAAAGCTGACTGGCTCGGCCACTTTACGCAGCCGATCATCCGGGTGAATCAGAATTTCACGTACTGCCATTAAAAGGTGCTGCCATTCCAGCCGAACATGGCTCGTTCCGGCGCTGCAAATTCGATGTACACGCGGGCGGGGTCGATGGCCAGCGCATCATTCAATAATTCACACAAACGGGCAGAAAGTTCAACCGTTTGCTCCGCGTTGAGCCCCAGACTTTTGAGCTCCACAAAAGCCAGCGGCGCATCCGTGCCGCCAAACAGCATGGGTCTGTTATCGCATAATTCCACCATCACATAGGATTCCGGTTTGCCGAGCATCGCTGCCGTTGCAGAGGAACAACGGCTCAGGAAGGCTGATGGGTCGGATATTTTGTCAGACACGGCCACATTGGTGTGGATGATCAGCGATGGCATCAGTGCTTTTCCTCGTTTGTTGGCGTTTCAGTGCCCTGTTCTTTGGCCGCCTGTTGCTGCGCCAGCCATTCCAGATTGCGTTTGGCCTGCGCCTCGCGCTCCAGATTCTTGCCGACACGCATGCGTTTGGTAGCGTAATAGGCGAACCACCACAACGGTATTCCCGCCAGAATGGCAAATGCCCAGAAATAGATATCCATTAGTTTACCTCCGCAGTTGCTGCAACAGTTTCAGGCCGTATCCCGGTCTGTGCGCGCGCCCCGGCTCGCCTGGCTACGCCACGATTGATCAGATTGATGGCCGCCAGAATAAAGCCCAGCGCAATAAATGCACCCGGCGGCAGGATGAACATCAGCACATCAGGATAAGACTCGCCAAATATAGAGAAACCCAATAATTCACCCTGACCGAGCAGTTCACGCACGCCGCCGAGCAATACCAGTGCAAAGGTAAAACCGAGCCCGACAGCAATCGCATCCATCACCGAATCGGATATAGAATTCTTGCTGGCAAAGGCTTCGGCGCGACCCAGAATAGCGCAGTTGACCACGATCAACGGAATAAACAGGCCGAGAATCAGATACATTTCGTGCATCCAGGCATTCATGGCCATGCCGACCACGGTCACAAATGCGGCAATAATGGTGATGTAGGCCGGGATGCGTACATTTTTTGGAATGACGCCGCGAACCATCGACACCACCAGATTGGAGCCCATCAGAACCAGCAGCGTCGCCGCGCCCATCCAGAAGCCGTTCTCAACCGAGGTGGTGACGCCGAGCAGAGGGCACATGCCGAGCAATTGCGCAAAGATAGTGTTTTTGTGCCACAAACCGTCGGCAAAGATTTCAGATTTATTCACCGTGAAGTGCTCCTGTGTTTTTATGATTTGTTGTCGTCTGTGTTTTCAGGTCGGTAAAGATAGCCGGTTTCTGCTGTTTAAAAAACTCCAGCGCCCGCTTCACAGCCTTAACCACGGCGCGCGGGGTGATCGTGGCACCGGTAAACTGGTCGAAATCGCCGCCGTCTTTTTTCACTTTCCAGTTTCTGCTGCTCAGGGTTTGATCAATGAAACTGGCTAGCCAGTTAATATTTTTCACAATGCCATCGCCAAGCCCGGGCGTCTCTTTGTGCTCGGTGATGCGAATGGCGAAGATGCGCCCGTCCGGCCTGACGCCGACCAGAATGCGAATGGAACCGGAATAACCATCGGGTGCGATAACCTCCCAGGCCAGACCGGTAATTTTCCCTGCGCTGTCTCTGGCCGGGTAGATGTCCACGCGTTGATCAGCGTCTCCAAATGCAATTTTATCGTTCTGCGGATCGTTGCCGTGTTCCGGCAACACCTGCTTCAATGCCTCATGCAGCGCCGCTTTTTGTGCTGCGGCAATCGGCTCGCGGGTGATAATATCAGTCAAAGCCAGCAATATGGCGGCAATCGACGCCACCAGAAACAGGGCGAATATCATGGCAAGCTGATCTTTATTTAATTTCATGAGTCAGCCTTGTCTTTTTCGTGGCCGTAGACGCGCGGGCGAGAATAGTGGTCGATTAACGGTACGGCACAATTCATCAGCAATACGGAGAACATCGCACCTTCCGGATAACCGCCGAATGAGCGGATACTCCAGGTGATCACGCCGCAACCGATACCGAATATAATCTGCCCGTTCGGTGTCACCGGCGAGGAGACCGGATCTGTGGCCATGAAAAAGGCGCACAATATCAGACCGCCTGCGAACAGGTGGAACATCGGCGTGGTGAACTGCTCGGGCGATATCGTGCTGAAAATCGCCGCCAGCAGCGCCACCGTACCCAGATAGGAGAACGGGATATGCCAGGTGATACTATGGCGGGCGAGCAGGAAAATACCGCCGATCAGCAAAGCCAGCGCACTGGTTTCACCAATACTGCCAGCCTCAAAACCGAGAAATGCATCGAGCACATTATAGTTGTATGCATTCAGTGCTTCAGCCACCGGCACGCCGAGCGTGGCTTGCGTTTTCACCTGTCCCAGCGGGCTGGCCATCGAAATGGCATCCAGCCCATGCTGCACCACCACGGGCAGCGCATTGGCACCGGCAAGGAACAGGGTCAGCGCTTGCGAGAAGTCATACAAATCCAGACCCGGCGTCACGCCTCCCATGTGTACGGACATCGGAATAATCCATGTTGTCATATTCAGAGGGAACGAAATCAGCAGGATCACCCGCGCCGACAGGGCTGGATTAAAAATGTTGTGGCCGAGCCCGCCATAGACCTGTTTACCCAGCACAATGGCAAACACCGATCCCAGCACGGCCATCCACCACGGCGTCGCGGCAGGCAGGGTGAGGGCCAGAAACAGGCCGGTCAGAGCGGCGGAATTATCCAGCAGCGCGGCCAGCGGTCGTTGCATCAGTTTCAGACACACCGCTTCGGTGAGCAGTGCGGTCAGCATGCAGGTCACGATGATCAATACGGATAACCAGCCGAATAAATAGACGCTAAATAATGTGGCCGGCAGCAGGGCCAGGATGACGGTAAACATCATCATGCGAATCGAATCGCCGCCGTGCGCGTGCGGAGAACTGAGCATAATCAGCGGCATTATGTTTTCTCCTTGGGCTTGGCGTCTGCGCTTGTGTCGGGACTGTTTGCATCTATTTTCGGCGCATCCGGTTTGGGCGCATGTGTCCGGCGCACTCTGGAGCGGCGCGCAGCTTTCTCGGCTTTTTCGTGTTCAATGCGGCTATCACGCGATTCGGAACGCTGACGCGAGGCTTCGGCAAAGCTTTGCTCGCGCCGCGCCAGCGCAATCTGACCTTTGCCGTAACGAAAGTAATGCACCAGCGGGATATTCGACGGGCAGACATAGGAACAGCAGCCGCATTCAATACAATCGAACAACTGATAAGTTTCCGCCTTGTCGAACTGATCGGAACGGCATTGATCGGCCAGTAAATTCGGCACCAGTGAAACCGGGCAAGCTTCACTGCAATGGCCGCAACGAATGCAGGGCTGCTCGATTGTATGCGCCGCCTTCATTGTATTGGCGCTTAATGCCAGCAGGCCATTGGTCGATTTGACCACCGGAATATCCGGCCCCTTCAAACGCTCGCCCATCATCGGGCCGCCATGCACGATTTGCAGGCCGCTAAAATCTTCCAACCCCTGTCGGGCAAATAAACGCCGAACCGGCGTGCCGAGCCGTACACTTAAATTGGCCGGATTCGGAGTGGCATCGCCACTCACCGTGACCACGCGCTCCGTCAGCGGCTCGCCCTGTACAATGGCATCAAACAGAGCCTTGGTCGTGGCAACATTCAGGCAGATTACGCCGATATGCATCGGCAATTTTCCAGCCGGAACTTCGCGACCGGTCAAGGAATAGATTAACTGCTTTTCACCGCCCTGCGGATAGCGGGTGGGCAGTTCAATCAGGCGCACATCGTCCATATCATCCGCGTTGGCCAATGCCTCACGCATGGCGGCCACTGCTTCGGGTTTGTTATCTTCAATGGCAATAATGCCGGAGGCTGCACTCACCATATGTTGAATGATGCGCATGCCGGTGAGAATATCTTCAGTATATTCCGTCATGACACGGTGATCGCTGGTCAGATACGGTTCGCATTCGATGCCGTTGAGAATCACCGTTTCAATCGGGCAGCGCGTGTCACGCACCAGTTTAATAAAGGTCGGGAATACTGCGCCGCCCAGGCCTGCCAGCCCGCACATGCGGGCGCGTTCTCGCAGTATGGCAGGATCGGTGTTGATCCAGTCGGTGATGGGTTCAAGTGATTCATCGACTGCATCGTCTCCATCGGTCTCAATGAAAATCGATGCCATGCCCATGCCGGAAGGGTGGGCGATGGGGTGTTCCTCGATTTTGACCACCCGGCCGGAAGTCGGCGCGTGTACCGGCACCGATACATAACCTTCCGATTTGGCGATTTTCTGACCGCGCAGCACCTTATCCCCGATACTCACCAGCGGTGAGCAGGGCGCGCCGATATGCTGTTTCATCGGCAGGATATGCACCGGTGCGAGTTCGCAGACTTCAATGGGCGAAGCGCCGGTCAGTTTATGCTGATCAGGATGCACGCCGCCGGGAAAACTGTGCGCCATCATGCCCAGTCGCTGGGCGATGTTTCTAAGCATGGCCGGCATGTTTCTCTCTCCTTTTGTGCGCCAGTTGCGAGCGTTTGGTATCGGGCAGCGGCCACGACCAATGCTCCAGCAATTCCGGTTTGGTAACCATGTCAATGCAATCCACCGGGCATGGTTCGACACACAATTCGCAGCCGGTGCAGTGATCGGCGATAATGGTGTGGTATTGTTTGGGCGCGCCGATAATGGCATCGACAGGACACGCCTTGATGCACAGGGTGCAACCGATGCACTCATCTTCGCGCACAAATGCCAGACGCGGTGCTGCCGCTTCTTCTTCTACAGCTTTCGGCTCCACGCCCATCAGATCGGCGATTTGCAGCATGGTGCGTTCGCCGCCGGGTACGCAGTGGTTCACCTCTTCTTCACCGGCGGCTATGGCAGTTGCATAGGGTTTGCAGCCGGGGTAACCGCACTGGCCGCACTGGGTTTGCGGCAATAGCGCGTCTATTTTGTCCACCATCGGATCGCCTTCGATATGGAAAGCTTTCTGGGCGATGGCCAGAATCAGGCCGGCAACAAGCGCAAATGCGCCCAGACTGCCCAAGGCGTAGAGTAAGCCGATCATGAATCAGACTTTAACCAGACCGGAGAAGCCCATAAAGGCCAGACTCATCATGCCAGCGGTAATCAGTGCCAGCGGTGAGCCTTTGAAGGCGGCAGGCACCGGCGAGACTTCAATGCGCTCGCGCAATCCGGCAAACAGAATCAATACCAGCGCAAAGCCCATCGCCGCACCGGCCCCGTACAGGGCGGAAGTCAGGAACGTCTGTTCCTGCTGTACATTCAGAATCGCCACGCCGAGCACGGCGCAGTTGGTCGTAATCAGCGGCAGGAAAATACCCAGGCCCTGATACAATACCGGACTGGTCTTGTGAATCATCATCTCGATAAATTGCACCAAGGATGCGATAATCAGGATAAAGAAAATGGTTTGCAGATACAGCAGATCGAGTGGAATCAGCACATATTGTTGCACCAGCCAGGAGGCCGTGGAGGCCAGCGTCATTACAAACATCACGGCAAACGACATGCCGATGGCCGTCTCCACTTTGGAGGATGTGCCGAGAAACGGGCAGATGCCGAGAAACTTGGTCAATACAAAATTATTCACCAGTACGGCAGAGAGCAAAATCAGCGCAAATTCAGTCATAACGGCGCAGTATAGGGCG
>CAZKME010000113.1:0-6557 GCA_964553725.1 uncultured Zetaproteobacteria bacterium
TTCTTGCAATGGAACAACCATTACTTCAAAAGCACGCCTTGCATATAACCACCGGCCGACTCGCTGTGGCGCGATTTGTGGGTAAAGGGCAGTGCTAGCGATGCGGTGCCAGCATGGATTCGGGATTGAGTAATTTATCCAGTTCGGCAGATGGCAACACATGCATTTCGTCACAAATCTGGCGCACAGTTTTACCTTCGGCGACAGCCTGCTTGGCAATCTGTGAAGCGCGATCATAGCCGATCACCGGGGCCAGCGAAGTGACCATGCTCATGCTCCATTCGATCTGTTCGGCGCAACGCTGGCGGTTGGCTTGCAGCCCGGCGATACATTTGTCGGCAAACATGCGACAGGCGCTGCTCAACAAACGCTCTGATTCGAGCAGATTATGCGCCATTACTGGCAACATCACATTCAAATCAAGCAGGCCCGAGGCACCGCCAAATGCAATCGTTGCATCATTGCCCATCACCTGCGCGCACACCTGCACCATTGATTCGGCAATCACCGGATTGATTTTACCCGGCATAATCGAGGAGCCGGGCTGCACTGCCGGCACACTGATTTCACCCAAACCACAACGCGGGCCCATGTTCAGCAGGCGCACATCATTAGCGATTTTGCACAGTGAAACGGCCAGCGTCTTTAACTGACCGGACAACTCGACTGCGGCATCCTGCGCGGCTTGCGCCTCGAAATGGTTGTCTGCTTCGTGAAACTTGATGCCGCAGGTTCGGGATAATTCGGTAGCCATGCGTTTGCCGAATTCAGGATGTGTGTTCAGACCTGTACCCACTGCCGTGCCGCCCTGAGCCAGTTCGGTGATGCGTGGTAAAACGGACTCCAGCCGTTTGACGCCCAGTTCCAGTTGTCTGGCCCAACCGGAAATTTCCTGACCGAGCGTCACCGGCGTTGCATCCATCAAATGGGTACGCCCGATTTTAACCACATCGTCTGTTTCTTTGGCTTTTTTCAACAGCACAGTATGCAGGTATTTGACCGCTGGAATCAGTTCATTGACCAACAAATCACTGGCTGCCAGATGTATGGCAGTCGGGATTACGTCATTGGAAGACTGCCCCATATTGACATCATCATTCGGGTGAATGCGTTCATAAGCATTGATCTGGCCGCAACGGTGGGCAATCACCTCATTGGCATTCATATTGGTGGAGGTGCCGGAGCCGGTCTGAAAAATATCGAGTACAAACTGGGCATCCCAATCGCCATCCACGACTTCCTGTGCCGCCTTGCGGATCAGTTCCATTTTTGATTTTGGCAGTTTGCCCAAATCCTGATTGACTGTGGCTGCTGCATCTTTGATGCGCGCCAGCGCCCGGATAAATTCACGCGGAAAACGCAGGCCGGAGACCGGGAAATTTTCTACAGCACGCGCCGTGGATGCACCATACATCGCACCTTCCGGCACCTGCATCTCACCCATCGAATCCCGTTCAGTCCTGAAATCACGCACATTAATTGTCATTACTCCTCCCTTCTGACACATAACAAGGTTAAATCATCGCCCTGCTCATCGCGACCAAATTCATTCAGGGTTTCCAGCAGCAACTCCGGCAATAAAGATACCGGTTCATCAGCATGCTCGTGCAACCACTGCGTGAATCTGGCCTCGCCATACATCTCATTGCCTCGCCGATTGGACGTTTCCGTGACCCCGTCCGTATAAGCGACAAGCGTATCGCCAGCCTGCAATGCTGTTCTGGACACCTCGTATTGCATATCTTTGACCAGCCCCAGCGGCGGTGCCGATGCTTCCAGCCGTCTGGTTTTTTCTCCGCCAATCAGCAATGGCGGCACATGGCCTGCATTGATCCACACCAGTGAATGTGACTCAGGCTGCAATTTACCCATGAACAGGGTCACAAATCTTCCGGCTGTCAGCGTATCGCACAAGGCTTCATTGAGATAATTGGCAGCATCTTCAATCGGCCAGTTCAATGTCGCCAGACCGCGCAGCATAGCCTGTAGATTGGCCATCGTCAGCGCGGCCGGATAACCCTTGCCCGAAACATCGGCAACCATCAGCCATACTCGCCCATCCTCCAGCTTGATATAATCATAATAATCACCGCCCACGGAATAACATGTCTGCTGGAATCCTTTCAGGTGATAGCAGGGAATAACCGGTTCATATTTTGGCAAAAGCCCTTGCTGAATTTCCGCCGCCAGAGCCAGTGAATCTTTTAAATCTTCCCGCTCCTGCAAGCCTTGCATGGCGGTATTCAGACCACGCGCCAACTCGCCCAGATCATCATCCATCAATACCGGTACAAGCGCCTTGAAGTTGCCATCAGCCAGATCTTTCAAGCCTGTTTCAAGCGTTACGGTCACCTTTTTCAGTGTGCTGCTGATATTCCATACCAGAATCATGCTGGCAGTAATACTCATGGCCAGCAGCACCATGGCCTGGGATAAAATAAAGTGTTGTTCACTTTTATTGCCCGCCAGTGTCAGCCAGACATAAACAAACAGAATCAGGGTTGGTAACAGACCGGTCACCAAAAATACCAGCCAGGGTCGATGCGTGGACGAGGTAATCTGCTTGCCCGAGTGCTTATCGCTTAACAGGCTGGCAAACCAGCCCTGGCGGGATAATTTTAAACGCAGGCGGGTTGAATAAACAATGGAAATAGACACGGCCAGCGCCGTCCCCAATACGCCGGAACCAAAACAGAAGTTCAGGCTCAGGGCAATAAACATACGCCATGTAAACTGATGATCGCCGATGATGGCAACCAGTGAAACGACAATGATCAGATAGGCTGCAAACGACCAGCTCGCAATCAAATAAGCTTTCAATGCCCGCCATGGAAAATCGGCCACAAATATCTCAATCAGGCGTCGGTGTCTGCCCGAGTCATCAGCTTTGTCGATACATTCGCTTAAAGGCCTGAATGTCCACCAGGCAGATGTGCAGAAGAACAATAAAAACACGACAAAATCTGCTATCGACAAGGTATAACTAATGCCCAGTTCAGAGGCATTGCCAAAAAATCGCATCAAGCTTTGACCAAGCAAAAAAATTAACGCCAATGGCCATAAGCTGGCCACATATAACCAGTAACTTCTGTCGGTGGAACTCATATTGATGTTATCCCCTTTGTGGGATGGGGGCGCGAAAAAAGATTCTCGGAAACTGCCGGAAGAAGCCAGCAGAAAAGGCTTACTGTGTCAGCCTTGATTGTCCCAGCATGGCGACGGTTTTGTCTCTGCCAACCAGGCGCAACGACCACTGCTCCGGCCCACCATCCAGGCCCGGGCCTGTATAAGCCACGAAATTACTGCTGTCAGCCTTTTGCGGAATCAGCAAGCGCGTCTTGGCAACAAAGGTGGATAACCATGAATCCAGTTTGACTTCATAAATAGCGCAACGCACCCGCTCGCCTTCAACCGTTACACTCCGGAAGCCGGTCTGTTTGGCAATCAGTTCATATACCTTGCCATCATCATAATTAATGGCGGAAAACTTGATATCTTCACCTGAACCGGTATTGGCGAAGCCTTGTAACAACTGAGGCATTGCACCAAGATCACGCAAGTTCTTGTCCCAGATTTTACGCTCCAGGAATTCATCTTTACTGCGCTTTCGATAAATACTTGGCGATTTATCGTTGAGGCTATACATAATTTCAACCGTGCGCTGCATGGAATGATTGATGCGTTTCACATATAACGGTGCACCATCGCTACGGCGAATAAAATGTTCGGCCTTGATCTGCTCACAATCCCAGGCAATGCGCCAGGCCGGCGTACCCTGATAATCAACCGCATCAACATGATACTGAATAAGACCGCCATTGGATTCCTGAACATAGACAAAGCTGCCACCCACCACGCCGGCATTCACATTGATACTCATCAACGGAACAAACAACAATGCCAACACAGAAAGTTGTATGCGTTTGAATATATATTTGCCGGTTTCAGTCACCAAGTATGTCCTCCACGAACAAGCCTCATGCATGCGTATAGCCGATAACATAGCATGTAATGTTTGAGCATCAATCAAGCCAACACACGACCGTGTCAATTTGACTCATAGCTACAATACAGTAATACCCTGAATTATCAGGAAAAAATAATAATTTTCTGTGAGACGACTCACATATTGTAGCAAAAAAACACGCCTGACAATTGCGCCAGACACAACTCCCCCGGCAATAAATTCCTCTTGCCTGGACTATTTATGAATAGCCCGGGTTAACAGAGAGCCGTTAATGTCCGGCCATATCCTCTTCAGGCGTAGCACTGATTTGATGAATGGACAGGTCAGCCCCTCTGAATTCATCTTCCTCGGACAAGCGAATGCCTATCGTGGATTTAATAATACCATATACGACAAATCCACCCGCTATTGCAATTGCCACGCCGGTGAGTGTACCGACCAGTTGCGCCATGAAGGTCACGCCGCCAGCGCCGCCCATAGATGTGAGGCCGAAAATACCTGCCGCAATACCACCCCATGTTCCGCATACGCCGTGCAGTGGAATCACCCCCAGCACATCATCAATTTTCAATTTATTCTGGATAAATTCAAAACCAAAGACAAAGATAGTCCCGGCAATCGCGCCAATGACCAGCGCTCCAATCGGATGCACAAGATCAGAACCGGCACATATCGCCACCAATCCGGCCAATGCGCCGTTATGCACAAAACCCGGATCGTTTTTACCGGCAACCAGCGCGGCCAACAGACCACCCACCATAGCCAGCAAAGAGTTTATCGCCACCAGACCGGATGCGCCGGATGCAGTGCCGGCGCTCATCACATTAAATCCGAACCAGCCCACACAGAGTATCCATGAACCAAGCGCCAGAAAGGGAATATTGGATGGCAGAATCGCATTGGCCCGGCCATCTTTGCTGTAGCGGCCCTTGCGCGCCCCGAGCATCACGACAGCGCCGAGCGCCAGAAAACCGCCCATGGCATGCACCACGACCGAACCGGCAAAATCATGGAACTTGGCACCAAAACTGACTTCTAACCATGCCTGATAACCGTAATTATCGGCCCAAATCAAACCTTCGTAAAATGGATAAACCAGCGCGACCAGCAAGACTGTCGCCAAAGCATTGGGCCAGAATTTGATGCGTTCGGTGATACCGCCCGAGATAATGGCAGGAACAGCTGCCGCAAAGGTCAGCAAAAAGAAGAAGTGCACCATTTCATAACCGTTGGTTTTATCTCCGATAATATTCAGTTCTGATACCGGTGCAAAAAAGTTAATGCCATAGGCCACCGTAAAACCGACAAAGAAATAGGCCACAGTGGAAAAACCGAAATCGGTAATCACACGCACCAGCGCATTCACCTGGTTTTTCTTGCGTACCGTACCCACTTCCAGAAAAGCGAACCCTGCATGCATGGCCAACACCATGGCGGCTCCCATGGTGAGAAAAAAGACATCAAATCCTGCTGTGTTCATCTGTGTTATCTCCCCGTATTTTCGCTTAGCTCAATGCATCCTGATTTTCTTCACCGGTTCGGATACGAACCACGCGTTCCAGAGGGGTAACAAAAATCTTCCCGTCGCCAATTTTATTCGTACATGCCGCCGAACGAATCGCCTCAATCACCTCATCGACACGATCATCGGATACGGCGACTTTTACCTCTGTTTTCGGTACAAAATCCACATTGTATTCGGCACCGCGATAGAGTTCGGTATGGCCTTTCTGACGCCCATGCCCCCTCACTTCAGTGATGGTCATGCCGGAAATATCAATTTCCAGCAACGCGTCTTTGACATCGTCCACCTTAAACGGCTTGATAATTGCTGCAATCATTTTCATAAATAACTCTCCCCTGTTAACTTGAAACAAACAACGCGCCTGCATGATTTTATTTCCACCGTCAGGTTGATCAAGCTATGACTGCTCCAGGCTGGAACCCTGATTGCGGCCTGAATTCTGTCAAGAAGATAACCCGGATTATTCATGAATCGCTGTGATGATCGCGCCGAGCCTTTGTTCGCAACAGATTCAAGTGTTAGCTGTGATATCGTACAAACTACCAGATACATACTTATGTAGAATACTAGCCACCAAGGTTTGATATGGGATATTTTCTTCTAAAGCCCTTCTTTGAATAGCAGATAAGTCCCTTCCAGATAGCCTTATGTTGATTCTTTTATCTTTTTTGAAGATGGCCACTGCTGCTTGCTCAATCAAAGCCTTTCTCTCATCAGTCATAACTGATTTAAACTCACCCGATTCGTAGGCATCCAAAACTTCTTGCTCTTCCTTATCTAATTTAATTTTTTTCATTTTTCTCTCCTAGATACTGCTTCGTGGCCTTTCGACTAGGAACTATTGTTTTAAGGAATATTTCTTCAAACGATATTCCTCGCTCATCAATAAGCTTGCGATTTTTATCAGGGCTCCAGTTAATGGATTTCATGGTGTCAAGTATAGCGCCTTGTGTGCCTATTGCCATCGCATACAGCTAACGCTTAAAATCAGAGTCCGGCTGGATTTTTCTTATTACCTAGATCCTGCAAGTCCTCGCACATACATAGCGCAACCTCTTGATTCAT
>CAZKME010000114.1:0-6547 GCA_964553725.1 uncultured Zetaproteobacteria bacterium
TCATTGCGACACGAAATCGCCGAAGTAGAGGTTTTTAACGGGCTTTCCTCCAACGACTCGATTAATTCGATAAATAAGATCCAGTTTTAATTCGTATTTACCCTGCGGCGTGCGAATGTCGGAAAACTTTTTACCGCTGATGGCAGTAATCAGCAGGTCTTTAATTTTCACTAAATTGGTGGATACCTTGGTTTTGGCCTCTTCGCTGCGCAATTCCAGCGTGATCTTCACACGCAGGAAACGATCACGATCCGTATCGGCCAGATTGATGGTGAGGGGGTCAATATCCATCGGGATGGGCGGTGCGTCGGTATTGTCCTCAGTTTCCGGGATGGTCGTTTCATCCGTTTGCTCGACGACGGCTTTCGATACTTCGGCAGGTGGCTCCATGGTTATCATCTTCCAGGCTACAAAGCCGCCGACAGCCAGTATCAGTACCAGCAAGACGAGATTGATGATGGGTAATAAACCGCCGCCGGATTTTTCGTCGTCTTTGCTTTCTTCTTTATCAGCCATGATATTCCTCCACGTTCATCGTGTTGTTCCTGTTGCTATGCGCAGCCCCGGTTCATTTGTAGATCATAATCTCCACCCGTCTGTTTTTACTGCGGCCAAATGGTGTGGCTTCAGTGGAAACCGGGCGGGACGGCCCGTAACCGACAAGCGATAATCTGCGCGGACTCACGCCTTCATCTTCCAGTACATGCAAGACTGATGCCGCTCTGGCCAGCGATAGCGACCACGGGTCGGAAAATCGCGAACCGCTTAAATCAGGATTGGCGTTGGTATGCCCCTGAACGCGAATTTTTCCCGGTGAAATCACCAGCATTTGCGCCAGTTTTCGTAATGCTTTGATATTTTCCGGCCTTAGCGTAGCGCTGCCTTTTTCAAACAATACGGAATCCGGGATACGCAAATACAGGCGATCCTTCACGATGATGCCCTTGACTTTATGCTCAAGGGTGCTGTTCTTGAGTATGGCATGACTATTCTGGCGCATGGCCAGCATCAGATTCGCCGGGCTTACCAGTTTTTGCATTTCAAGCGGCGGCATGATTTGCAGTTCGGTTTTATCACTTGCACTAAACACGTATACCGCTTTGCGGAATGAAGTTTCAATATCCGCAAGGCCGGTTTTATCCATGCTGGACATGGAAATCAGCAAAATAAAGAAGGTCAGCATCAGGCTGATCAGATCGGCGAATGTGGTCATCCACGATTCGGCATTCGGCTGGTATTCAATCGGCCATTTTTTCTTCTTGGCCACTAGAAGGCTCCGGAGCTTGGTGCCTGGATGGCTGGTCGATGATGTTGATAGATGGGGCCATCCTCAACGTTTTTTGAGGTGACAGGTCGAAATTTGAGGGTGATGTCGACGCGACGATCCAGTTCGGGATGGCCCTTGATCGGGTGTTTATCGCCCATGCCAGCGGCAATCATGCGCGTTCTGGCTACCCCGCGTTGAGCCAAAGCGTGGAATACGCTCATGGCCCGCGCCGCAGAGAGTTCCCAGTTGGACGGGTACATAGATCCTTGCATCGGCGTGTCATCGGTGTGTCCTTCAATGCGGACTTCGATCACTTCAGGACGTGTGAAGCTGATGGCCAGCCCGTCCATAAGCGGTTTGGATGCCGGTGACAGCGCCACCTCGCCCGGTTTGAAAACGATATGTTCCTTAAAACGCACGCGCACGGTCTGCTTATCCAGTGGCAAGATGGTCACTGAATCTTCCAGGCCGAGCTCTTTGGCCATTTCCGTCAATTCTTTGGCAGTGCGTTTGGGGGCGGTTGTTCCATCCACGATATCACGCGTTGGCAATGCCGCTCCCTCACCCTGAGAGATGTTGGCACCACGCGGCAGAGGGTTGAAGGTACCAGCCAGAGAACCCATGGCCGCCAGTCGTTTGTCTTCCACGATCACCGCCATCGAAGTGAGCAGAATGAAAAATGCCAGCATCTGCATCATCAGTTCCAGAAACAGTGCTGCTCCCGGATCAGAAGGGAAGGGCAGTGGTGGCGGTTTTTTGTCTTTTTTGGCCATGCTTAATCCGTTGCCCGTCGCTTAATCAAATGAAGATTTGCGTTCTTTTGGCGGTAGATAGCCGAGCAGTTTTTGTTCCATAACGCGCGGATTCTCACCCGCCACCAGCGACTGGATGCCCACCAGTATGATTTCGTGGATCAGCAATTCTTCCTTGCTGCGCGTTTTTAGTTTGCCGGACATGGGCAGGAACAGAATATTGGCCATCAGCGCACCGTAGAACGTGGTTAATAATGCAATCGACATGGACGGGCCGATGGATGAGGGGTCGGACATATTTTGCAGCATCAACACCAAACCAACCAATGTGCCGATCATGCCCATGGACGGCGCATAGGTGCCAAGGGCTGTAAACATATCAGCGCCTACGGTATGGCGTTCAGCGACTTTCTCCATCTCCATATACAGGATATCCTCAATCGCCGCAGGCTCCTGTCCGTCAATGGCCATTTGCAGACCCTTGGACATGAATTCATTCTCAATGCTCCCGACTTCGGATTCCAGCGCCAGAATACCGTCCTTGCGTACGGTTTGAGCCAGTTCCACCAGTTTGGCGATCACATCAGCGCCGGCATCGAGCTTGTACATAAATGTTTTCATCACCACGCCGATTACGCCAATGCATTTGGACAGCGGGTAGCCCACCAGTAGCACGCCGAAGGTGCCGCCAATGACAATCAACATGGACGGCGGATCGATAAAGCTGGGAAGGCCGCTGCCAATGGCGAATATTACCAGACCAAATGCGACGACAATGCCAATCAGAGTTGCTATATCCACTTCAAACCTCCCGAGTCTTCGAGCTTGTTATTTAGCTGCAAAGAGGATTTGGTGAATACCTAGCAAGAAGTGTGCTAGTTTGGTTTTGGAATAGCCTCGGAGCAAAAAAAAGAGCCCCTGCCGAAGCAGGAGCTCTGTCATCATGGCGTGAATCCGCGTATCAGTTAAAGATCGGAAAGTGGGCGCTTGATGCCATAAAGAACAGCATCGGAATGGAAAGCAACGTGTTAATGCGGCTGGCCATCAGGGCTTTTTTACCGGCGGCGGCTTTTTCATCGGCGCTGGCTTCAACAATACCGATGACCTTTTTCTGGTTCGGCCAGATGATGAAGGCAACATTGATCCACATGATAATACCGAAGGTCGCGCCAATCATGATATCGGTGCTGATAGCGCCTGCACCGCCCTGTTTCCACAGGCCCATCAGCAGCAGTAGACCGAACAGTACGGTAAACATGGCGGCAAAACGGAACCAGAACAAGGCCCGGCGTACAATGCTGCCTTCCTTGAACAGATCAGTTTTGGTTTCGGCGGATACACCGCCAAGCGATGGCACCTGCACAAAGTTGAAATAATACAGCAGGCCGATCCAGGTGATACCGGCCAGAAAGTGACCCCAGCGCGCTACAGCGCCAAGTAATTGGTCGCCGGACAGGCCGCCGCCTGTTGCACTGGCGATAGCGATCAGGATGGCTGTGAGTACAAAACCGGCCATGATGGTGAGTTTATGATCTTGCAGAATTTTCATGTTGTTCTCCTTGGGGTGAAAACCCGTTTTGATATCTGGAGCGAATAATACCTGATTATAACACTCGGGTAATTAATTTGCAAATTATGGATTATGCAAGTATTATAAAGGCGTTTAGACGCGGATGGACGCAGATTAACGCAGATGAGGTATTATTATACAGAGTTGCCTGCGCTTTGCGTAACTTCGCGTCCTTTGCGGTGAAAAAGAAGCGAAAAAAAGCCGCCCGAAGTGGGCGGCTTAAACGATAGGAATCGTTTGATTAATCGATGGAGCAAGCCAGTTCTTCTTCAATTTTACCAGCTTCAACATCATCAATGATTTTCTGGTAGTGCTCGTTTACCGGGCAGCCACAGGTATGCTGGGTGGTTGCATGCAGACGTGCCTGTTCGATATGCCATTGTGCAACTTTCAAATGCTGATCAACGTTCATGTTATTTATCCTCTTGATATTAATTTAACCGGGGCAATGGTTCCGACGGGTGGCGCAATCTAGCAGTACCGGAAAAAAACAAAAGTATTGCAGTTGCATCTGATATGGAATACCAATGGCGAATCGGCCAGAATGGCGAGGTTCGTATCTGACAGGAGAAAAAATGACAGATCAGCAGAAACTGAAATGGCAGCCGGGCAAACGCGATCTGGTATTTCTTGGTATTATTACTGCCGTTGTACTGGTATTGGTGCTGGGTTCCAGTGAACGCAAAACCAAACCGGTTCCGAATGATCAAACCCATCTCACGGTGACAACCAGGGCTGCCTGCATGAACTGCCATGGCAGCGATGGCGTGTCGCCGCAACCGCAAGGACATATCAAGGACGGGCAGTGCTTCCAATGTCATCTGCAACCGAAAGACTGGGGCAATAAATGAAGTCGGTTGGCTTGAGCATCAAGCCGAATGATGCGCGTGCTTGTGCGCTGTTAAGCGATTTACATGGCTGGTTGATCAACAAGGGATTAAGCGTCTTTGTTGATCAGAATCTGACGCCGGATAGCGGTTGTCCGGCAAACTGCGATCAGATCCCGGTTGCCGACATGCCGGATGCGGTTGATCTGATGATTGTGATTGGTGGTGATGGCACCCTGCTGCATGCCGCGCACTATTTTATTGGTTCCGACACGCCGATGCTGGGCATTAATCTGGGCCGGGTTGGTTTTCTCACCGATACGCCGATTGGCAGCATGTTTGAAGTGGTGGAACAGATTCTGACGGGCAACCTGGAAACCACACAACATTTTTCGCTGCATGTCGAAGTATGGCGTGATGGTGAGAAGGTGGCTGAAGGCGACGCCATGAATGATGTGGTGCTGGAGCGCAGTGCGGTGCCGCGCATGATCGGTTTTGAAATGACGGTACAGGGGCAGTTTGTATTCCGTATGCGTGGTGATGGTCTGATTCTGGCAACGCCTGCCGGTTCCACTGCGTATGCTTTGTCATCGGGCGGGCCGATTATGCACCCGTCTGTGAATGCCATCAGCGTTGTGCCTGTGTGTCCCCATTCATTGTCCAATCGCCCGATTGTCGTACCCGCCGATGATATGATCGAATTGAAACTGGTCGAATCGCGTTTTGGAGCGGCTTTGAATCTGGATGGCGAGGAGTTGTTGCAAGTGCAGCAGGGCGATTGCGCGATTGTACGGAAAAAAGGTGTGATTTCGCTGGTCTATTTGCCTGGCAGAAATTATTTCGAGGTGTTAAGAAACAAGCTGCACTGGGCCGGACAGCTCGAAGTCGATTAAAACACGCAGAACCGCAGATGGACGCAGATACAGGCGGATAAAGTCAACAGCATGAACCTCATATTTACAGGTTTTATCCGCGTTAATCTGCGCACATCTGCGTCTGATATTTTGTCTTTTAAGGAATATAACTTTAAACCATGCTGATCTCTCTAACCGTAAAACAATTTGCACTGATTGAGCAGGTTCATCTTGAACTGGGTGCTGGCATGACCGTTTTTACGGGCGAAACCGGAGCGGGGAAGTCGATGCTGGGCGATGCCCTCGGCGCTGTATTCGGGGCAAGAGCCAGTGCCGACTGGGTGCGTCACGGGGCCGACAAGGCGGAAGTGACGGCGATCTGGGAAGCTTTGGATGCAGGCTTGATGGCGCTGCTTGAGAGCAATGATATCGAGGCCGAGGATGAACTGATTCTGCGCCGCGTGGTGACGGCGGAAGGGCGTTCACGCAGCTTTATCAACGGCGTGCCGGTGGCGTTGAAAACCTTGCAGCAGGCAGGGGCGATATGCCTCGATATGCATGGTCAGCACGAACACCAGTCGTTGATGCAGCAGTCGGTGCAGCAGCAGTTGCTTGATGTGCGTATTGCATCCACGCTGATGCAGGAAGTCAGTCTTGCGTTTGAGCGGTGGAAACAGCTTCAATCCCGCTTGCAGTCGCTAAACTCCGAGCGCGGCGAAACCGAGCAGCAGGCTGCCTGGATGCGTGAGGAACTGACCAGACTGGAATCACTGGAACTGAGCGCGGAACTGGCGGATGTTTTGCAGAGCGAAGTGGATGCCGGGCGACATTATAGCCGTATTCAGCAGGCGGCGGCTGAAGCCATGATGTTGCTTGATGAGGCTGAGCCGTCGGTGCGTGCGTTGATTGCTCGCGCCGGACGCGCCATTGCCGATGTCGAAGATTTTCATGCTGGTCTGCATGGTAGCAGGGTATTGATCGATCAAGTCGATGCGCTGCTGGGTGAAGTCACGCCGGAATTGCGCAGCGTGCTGGATCAGCCTTTTGATGAGGCCGGACTGCGCCAGTCTGAACAGCGTTTGATGGAATTACATGAGTCCATGCGTCGGCATGATTGTGATGCAGCCGGTTTATTGGTTTTGATGGACGATTGGCGTCAGCGTCTGGCCGCACTGGATACGGCGGGTTGGGATGAGGCGACACTAACGAAAGAACTGGAACAGGCGGCTGAACAATACCGGCGCTGTGCAACAGCTTTGAATACAGCACGTCAGGAT
>CAZKME010000115.1:0-6523 GCA_964553725.1 uncultured Zetaproteobacteria bacterium
CAGTGGTTCCTGCTTATCTGTATATGCTATCCGATGCATCGCAAGAACTGCACGGTCAAACCATCCACGCCCGCGATCTGGATTAGGATCATCCATAAGCACTGTAGGTCAGTAGCATTTTAGGCAGGATAACGTCCCACTCGTCTTGTTGACACAGGGCGTGATATTGTTCATCTGAGGCATCACTGCGATAGCGGCGCACGATGGCCTGCACTTTGATGGCCTTGATTTCCCAGCCCTGTTGTTTTTTTTCGTGTAGTTGCTGCATGCTGCGCCGACTTAGTTTGCCAACCGGTTGTCGTTGCCAGCGCAGTTCACCGCTGGATTCTATCAGTTGAAGGTGATCATCCGCATGTAGAGCGGACGTATTGATTGCTTGTGCCAAACGGCCTGCAAAACCGATATCCACATCCTTCATGCCGCAGTAAAATACATCGCTTGCCTGGCCTGTTTCCCGTACTTCCAGTGGCAGTTGTCGGGCATGGATTCCGAGCCGGTTAAACCAGCGCCCCTGATCCTGCATCAGAATGAGATTGCGTTCTGCTCTGGTCATCGCGACATAACGCAGTCGCAGTTCTTCGCAGAAGTTTCCATGCTCCCCCTGTTTGCCTGCAAATACGATCACGCTGTCAAACTCCAGACCTTTGACGCTGTGCATGCTACCAAGCCAGATACCCTGACCTGTTTTTTTACTCTCGGATTTGGCCAGTTCCCACAATTCACTGCGCCATTCCAGTCTGGGCCGCACAATATGGCCGGATGGCTCGTGCGCAGCCAGCCAGTCCCATAACGGTTTTACTGTCTGATGCAGATGAATATGTTCCGGCAGTTGCAGCCATGCGGTGCGAATTTCACCGGCGGTGAGCGTGCCGGAGCCGTCCATGATGCGGGTCATGGCATGCACCTCGCGCAGCCGATCCCACCGGTAAGGCGCATGGCTGTTGACCAGGCAGACCGGCAATGCAGCGCTGCGCAGCAATCTGGCCAGCGGCAGGTAATCCTGATGCTGGCGGCACAGAATGGCGATGCGTTCAGGCTGAATATGCTGTTGCCCGATGAGATCAAGGCACAGCGCCAGCGCCTGTTGATGCAGGGCAGTGATCGAACCCTGATACAACGTCACCGAGCCCTGAATATCGTTGTTGGCTGCGACAATCGGGTAAGCTGTTTTTAAACGATCCGGATGTTGCCGAATCAACAGATTGCTGGCGGCAATAATATGTTCATTTGAACGGTAATTTTCGGTCATATATGCGATACGGGCATGATAGTCCGCTTCAAACTGATGAATATACTGATTGCCGGAACCGTTCCACTCATAAATATTCTGATCATCGTCGCCGACTGCAAACATGGTCAATTGTTCGGCTTCGCTGCCCAGCGTGCGGCCAGCCAGGGCCGAGAGAAAGCGATACTGGGCTTGATTGATATCCTGATATTCATCGACCAGAATAAAACGAAATCCGGCCATCAGGCGCTGGCGCAAATCATCGTTTTCGCTCTCATCTTCATATGCTGTTTCAGCGTGTTTTGCTTCAACACGATCACCCTCCAGCAGCGCTGCCGCGCGTTCCATCAGTGCCTCCGACCAGGCTTGAAAATCCGCCTCATCCTGCGGCGGCAATTCACCAAGCAGCTGCATGGCCAGACTGTGATAGGTGTGAATTTGCAACCGCCATGCCTGCTTTCCGAGCATATTATCATGCATCAGGCGGGTGCGCAGTTCAGTGACGGTAGCGCGGTTAAAGGCCAGCGCCAGCACGCTGTCCGGCGATTGCCGCTGGATGCCCACCAGCCAGGCGATGCGGTGCACAATTAACCGTGTTTTACCGGAGCCGGGGCCGGCCAATACCAGCATATTCTGATCTGCGGGCTGTTGTACGATACTGCATTGAATGGCTGATAATGCCTTGCGGCCCACGATATCATTCAGCCGTTTTTTACTGGCCGGAATCTCCAGACTTTCTTTGCTCCGGTGCGAAAAATAGCGTTTTAGTAAACTCTTCTCATTCAGATCAAAATAATCGTCGAGCAATGCTTTGGCCGATTGTTGCTTGCCGTCGGCCATGCGCAGCGCCCATTCCCGAATCACATGAATCTGTCTGATCTGCGCTTTGTAATGTGCCTGCAAGGGGGCAAAAGCGCGTTTGCCCGGCCTCTTTGCGCCCTTGGGAATGTGCAGCGTCATGGCGGTATGGAAAATCGCTGCGCCACTTTCCAGCCCGATCAGGTGATTCTGTTGCAATGCCAGCAATGCCTGTTCAGATCGCTCATCCAGTTTATCCAGATGGCGGGTGGTTAAATTGTGTTGCAGTGATTTTTCCAGTGCGCCGAGCTTGAAGGGGATGCGCAAATGACCTTTTTCACCGGTCGGGATTTGTGCGTACAGATGATCGATGCTGACATCGGAACAATGTTGCCGTTCTCTGATCTGCTCCGCCGTTTGCTCGAAATCCTGTTTCCATGTCAGCCTGTGCATATCCCGGCCAATCGGCGTGATTCTTAGCAGTTTATCAAGCCGTGTCCATAGCGATAAACATTGCAGCACCAGCGGCGGAGAAATATCGGGCTGACCGGTTGCCTCGCGCAGCAGGTGGCATGCATGCACGACATTGAGTTGAAAATCATTTTCATAATCACCCTGCATGGCATCCCGAATCAGGGTCAGGAGAGAAGATTCCAGTTCTCCGAAATGGGCCAGCATGGTACGACTGTCGCCGGCCACATGCGCCTTGAGCCAGGCCACCAGCGACATATCGTGATCCATCACCCCGGCATGCTGCAAGCCCTTAATGGCGCGGAATACGGCAGCAGGTTCCATGCCGGTCTGCTCGGCCAGTTGATCGGCATTGATTGTGTCGGTCTGATTATGCTGCATGATAGCGTGCGCCACCTTGAGCCAGCGCTCACGATGGGATGGGCTGATTTTCTGCTTGTTCAATTGCTGGCGAATCAGATCAATGGCGGTGAGTTTGAATGTTCCCTCAATCACGCCGGTACGGTTTTCGCGCCGCTCCAGCAGGCCTGCTTCTTCCAGCCAGGCGATGGCGGTGCGCACTTTGGTATCATACTGCCAGTCTTCAGTGCCAAAACCGGGTGCATCGGTATCGTTATCGGGGCGATGCGCCATGCGCAGAATATCGCCACTGCTGGCCTGAATGATATTCTCACTCATGCCGACAGACTGGCCGCGCTGTTTGAATGCCCTGCACTGTGATCGAATGGCCTCAAACAGGGCGGCGAAATCATGCAATTCAATCTGCTGACTGCGACGCATTTCAAACTGTTTATCCACATCGGCTTCATCGAACAGCAGAATGCAGGCAGCCGGTTCGCCATCGCGCCCGCCGCGTCCGGCTTCCTGCAAATAATTCTCCAGCGAATCGGGAATCTGGGCATGAATCACCAGCCGGATATCGGCTTTATCCACCCCCATACCAAAGGCATTGGTGGCCGCCATCACCCTGGTTTCCCCGTCCATAAACGCCTGCTGCGCGGCCCGTTTGCTGTGCGGATCGCGTCCGGCGTGGAAGTAATCGCTGTTTACCCCGTTGTTGTCGAGAAACGCGGCCATCTCCTCGGCATATTTCCTGCGATTGCAGAAGATAAGCGCAGCACCCTCACCGATGAACTCCCGTTTTTCTTCCAGCAGCGCCAACACCTGTTCGCGTTTCTTCTGGGGCGGGCAATGCAGCACCTGATAGTCCAGATTGCTGCGTTGATGACCGCCACTGAGCAGGGTGAGTCTGGCTCCGAGCGATTGTTGCAGATGATCCAGAATTTCTTCAATCACATCGTGTCTGGCGGTGGCGGTAAAGGCGTGGACGGGCGGTGTGCGTTGCATTTGTCGTTTGGAAAAGGCGGCCACGAATTTACCGATATACAGATAATCGGGGCGGAAATCATGCCCCCATTTGGACAGACAATGTGATTCATCAATAATCCACTGGCCGATCTCCCGGCTTTCAATGGCGCGGATAAACGAGTTATTGCGCAACTGCTCCGGAGCGATGTAGAGCAGGTGGATATCACCCATGCCGATGCCTTCGAGCACCCGATGCCGCTCCGGCATGGTTAAACTACTGTTGAGCGTGGCCGCATACGGGTAGCCGCGCGCCTCCAACTGGGCGACCTGATCATGCATCAGCGATTGCAATGGTGAAATGATGATGGTGAGTAGTCCTCTATTACGCGCCATTATCATGGCCGGTAACTGATAACACAGCGATTTGCCGCCGCCGGTGGGCAGAATGGCCAGTGTCGGGGTTGCGCTGGCGACCGAAGCGACAATGCGGCGTTGCAGCGGTTCGCTATCTTTGCTATCGCTGCCAAAGCGGCGGAACTGATCATGGCCGAAAAACTGTTTCAGATTGGCTTCCAGATGGTGGTGGCTGTTGCAATAATGGCAATCGGATTTGCCGCAGTTCTGATGACGCAGACGATTCAGCAAATCGGGGAGTTGCGGATGCTGATGGCGCACCCATGCGGGCAGCACCGAATTGGAGCCCGCTGTACTCAACCAGGCCAGCGCATAGGCCATGGCGCGTTGGCGTTCGCCATCATTGCTGCGAATTTCACGGCTGACAATGCGCCGCGCCTGTTGACACACAACATCTTCGTTTAAACAGGCATCGATCAGTCGCTTGACCCTTTTCCCGGCAATTTTTCCGCTGCCCGGCTGGTTCAATAATTGATTGAACAAGGCGTGGTAGGAGGCGCCGCTGTTGAGCAATAGAAGCGCGAAAATGGCGGATAATTCAGGTTTACCAGCGAAAGTGGCGCACTGATCGGCAAACAGGATGGCGGTCTGCTTGCAATCTTCGACCGGATCATTGACCGATTCGCGTTGCAGTTTGTAATCCTTGACCAGCCGATGATAGGGATTGGCCGGAAATGCCAGCGGATTCAGCACCAGCGTATCAATCAGGTGCGGCGTCAGGGTTTGGAATGCCGCTTCTTTCGCGCACAGATAAGGCCAGTCATGCAACTCGATATTATGGCCGATAATAAAACGCGCTGCGCCGATGAATGTTAGCAGTTCCGGTAGAACAACAGCCGGATCCATCTTGCCCTGCCGGTAAAAGGCGGCGTCATCAGCCGCTCGCCACGCGCCGATTTTGAGCAGTTCCTGTGTGTCAGGATGAATTTCCAGATCCACAAAAACGGCTTGTTTGGCCGCCGCATACTCAGAAACAGGTTTGTGGCTCAACGGCAGTTTGCCATAAAGGCCTGAAACAGCCATGGACTGCTTGTTTTCAGAGCGCTGCGCAGGGCGATATCAGCATCACCATGCTGTTCGCTCATCTGCAAGGCGATGACCTGTTTGTAATGTTGCCAGCCTTGGGTGTGTCGTGCATGTTCGAAGATGGGCGGTTGATCGCCATCTGACTGGTTCTGCAAGGCAATCAGGGCGGGAAAATCTTCAATGCAGGGTTCGTGCTCCAGCTGCGAGAATTGTTGCCATAATCCATGCAGTCCGCAGGCATGCAGATCGGCCTCGGCCAGTGCTGTGGCGGCGGCATCGGGGCAAAACCAGCAGTACATCATCCACGCGGTTCTTTCCGCCTCCTGGTCGCGCATGGCCGATAGTGCGGTTATGCGCCGCTCATGCAGGCTTGCTTGTTCAAACCAGTCGGGAATCTGCTCGACCGATACAAGGCATTGCTCCCATGCATGCGCCAGCAAAAAGGCCTGGCTGGCATGGTGCTCCGGCTGCTCTGGATCGAAGGGGATTTTCTCCATGGCATCAGCGGCAGCGCGCCACAGCGGAGCCATGATATCGATGCTGCGGTTCGCGAATTCATCGCGGGCGGCAGGCGCAATCACTTCATTCAAACGGGTCAGCCATGCGGACGGGTTTTCAATGTGCGCTGTGTCCATCGCCGCCCGAATCGCATCAAGCTGCGCCAATGCCGGTTCGTTGGCGATTTCATCCAGCGCACGATCAAACAGGGGGCTGCATTCAGGACTACGGTTGAGCAGCGCCTGACGCAAACGATTCAACAGTATGATATGCGGCGCATCCATAAACAGATCGAGTTGCGGCCTGTCCACTTGGGGCGATAGACGTACCTGGAACCGTGCATTGATCGCATCATCGTGAAACAGATGCAGGATTTGGCCAGCTTGTTTTCCCCAGCCGCTCCAGCTTGTCGGCTCACTGATCAGACCCATGGATTGTGCATGCAGCAATGCCGTTTCCAGCATCTCCGCCATGCGCTGTGGATTACCGGCCACCACATCCTCCAGGCACGCCACTTCACCCGTGCGCCATGTTTCATAACTCACCTGGCGCAGACGATGGCTGATTAACAGAAATGACACAGCATCCCACGAGCCGTAATTGGCCAGCGTCTGCTCGACCAGCGCCGGGGTATTGCGCCTGATTCGTTTATTCATATTAAATCCTTTTTCTCATTATATTGTCCACAATGCCATTGCTTGAGAGCTTTGTCGCATCTTTCAAAATATTACCTAGATCCTGCAAGTCCTCGCACATACATAGCGCAACCTCTTGATTCAT
>CAZKME010000116.1:0-4370 GCA_964553725.1 uncultured Zetaproteobacteria bacterium
AGAACCGCACGTGCGGTTCGGAGGGCGGGGAGGTAAAACTTCCCGACCCCTATCGGGGCTTTAACGGGTCACTGTCATCGTGCTGAATAGTTGCGTTTCAGCCAAGATCACTCTGACTTGTCAAATCAAAAGTCATTCACTGATCTGTTTGGGAACCGGTAGTGACAAACCGGTTGAATTACGCATCAATAATTGTTTGATCGCACCGCTGTTGCCCATCACTCGCATGCCCAGGCCGCGCAATTCTTTCAGGCAGGGCAGCGTGCCGGTGAATAATCGGTGGAAACCTTCCATTGAGCCCATGATAGATAATACATCGGGCAGGCGCTGTTTCATGTACCGATCCAGCACGTTTAATCCGCCCCAGTCTTCATCAAAGCGTTTGGCATCGACAATTTCCTGCGCCAGCACCATGGCATCGCGAATACCCAGATTCACGCCAAGACCTGCCAGTGGATGAATACAGTGGGCCGCATCACCGACCAGCGCCACGCGATCGCGTACAAAATGTTTGGCCAATTGCCCCTTGAGCGGGAATGCAGCCCGATCACCTGCCTCGACAATACGCCCCAGCATGGGGCCGAAGGTGAGATTCAAAGCCTCCAGAAAAGCAGCATCATCCATGGCGGTCAAACGATCCGCCTCACTATTTTCGGCGCTCCAGACAATTGAGCAGACATCACCCGTCATCGGCAACATGGCCAAAGGCCCGGTGGGCAAAAAACGCTGGAAGGCGTTGCCGTGATGCGGGTGTTCCGGGCGTACGGTGGCCACAATCCCTTTCTGCTTGTAATCACGTTGCCAGCAACTGATGCCCGCCTGCTCACGCACCCAGGAGCGTCCGCCATCGGCACCAACAATCAGCGGCGTGTGCAATACGCGCCCATCGGCCAGTTTAACGATGACCTGATCGGCCTGCCATTCCAGACTGGCGATTTCCGCCGGACAACAGAATTCGACGTTATCGCTTTCCAGCATGGCCTTGTGCATGGCGCGCTGTGTACACGAGTTTTCAATCAGATAGCCCAGCGCGTCCTGTTCAATCTCGTTGCAATCAAAACGGATGCCACCCGCCTCTTGATTATCCCAGATACGCATGGCCCGCATTGGGCTGGCGTCTTTTTTCAGATATTCCCACACACCCAGGCCTTCCAGAATAGACACATTGCCGCGCACAATGGCGGATACACGGCAGTCCCGACCCAAGGATTTGCGCACCTGCGGCTCGCCCCGCTCAATCACCATAATCTGCAGGCCGGTGTTTCTCAACGCACAGGCCAGCGCCAGTCCCACCATGCCGCCCCCGACAATAATCACATCAGCATAATCGGAATGTTCAGTCATTATCCGGCTCATGCCGTGGCCTCCTTTGAACGCATCTGACCCGCACCCGATGCCTGCTTCAACAGCATGCCGGACAGACGTTTGGCGCGCGGCAATTTTTCCAGTCCCATACCTCTCAACCATTTGACACCCGGCACGCTGCTGGCAAAAACATGCACCATCGATTCGGTAAATCCGGCTACGGCTGCCACATCGGCACGGCGCTTTTCAGCATACCCCTGCATGAGGATCGGCTGACCCGGATCTGTGTGCGCCAATTCGGAATCAAGCATTTCCACCAGCGCAAGCACATCTCGAAGTCCAAGATTCATGCCCTGCCCCCCGACCGGATGCACGGTATGCGCCGCATTGCCCACCAGTGCCAGACGAGAACCTGCAAATGATTTGGCAATGGTTAATTCAAGCGGAAAACTGGCACGGCGGGAGGTGGAAGTAATCGCGCCGATCTCGTTGATGGTTGCCGTACCCGCTGCTTTCTGAAGTGCATCCATAAATTGGCCATCGTCCATGGCCAATAACTGTGTCGCCTCGGCAGGTGTCGCAGCCCAGACAATGGAAAAACGATCATCCGCCAGCGGCAAAAAGGCCAGCGGGCCGGAAGTGCGAAAACATTCATAGGCCGTATTACCATGGCCATTTTCGCAAGCCACCGATGCGACGATACCAAAACGATTGTAATCCCAGCCAAACACATCAATGCCTGCCTGACGGCGAATCTGGCTATAGGTGCCATCGGCGCCAACCAGCAAGGCGGCGGTGATCGAAGCAGTCTGATCGCCACGCTGAATTTGCATGTTCACCTGACTACCTTCTACGTTAAAGTTCAATACAGAAGCCGGAGAAATCAGTTCTACGCAAGAATCCTGCAAACGCTGATACATCGGTTCAAGCAGCTTCCCCATTTCAACCACATAACCCAGCTCATGCATATCCGGGGTTTCGTTTGCGGCATCGGCGGCATCCAGATCAACGCGGCCGCGATTGCCCGGTTCAGTGACCACGATATGTTTGATGTCGCCCAATCCGCTGGCAGCAACATCATCCCACAAGCCCAATCTGTCCAGGTGACAACGCGAGCCATAATTTAGCGCAATGACGCGTTCGGGATTAGTCGATACAAATGAGGGCGCGCGCAATTCAATCACGGCGACGCGATAACCCAGCCGCTCCAGCGCCAGCGCCAGCGCCGCGCCCACAGCACCACCGCCAACAATGACCACATCAAAATCAAGTTTACTGCACATATGTTCAGTGCCTGCCATGCCCCTCTCCTCTATCAAAAATCAGGATTTTTGCGCTTCCAGCATAGCTTGAAACTGATCAGCCGGAACCGGCTTTCCGAACAGATAACCCTGGCCGTAATCACAATGATGTTGGCGCAAAAAATCAGCTTCTGCTTCACGTTCAACACCTTCCGCCACCACCTTCAGATTTAAACTATGGGCCATATCGATCATGCTTCTGACCAGCACAGCCTTTTCTGCATCAGTATCCACGCCGGATATAAATTCCCTGTCAATTTTCAGCCCGTCAAATGGCAGTTGTTTGAGATAACGTACGGAAGAAAAGCCGGTACCAAAATCATCTATCAGAAAATGGATGCCCATTTGGCGCATGTTATCCAGTCTGCCCCTGATCGTATCCAGGCCTTCAAGCAACACATTTTCCGTCACTTCAATGCTCAGATGTCCGGCAGATGCATGATGAATACGCAGGGCTGATGCCAGTTGTTTCTCCAGTTCGGCATGTTTCATCTGGTTTGGAGAAATATTCAGGCAAACCTGCAGCTTGGCATTGAATGCGCCATTCCATGCCCCCATCTGCTCGCAGACTGTTTGAATCACCCACTCGCCCAAAGGAATAATCAGCCCGGTTTCTTCAGCCACCGGAATAAAATCATCCGGCATGAGTATACCCTTTTCCGGATGCTGCCAGCGAATCAACGCTTCGGCATGGGTGATGCGGTTGTTATGCAGATCAAACACCGGCTGGTAGTGCATAACAAGCTGTTGCTCAGCGATTGCAATCTCCAGTTGCCGTTCAATGTCGTTACGATATTGCGCTTCTTTATTCATCTGCTGATCGAAAAACAGATGCTGATTTCGGCCAAGTTCCTTGGCTTTGTACATGGCCATATCTGCGTGACTGAGCAGAACGTCTATATCTTCACCATCGCCGGGAAATACCGAAATCCCTGCCGAAGCCGAAATAGACATCCTGTTTTCATCCACGATATAGGTTTCTGAAAGGGCTTTAATCACCTTTTCCGCCACCCATCCTGCATCCGCAACCTGATGAATCACCGGCATCAACACAATAAACTCATCGCCGGACAGACGAATGACTGTATCACTCTTACGCAATACCGAGGCAATGCGCCGGGCCACCTCGATCAGCAGCGCATCGCCCACAGCATGCCCATGATGATCATTAATCTGCTTGAAGCGATCAAGATCGACAAACATCACCGCCATCGACGTCTGTTCACGCCGCGCCCGACCCAAAGCCGCCTGTGCACGATCAATCAATAGCGCCCGGTTGGGCAGGTCGGTCAGTTTATCATAATTGGCTTGATGCCAGATTTTTTCCGCATCGGCCTTACGGCGGGTAATATCGGTAAATACGCCGATATACTCACTGATCTCGCCTGCATCATCACGGATGGTATTGATCGTCAGCCATTCAGGGTACACTTCACCGGACTTTTTCCTGTTCCAGATTTCGCCTTCCCAGCAATCGTATTGCTCTATGGCTTTCCATATTTTGCGATAAAAAACATCATCGCTACGTTCCGATCTGAGCATGGCTGGATTTTTGCCAACCACTTCTTCAAACGTATAACCGGTAATGGCGGTAAACGCCGGATTCACAGCCTCAATCAGAATATCGGCATTGGTAATCACAATGCCTTCCCTGGTGACATCGAATACTTTTTTGGCCAGACGCTGTTCTGCTAACAGCAACTTCTCCCTGATTCGGGCACCCCGCTCGTTGCAGATGCGCTCTGTGACCGCACATATCCGCGC
>CAZKME010000116.1:4470-6386 GCA_964553725.1 uncultured Zetaproteobacteria bacterium
CCAGCGCAATAACATCTTTGTGTGAGCGATAGACTTCGACTGCTTCATCACCATCCATCGCCGTTAAAACCTTATAACCCAGACTCTCCAGCACGGCAGTTCCGGCCTTGATAATCGCGTTGTTATCATCTGCCAGTAAAATGGTCTCGCCATGGCCTTTGGCTATCTGTTGCGGGCTTTGTTGATCCGATTGATGATGCGGCAGCTCAATCAATGGCAAATACATTTTAAATGCCGCGCCCTTACCAACACGGCTATTCACCTGAATCACACCGCCATGCGACTGAATCGCGCCATAAGCCATGGCCAGCCCAAGCCCGGTACCTTTGTCCACGGCTTTGGTGGTGAAAAACGGTTCAAAGATATGCTCCATAACATGCTTATCTATGCCGCTACCGTTATCCGCAATGGTGATGCAGACATAATTGCCAGCAGCCAGATCAGTATGTTGATGAGGCGGTTTCGAGCCGACTCTGTAAGGCTCAAGACGAATGGAAATACATGGATTGGCAGCATCCTGAACCGCATCTCTGGCATTATTCAACAGATTCATAATCACCTGCTGAAGCAGGCTGATATCACCACGGATATACAAATCGCTCGTACCAAAATCGCACTCGAAAACAATATTTTCAGGAATCGAAACCTGCTGTATTTTGACGGCCTCTTTAACAAACGAGCTGATTTCCACCGCTTTCATATCGGTCATGGATTTTCTGGCAAAGGTGAGTAATTGCTGAATCATGCTGGCCGCATGTGAACAAAGCCCCTCCACTGCGGTGATTTTACTGACCACATCAGGTATGGCGGCAGCATGATTTTTGGCCAGATACAGATTGCCGGAGATGGCGGCCAGGGTGTTATTGAAATCATGCGCAATGCCGGCAACCAGCGTGCCGACAGCTTCCATTTTCTGCGCCTGATTGAACTCGGCCAGCAGCGTTTCGTAATCGCTCATATCTTTCAGGCAGGCCAGATGGCGCTCAACATTACCCTGCCCATCCAGAATCGGTGAAATGTTTACAATGGCCGGAAAAAAACTGCCATCCCTGCGCCGCTCGGTTAGCTTGCTTTCGAATGTTTCCGCCGAAGTCACCCGGCCCCATAAGGCATGCGTCAACGGCCATGCCTGCTGCTGATCCATGGTCGGATTGCTGCCGATGATATCCTTCGCCAAATAGCCGGTCATGCGTTCAAAGGCATCATTGGCGTAAGTCACCGCACCATCCGTATTGAAGATAAGAATTGCATCGCCGGACTGGCTGACAGCCGCAGATAATGAGCGGATTTCCCGATCTGATTCCTGCTGTCTGGAAATCAGATGCTGATGCTCAATCAGCTGGGCAATCAGTTTCGGCAAGGCATCGAGATACTTACCCGCCGTATCTTTGACGATATAATCCCGCGCATGGTATTTCATGGCATGGACTGCAACAGCTTCATCGCCTGCGCCCGTGACCATGATGGTGACGATAGCCGGATATTCGGCATCAATCGCCTTGAGCACATCCAGCCCGTTCATATCGGGCAGGATATAATCAATGATAACGGCATCCGGCGTATTGGCCGCGATGGATTGCAAACCCGATGTACCATCTGCCGCTGTCCTGACAGTAAATTCGTTTTCCCGTTGCAGACGCCGCTGAACCAGACGAGCCAAACCGCTGTCATCTTCAATATAGAGAATTTGCATTGCCTCAGATACCTCTTCTACCGCATCATAATATTACCCATCCATTAAAAACGAGCATAGAATATGCCAGTTTAACCTATGGCGCAAAGCTTGCTAATATTCAGGCATTGGAAACCTTGATTTATGTCAAAAGGGGAGATATGTATCAGCACAACATGATAGTTTCTTTTAGATCTCTGGCTGTTCTGCTGGCTTTGGCTGGCATGGCCTTGAGCGGTTGTCA
>CAZKME010000117.1:0-6363 GCA_964553725.1 uncultured Zetaproteobacteria bacterium
CTGGGGTGTTAGCTGCGCATTTCTGCGCCATTTAGCGCGACTGAAGTCGCACCTCCGGGACTTTAACGGGTAACTATCATCGTGCAGGATCTAGGTATTAGTAAGTCTGCGCTGAAACATTGAGTGGATCACGCGGTGAAAAAAATCCATGCAGGCATGTTGTTGGTTTCAGGCTAAATGCCGCTATTCGTAGCCTTGAATTTTTTCATTTTGGCATACACTTTATTGGGATATTTCATGCGCCCCAGTGAACCATTATAAGCGCCCAGCGCACGATCATATGTTTTATAACGATCAAGATAATGGCGGATAATGGCGCAGCCATAGCGTACATTGGTCTCAATACTGAGCAGATTATCATCCGGTTTGCCCAGTTCCTTTTTCCAGAACGGCATCACCTGCATCAAGCCGACCGCGCCGACATTGCTGACCGCAAAATGATCGAATTGCGATTCCACCGCAATCACGCCGAGAATCAGCTCGGGAGAAAGTTTTTGTTTTTTGCTGTACACATAGACCCAGCGAGCAATGGTTTTTGCCTCATCAGTATCGGCCACCCAGGGGCGAATCGTTGCAATAATATCCTTGACCCAGACCGTACGCTCGAAATCAGTCTGTCCGGTTGGTGCCGCCGGTTCCAACATCTGGCGCAGCTCTTCTTTCTCTTGCGGCTCAATATCGAGCAGGCCGAGGTTCTTTTCGACAATCTGTTTGACCGCAGTTTGTTCCAGATGCTGTTTGTCTTCGGTATTGCTGTTCAGCCAGAAGGGGATGGTCACCACAAAACCGGCCACCATCACCCCGGCCAGAATGGCCTTGGGCGATCTGTCGCCGAGGCGTCGCCTTAATTCATCAGCGTTCAGTTTTCCGTCTCCGTTGAGTCTAGTTCAGACAACACAACCGATACGACATCGGTCAGTGCAACGCTGCGTCGATCCGCCTTGCGCCAGCCGATTTCCACCATGCCATCATTCAGGCCGCGATCACCGACCACAATCTGGAATGGTATGCCAATCAGCTCGGCATCCTTGAATTTGACGCCGGGCCGTTCTTTACGTTCATCCCACAGCACATCTATGCCTGCATCTGTCAATTGATGATAAATCGAAGCTGATGCTTCCAGTACCGCATCGGTTTTACCCATGCTGATCAAATCAAGCTGGAACGGGGCCAAATCAAGCGGCCAGGTGATGCCCGAGTCATCATTGCACTGTTCAACGATTGCCGCCACCAAACGGGAGATACCGATGCCATAACACCCCATCGTCGCCACGCTGCGTTTACCCTGCTGATTCTGGAACATCACTTGCATCGGTTCGGTATAACGCGTGCCGAGCGCAAACACCTGCCCGACCTCAATGCCGTGGGACAGTTCAATCGTTGCGCCGCAACGGCTGCAATTGTCTCCTGCCCGCGTTTGGCGCAGGTCGGCAAATTCAGCATCGCCTGCATCACGCGCCACATCCAGCCCGGTGACATGGGCGTCTTTAGCATTGGCTCCGGCCACAAGGCAAATAGCCCGGTTCAAACTGTTATCCAGAATCACGCGAGCGGACAGACTCTGCGGGCCGACAAAACCGGTGACGCCGCCAATGCCGGAGATATCTTCATCGCTGGCCATTTCAACGCTGTCTGCGCCAAGCACATGGGCCAGCTTGATTTCCTGCACCTGATCGTCGCCGCGCACACAAGCTGCCACGATTTCGCCATCCGATTCGCCTCCGACAGCACGATAGACCAGCGTCTTGACCAGCGAGGCAATATCGACCGAGAGAAATTCAGCCACATCTTCTACAGACGTTACGGCAGGCGTATCAACAACGGCCAGTTCCGCCGCTTCGCCAGATTCGACGAGACGTTCCGATATGGCTTTTTCCACATTGGCGGCATAATCACAGCCAGAACAATGGGCGATCAGATCCTCGCCCGATTCGGCCAGCACATGAAATTCATGCGAATCGCTGCCACCAATCGAGCCGGTATCGGCTTCCACTGAACGGAATTTCAAACCAAGGCGTGTAAAAATCCGGCCATAGGCATCAAACATGTTTTTATATTCAGCCGCCAGACTTTCTTCATCGGCATGGAAAGAATAGGCGTCTTTCATGACAAATTCGCGCCCGCGCATCAGCCCGAAACGGGGGCGAATCTCATCACGGAATTTATTCTGAATCTGATACAGATTCATCGGCAGTTGTTTATAGGAGCGCAATTCACGACTGACCAGATCGCAAATCACCTCCTCATGCGTTGGGCCGAGACAGGATTCATGGCCGTGCCTATCCTTGAAACGCAACAGTTCCGGCCCGTATTTTTCCATACGTTCGGACTTTTCCCACAGCTCGCACGGCTGCACCATCGGCATCAATATTTCCTGCGCTCCGGCCCGATTCATTTCATCGCGAACCACGGCTTCGATTTTTCTTAGCACGCGCAAGCCCAACGGCAGATAATCGTACACGCCGGAGGTAACACGGCGGATATAACCGGCGCGCAGCAGTAATTTATGGGAGATTACCTCGGCATCAGCCGGGTCGTCCCGAAGCGTTGGAATAAAAAATCTGGAATATCGCATGGAGGCAAGCATAGCGACCACGGATTCATTCAGGTAGTCCTGCTTTTAATTGCCATCCGCTGGCGTCGATGGATGCGCGTCCGGGAGAAACACATGAGAACCTGCAGATTACAAATTTCACTGATCTGCCTTGATACACATCAATGCAATCAGGCGTATATATAGTTAGAAAACTTATCTATTATTACGCCTGTAATTTTCATAAACCATCATGGAGATTAATTTGAATTTTCCGCCCTCATGCTCGTGACGGTGTTGGCAGGGAATATTCGGGAATGATGCGGGCCAGGAGCGATGAATGGAAAGCATACGCAGTATACTAACGCGAGAACATCGCGCTTGTGACGGCTTGATTGATGTGTTCGAGGAATCGGTTACACAGCACAACTGGGATGAGGCAGAAAAACTTTTTTCTGATTTCCTGGCAAATATGGAATGCCATCTGAATAAAGAGGAAAAAGTGCTTTTTCCTGCTATGGAACAGAGAATGGGGCCGGGCATGGGGCCTGTTCAGGTGATGCGCGCAGAACATGAAAATATGCGTCGGCTGTTCCGCGAAATCAAAGAAGATATAACACTGCGACAATCTGAACACTGCCTCGGATTGACAGACACCTTGCTGATGTTGATCCAGCAGCACAATCTCAAGGAAGAAGGCATCCTCTATGCCATGGCCGATCAGATTCTCGCCGCTGAACAGGGTGAAGTGATGGCGCAATTGTGCGCACGAGAAGGAGAAACCTGACAGCCTATGAATCCGGAGCAATGCCTTGATGTTAACCTGCTCGATCCGCCTGAACCGATGGAACGCATTCTTTCAGCCATGGAGTCCATTGCGCAGGGCTGTTATTTGCGTGTATGGATTCACCGCGAACCATTCCCGCTTTACGATATCCTGAGGCGGGAAGGCTTTTCCCATACGGCTCAGCCAGGGCAGCACAGCGCCTTCGAATTATTCATCTGGCATGTTCGTGATGACAAGGCTTTTGAGCTCGTGCAGCTCGCTGTGCAGCGTAGTGCGCTGAACAACTCAGGCGAATGAGTCAAACTCCGGGGCTGGCTTTGGAGCAAGCGCCTCCGATTACCGTGCCGTTGCGTTTTTTTCTCAGTGCGCCTGTCTTCGGGGTTGTGGCATCGGCAATGCTGGTCGTTTCCGGCCCCGGGATATTATCAGGCCGCTGGATGCCTGAAACCATGGCACTGACCCATCTGATGACCCTGGGATTTATCACCATGAGCATGGCAGGCGCTCTACTGCAAATGATGCCGGTGGTTGCCGGCTCTCCAATATGGCGTCCTCGCTTGACCAGTTTTGTGGTTCATTCACTTTTATGCACGGGTGTTGCCGCGCTCGCTGGCGGTTTTTGGTTCGATCATGCCGGCCTGATGCGCATTGCATTGCTTACGCTGTCTATGGCACTGATATTCTTTGTGGTTGTCATGGTATTGAGTCTGGTGCAATCAAAGGTGCGCAGTTCAACTGTAAGTGGTATTCGCCTGGCTGTTTTCTCTCTGGTCATCACGCTGGCTTTCGGGCTGAGAATCGGTGCGGAGTTTATCTGGCAGTTTCAAACCTATGTGGCTCATTTCTGGTCGAATATACACATGGCCTGGGGTCTGATCGGTTGGGTAGGGTTGCTGATTTTCAGCATCGCCTATGAAGTGATTCCAATGTTCCAGATGACACCGGCTTATCCGCTCCGGATGCAACGCTGGCTGGGCAATGTGATGTTTGTTGTTTTGATTTTGTGGGCGGTATCTTATCTGCTGATCATGCCCGGTGAGCTGCTCACACTGCTCGGCCTGTGCATCGCGGCAATGTTCATCTGTTTTGCCATCACAACGCTCTATTTACAAAAAAACAGACGCAGGCGCCGTTCTAATGTCACCATGGAATTCTGGCGTATTGGCATGGTTGCTCTGATTGCGGCTGCTTCTGTCTGGATCAGCGGCCAGTTTTTGCCGGAACTGGCTGCTTGGTCAAGCTACGATATGGTGCTTGGCGTTCTGTATATAGTCGGATTCGCCGTTTCGGTCATCAGTGGGATGCTTTACAAAATCGTGCCCTTTCTGATCTGGTTTCACTTGCAAAGTCGGCACATCAGTCAGTCTGGCCTCCCTACGGTAAATGAAATCATCCCGGAGAGCCGGGCTCGTCGTCAGATGTTTGTTCATTTGGCAGCGCTGTTATTGCTCCTGGCCGCAGTCATTTGGCCGCAATGGTTCACCTATCCAGCCGGTCTCCTGTCTGTTGTTTCCTTTATGTTGCTGGCGGTTAACCTGACCACTGCATGCCGGATATACAGACGAACATTGCTCAGCCTTGCCGACCCTTTGCTTTAGCCCGGACGATTCATAAATCCACCTCGCCGTTTTTGTCCCATATTTATGGGGCATACAGAAGAAAATCATTCACACATGCAGGCTTGGCATCGGAAGAGGAAGGTAGGAAAGCTATTAGGGTGAGGCGAAAGTACGCGAAAAAAGACCTTGTGCCTGATCCCTGACGTTAGTTTGGAATTATGTATTGCATCTCCGAAATTTCTCATAAATGATAGCAATATACTTATCCCAGAACCGCGCAACCGCCGCCTCACGCTCCGGCGAGTCAGTTTGCCTTTTACCCTGCGAAGGATTATCCTATTGATCAAACATAAAACACAGTATGGGAGTGGGGGACTATCCAATGTCAATATATAGATTAAATCTATCCACATATCAGCCCATTCTGTCTATATGAATGTTAGCGTTACCAGAATTGTAATAAGTTCACTCACACGTTAACATTGGCAAATGAGAAAGATACGGTTCTATCAATCTGATTCTGGTGTTTGCCCTATTGAGGTGTTCCTGAACTCTCTGTCAGGAAAGCAAGCGCAAAAAGTAGCGTGGACGCTTCAATTAATCGAAGAGTTGCAAGTTATTCCAACCAAATACTTTAAGAAGCTCGTAAATACTGATGATATTTGGGAAGTTCGCATACAAGTAGGAAATAATATATTTCGCTTGCTTGGCTTTTTGGATGGTGAAAACTTAGTGATTCTTAATCACGCATTCCAAAAGAAAACACAAAAAACACCCAAGAGAGAAATTCAGATCGCAGAAACAAGAAAAAAGAACTATCTCAACAGGAGGCTGTCATGAGTGACTTGCAAAAATATATCAGCAACCGGAAAGCTACTGATTCTGACTTCAGAGAAAACTACGAAGATGGCTACCAGTCTTTTAAAATTGGCGTCCTTCTTCGCCAGGCCAGAGAAGCCTCGGGTTTAACGCAAGAGGAAATAGCTGAAAAATTACATACAAAAAAATCAGCCATTTCAAGAATTGAAAATCATTCAGAAGATATAAAACTATCTACCTTGGAAAAATTTGCTGCAGTTCTTGGTCGAAAGATTGAGGTTTCAATTGTATAAAGCAGCTTACCAGTGCATCCAAGGGACGCTTCGCGCCCCTGATGCCAGGCGTTATCCTTCCTCTTGATGGTTTATGCATAACCTTCTATGATTTCATGCATAAACTATGGAGTGACACATGAGAACAACCTTAGACTTACCTGAAAAATTACTTAATGAGGCAATGGAAAGCACACACACCAAGACAAAGACCGCTGTTATTATCAAAGCTTTGGAAGACTTATTAAGAAAATCAAGAATATCTAATCTTAAGAATTATCAAGGGAAAATTGAATTAGATATTGATCTTAACGAAATCAGAAACCGCCATTAATGTAATGGACGTATTGGTTGATACATCAATATGGATTGATTATTTCAGGGGTGGTGATG
>CAZKME010000118.1:0-6209 GCA_964553725.1 uncultured Zetaproteobacteria bacterium
ACCGCATCGCCAATCCACTGCGGTCGTGCGGTCGCCATGATTGCCAGCAACCAGATGATGGCGACCAACCATAAACGAACCTGTTCGCGTTTACCGGCTTGAACAGATACAGAGTCCGGCCATTCAGAAGCAAACGGGATAAAGGCAACCGCCTGCTGGCGACGAACCGGCGGCATGAGCATGCGCACCAGCAATGGCAGCGGCAGCAAGGCAAAAGCCCACAACCATTGCCATGTTAACGATTCAAACAACGTCTCCATTATCGTTGCGCCTGTAGCCAGTCGCTGCTGATTTGTAGCAGCGAATCAATGTCCACCTGTCCATCGCGCTGAAAAGGCGCATCAAGCAGTTGCCGCCCTGCCCCTTGCGCGAATGCATCCTTCTCCCACTGCGCATCCAGCCAAAGCAGCCAGGCTTCGCCGCTCAAGCCTGCGATGCTCGCATCACCCTGCTCCAAACGTATGGATACCCGTCGCAGCAGAGCGGACAAATCAGCCACCAAAACAAGAATATTATTACCATCAGCGGTCTGCTGTTGCAGCACACTCAGTTCAGACAGCGCCTGATCAAGCATATCCCGCTGTGTAAACTGTTTCGGTTTCCTCCGCTGCTGCTTTCGACGTTGCCACCACCAAAGCAGTGCCGCGATCATCAACAAAACCAGCGCAAGCAGTATCCACCAGCCGGGCGCAGGCGGCCACCAGGAAACAGGTTCGGGCAAATGGATATCGTGTAATCCGGCCAATGGATCCTGCTTCACCGCACCACTCCCAACGTAGCCTGTAGCGCTGTAAACGGATCATCCGTAGTTGAACATTCAATCAGAAAAAAGCCGGGTAATTGCGCCAGTTCCTGCAAACGCGCCCGCCGTTGATAAAAATGCTCGGCAAACTGATGGCGAACAGCAGTATCCGCCGCATTGATTTGTCGCACAGATACGCCATCGAACGCGTGTAACAGGCCCGCATCGGGCATAAGTTTCTCAAAGGTATCAAACACCATGACAAAAACGATTTGATGGTGTTTCAGTAACTGCGTGAGTAAGGCCTGTGATGCATCATCGACTCCCCTGCCATCGCTGACAATCAATAACATACTGCCCGAACGGGCCGCATGCGCAGCGCGTTGCAAAACCGGCAACAGAGATTCACCTGGATCAGTGTGGCGTTGCTGCCAACCGGCATGATCGACGATTTGGCCCAATAAACGCATGACGGATCGTTTACCGCGTGCCGGGCGAATGCTGGCGGCCACCGAGCGATGTTCGGCATCAAGCAACATACTGCCAATCCGATCACCCTGATGCACCACACTCCAGGCCAACAGGCTGGCGCATTCAGCCGCCACCACAGCTTTTAACGCCCCGTGGGTGGCAAAAAACATCGAGGGGCGTAAATCCAGCAATAATAGCGCCGGTCGCTCGCGTTCTTCGCGAAACAACTTCGTATGCGGTTTGCCTGTACGCGCCGTTACCCGCCAGTCCATATTACGAATTTCATCGCCGGGCTGATAAGGGCGCACCTCATCAAACTCCACCCCGCGCCCCTGAAAGCGGGACAGATGAGCGCCTGCCATCAGTGCACGCGGATAACCCTCGCGCAGCCTCAAGCTCGCCGCCTGGCGTTGCAGCTGAATCAGATAATTCAGATCAGGTTTGATCGGGCTCGGACGTTGCAGTGTTTTCTCCTGATTTTCTGATAAAGTACTAAGAAACAAGATTTACCACGAAGACACAAAGGAAAAACAAAGAAATACTCGTATTGATGTATTCTACAAAGGAAAGAGTAACTATTTTTATTCTATCCCATCAACAAAGTCGTTTATCCAGAAATGTTTTTACTTTGTGTCTTTGTGCCTTTGCGGTAAGTGATTTTGATTGTTTACGGTACTGCCACGCGTTTGAGTAATTCGGCGATGGCATCGTCGCTGGTGATACCTGCGGCTTCGGCTTCAAAGCTGAGCAATAAACGATGGCGTAATACGTCCGGTGCGATGGCCTGCACATCTTCGGGGCTGACATAATCACGTCCGGCCAACCATGCATGGGCGCGCGAGCAACGATCCAGCGCAATCGTGGCGCGCGGGCTGGCCGCATACTGAATCCATTTTTTCAAATCAGAGCTGTATTTCGCAGGCTCTCGCGTCGCCATGACCAGATGCACAATATAATCTTCCAGCGCTTCGGCCATATGCAAGCTCATGGACTCCGTTCTGGCCGAGAATAAATCAGTCTGGGAAACCTGCTGGGTGATTTTGCTATCGCCATGTTCAAATTCCTGACGCGACAAGCGTAGAATCTGTTTTTCGGTCGCCGTATCAGGATAATCAATACGCACATGCATCAGGAACCGATCCAGTTGCGCCTCGGGCAACGGATAGGTGCCCTCCTGCTCAATCGGATTTTGCGTGGCCATAACCAGAAATAATTCAGGCAACTGGTGCGACACCTTGCCGACAGTGATTTGGCGTTCCGCCATGGCTTCGAGTAATGCCGCCTGCACCTTGGCCGGAGCCCGGTTGATTTCATCGGCCAGAATCAGATTATGAAACAGCGGCCCCTGCTGAAAATGAAACGAACCATCCTGCGGGCGATAGACTTCCGTACCGGTTAAATCCGAGGGCAATAAATCAGGTGTAAACTGAACCCTGTGAAAATCACCTTCGATACCACCGGCCAGCACTTTAATGGCCTTGGTCTTGGCCAGTCCCGGCGCACCTTCAACCAGCAAATGTCCGTCTGCCAGCAAGGCAATCAGCATGCGGTTGACCAGTTGCTCCTGACCGAGAATGCGTTGTTTGATCTGATCGTTGAGTTGTTGCAAAGGATGTTGCATAGACTTGTCTCCACCCATTGGATTATTATCCTGAGGGCATATTCATCCAAGCGCACTCAAGAAGTGCGCAAGATGCGTTCGCTAGATTAAAAGTTAGTGAACAGATTCAGCGATTAAGTCTTTCTCATCCCCGGAGTATTTAATAGATACATGATCGCCCGGCGCAGGCAGGGAATCCTGCACTTCTTTGCTGGCAGTGAAAGAAATCGGCCCGCCGGTTTGGGCATCGCGAATGGTAAAATGATTACCGTCAACACTGAGCACCTGTCCGACATGCGTATTCGGCCCGGCAGCATCACAGGCAAAAGCCGATGTCGATAGCGCCAGACCTGCTATCATCATGGCCGCAATGGATAGTTTTATGTTTATCTTCATTGAATATTCCATCTTACCTCCGCTTAAACATTATTTATCAGTCGCTGCGATCACCGTAAATGCATCACTATAGTTGGGTCGGCGAGCGAGCCATAGTCTTGCAAAAAAGAATGAAACAGGTTTCAGTTTGATAAGAACCAGCAACATCGCGATGCTTGAAAGCCCCATCAGCCATAGCGGGCCAGATAATCCTTTATCCACCAGCATGGCATAGGTGAAAAAGTACACGCACATCGTCAGCGCAAATACGACGCCGATGACCACAGCGATATTTTCCTGTTTCTTCTTAATCGATTCAATAATTACAGATTGATCATTTTCGGGCATGATAAAAAACTCCTGATTGTGGATCATATCATTCCACAGGCGAACACTACAAGCCTGCGTACTTTGCGTGGCATCGCTTTCCAAACGCCAAATCAAAAACATTTCACGCAAAGGCGCAAAGACGCCAAGAAAACCTGTTCTTTTATCGTCTATTCAGCATACTTGGATGTGCTGCTCAAGGTGAATGCTGCTTGCAGCAGAGAGAGCGCCCTGGGGTGATAGCTGCGCATTTCTGCGACATTTAGCGCGACTGAAGTCGCACCTCCAAGACTTTAACGGTAACTATCATCGTGCTACTTCAACTGTTCCAAATCACGCACAGCGCCGCGATCCGCGCTGGTGGTCAGGGCGGCGTAGGCTTGCAGGGCCTTGGAGACGACACGGTCACGCAATACCGGTTTCCATGCCTCACTGCCTTTTGCTTCCATCGCCGCTCTCCGATCATCAATCACTTGAATAGAAACTGCTAAATGAATAGAACGATTAGGAATATCGATCTCTATTTTATCCCCCTCTTCGATCAAACCAATAGCACCGCCTTCTGCTGCTTCCGGGGAGGCGTGGCCAATCGAGAGACCCGAAGTTCCGCCGGAGAAACGACCATCGGTGAGCAGAGCGCACACTTTGCCCATGCCTTTGGATTTCATATAGGAGGTCGGGTAGAGCATTTCCTGCATGCCGGGGCCGCCTTTCGGGCCTTCGTAGCGGATGATAACCACATCACCGGCGACAATTTTATCGTTCAGAATCGCCGTCACAGCATCATCCTGCGATTCAAATACGCGAGCAGTGCCGGTGAACTTCCAGATTGATTCATCCACGCCTGCTGTCTTCACAATACAACCATGCTCGGCAATATTGCCGAACAGCACAGCCAATCCCCCCTCCTTTGAATACGCATGTTCAATATCGCGAATGCATCCTGTTTCACGATCCGTATCCAGAGATTTCCAGCGTTCGGATTGCGAGAAAGCCACCTGCGTGGGAATGCCGCCGGGTGCGGCGCGGAACATCTCACGCGGTTTCGTATTGGCTTGATTCATCACATCATTGGCATCAAGCGCCGCTCCCAGCGTTGAAGCGTGCACCGTTGGCACATCACGATGCAGCAGTTTACCCCTGTCCAGCTCGGCCAGAATACCGATCACGCCACCGGCGCGGTGCACATCTTCCATGTGATACTGTTGCACAGCAGGCGCGACCTTGCACAGATTCGGAACTTTGCGACTCATGCGATCAATATCATTCATGCTGAAATCAACACCGGCTTCCTGGGCGCAGGCCAGTAGATGCAGCACGGTATTGGTGCTGCCGCCCATGGCAATATCGAGCGCCATGGCATTTTCAAAGGCTTCAAACGTGGCAATCGAGCGCGGCAGCACGGATGCATCATTGCCTTCGTAATAACGTTTACACAAATCCACAACCAAACGCCCTGCTTTGAGAAACAGCGCCTTGCGATCAGCGTGTGTTGCCAACAGCGAACCGTTGCCCGGCAAAGCCAACCCCAGCGCTTCAGCCAGACAGTTCATCGAATTGGCCGTGAACATGCCGGAACACGAACCGCAGGTCGGGCAAGCGGAGCGTTCGACCGCCGCCACATCCTCATCCGATTCATTCGGATCAGCCGCCATCACCATCGCATCGACCAGATCGAGTAATTTTTCACGATTATCAATCGTCACCTTGCCCGCTTCCATCGGGCCGCCGGAGACAAACACAGCCGGAATATTCAGGCGCAAGGCCGCCATCATCATGCCCGGCGTAATTTTATCGCAGTTGGAAATACACACCAGCGCATCGGCGCAATGAGCATTGGCCATATATTCCACCGAATCAGCGATAATCTCGCGGCTCGGCAATGAATAGAGCATGCCACCGTGGCCCATGGCGATGCCATCATCCACGGCAATCGTATTGAATTCCTTGGCCACGCCGCCTGCCGCTTCAATCTCGCGTGCTACCATCTGCCCCAGATCTTTCAGGTGTACATGGCCGGGCACAAACTGGGTGAATGAATTCACTACCGCGATGATCGGTTTATCAAAATCACCATCTTTCATGCCGGTGGCACGCCACAATGAGCGTGCTCCGGCCATATTGCGGCCATGGGTAGTCGTACGAGAACGGTAAACAGGCATAAAAACTCTCCAGTCAAATCTTGCACGAAGCGTACCTACAGTTGAACTCCGATGCACGCGCACAAGCCTTCGCACCACAGGGCAGTGCTTCCCCCTACAAAGGTTGTGCGGGAGCTGGGCGAAGAAGTCAGCATCAAAGCAGATGCATCATCGCGCCACATTGGGCTTTTGAGTTAGTCTGATCAGGCGTTGAATGGCACTGTCGAGCGGATGTCGCTCGCGCTGATCTGGATGATATCGCCAACTATATTGCTGAGGAGGATGGCATTGAAATCGCGTTAGAGGTTGTCTTACGTCTGGAGCGTAAAGCTTCAAAACTGGTCAGCATGGCAAAGTGCAGGGTGATCGTCCCCGAACTGCTCGACATCGGCGTGTTGCAATATCGCCAGTTGACTGAAAAGCCCTGGAGAATTCTTTATCGCATCCTTGGCAACACCGTTCATGTAGTCGCCATCGTGGATAGCCGCCGTGATATGGTACCTAGATCCTGCAAGTCCTCGCACATACATAGCGCAAGCTCTTGATTCATCTG
>CAZKME010000119.1:0-6204 GCA_964553725.1 uncultured Zetaproteobacteria bacterium
GGTGAAACCGTGGTGATTAAAACCCCCTCGGTGAATTTTGAAGATGATCCGGCTTATATTGATAAATTCCTGCACGAAGTCTGGGTTGGCAGGCGCATTGATAACCCGCATGTATTCAAGGTTCACCACCTCAAACGTCCGCGCAGTTGCATTTATTATGTCACTGAATTTCTTGAAGGCAGCTCTCTGGCACAGTGGATACTGGATCATCCCGAGCCCGATCTGGACGAAGTGCGCCGCATCGTCGATCAGATCATCAAAGGTTTACGCGCCTTTCACCGCAAGGAGATGGTGCATCAGGACATCAAGCCTGCCAACATCATGATTGATAAACATCACAGCATCAAAATCATTGATTTCGGTTCCACCCAGGTGGCTGGCCTGAAAGAAGTGCATACGCCCGTTGAGCAACTGCATGTCGAGGGCACCGCCAACTATATCGCACCGGAGTTATTCGACGGCTTTGAAGGCACAGCCAAAAGCGATCTCTTTTCACTCGGCGTGACGGTGTACGAAATGCTCAGTGGCGGCCACCTCCCCTACGGCAAACAGGATGCCGCCAAAGCACGGAAAAACTACGATTATATTTCTATCCGCAAATATAATCTGAATGTTCCAGTATGGATGGATGGCGCGATCCGCAAAGCAGTGCAGCCCGACCCGGACAAACGCTACGACGTCATGTCTGAATTTTTTGCTGATTTGTGCTCCCCCAACCCGGCGCTGATGCGAACCCATGCACCCTTGCTGGAGCGCGACCCGGTCAGCTTCTGGCGTGGGCTTTCTATCATGCTTGTACTCATGAACCTGATACTGATTTATCTGATTGCGCAATAGCCGGAACCAAACAAAAACGGGGAGCGATAAAATCGCTCCCCGCCCATTTGCAGAAGATATAATATTCCTGAACCGGGTGGGAATACTGTTTTTATAAAATCTTCTACAATTCTATAGCTTACAAATCCGCTTAACCCAGCACCTGCTCGCCATGTGATGTGATATCGAGCCCTTCGCGTTCTGCTTCTTCATCCACACGCAGACCCACGGTCATATCGATCACTTTCAAAATTACGAAGGTAACGACGGCGCAATAAGCAATTGTCACCAGAATAGCCTTCATCTGAACAAACACCTGACTGCCAATCGTCATGCCATCAGCCAGGCCTGCGCCGCCAAAAGAGGAGGACACAAACACGCCTGTCAGAAGCGCGCCAACGATGCCGCCAATGCCATGCACACCAAACGCATCGAGCGAATCATCATAACCCAGCGCTTTCTTCATAAACGCAACCGCACAGAAGCACAATACGCCAGCCGCCGCACCAATGGCCAAAGCGCCAATCGGGCCGACAAAACCGGCGGCAGGCGTAATAGCGACGAGCCCTGCGACAGCGCCGGAACATGCGCCCAGCAAACTGGATTTTCCAAATACCATTTTTTCAGCGATACACCAGGCCAGAACAGCCGTTGCGGTCGCCACCTGAGTAACCAGCATCGCCATGCCCGCCGTACCATCAGCAGCCAGTTCCGAACCGGCATTGAAGCCGAACCAGCCAACCCACAGCAATGCTGCGCCAATCATGGTCAGCACCAGATTATGCGGCATCATCGGCTCTTTTGGATAACCGGTGCGTTTACCCAGCATCAGGGCGCAAACGAGCCCGGCAACACCGGCATTGATATGCACGACCGTACCGCCAGCGAAATCGAGTGTACCCATATCACCCAGGAAACCGCCGCCCCATACCCAGTGACAAATCGGTGCATATACAGCCAATACCCACACGCCGGTAAACAACATCACAGCGGAAAACTTCATGCGCTCGGCAAAGGCACCGATAATCAGCACCGGCGTAATAATGGCAAATGTCATCTGGAAGGTGGCAAACACAGTTTCCGGAATCGTACCGGACAGGGTATCATAACCTACGCCCGAGAAAAACGCCTTGCCTAAACCGCCAATAAAGGCCGTTCCCTCACCAAAGGCCAGTGAATAACCCAGCACAACCCACAAGACGCTCATCAGGGATGCAATCGCAATCGTCTGCATACACATGGATAATACATTCTTCTTGCGCACCATGCCGCCGTAGAACAGCGCCAGACCCGGCAAGGTCATCATCAGCACCAGAGCGGTGGATGTAAGCATCCAGGCGGTATCGCCGGAATTCAATGTTGGCGCATCTTCAGCAAATGCCAGTGCGGGCGTCAAAAGCGCCGCCGGAAGCATCAAGCCAATTTTGGAAATTATATTTTTCATTTATCCCTCTCCCCTCTTATAATGCATCCGCATCGGTTTCACCGGTGCGAATACGGACGACTTTTTCAACTTCAGATACAAATATTTTGCCATCGCCCACTTTGCCTGAACGCGCCGCTTCGATAATGGCTTCGACGATTTCATCCACCTGATCGGCACCCACCACAACAGAAATTTCGGTTTTAGGCACAAAGTCCACATTGTATTCGGCACCGCGATACAGTTCTGTATGGCCCTTCTGACGCCCATGACCACGCACTTCAGTCACAGTCAGGCCGGTCACGCCCACTTCAATGAGTTTGTCTTTTACATCATCAAGCTTGAATGGTTTGATAATGGCTCGAATCATTTTCATACTATCTTCTCCTTTGAGTTTGGTATGTGCATAAACTTTAAAAGTGACGGAGGATGGATGCAGCCATCCCCCATCACCATTCCGATCAGGGAGATCAGAAACCGTATGTCATTTCGAATGCGTATGAAGTGATGCTTGTATTGGCCGGAGTGCCGTTTACATCAGCCGTTGCTGCACCATTCTTATCGGAACGCACTTCAACCAAAGCGCCCAGTCCGCCACCCAATGCCGCTGTTACAGCGCCTGTATAGGCGGTGGATTTACCAGCAGTCGCACGGTCAAAATTGAAATAGTCATAACGCACTGTTGCACCGAACATATCGGTAAAATCATAGTGCCCCATCAACATGACAGCCTGCGTCCGAATGCCTGCGCCCTGCATATTTTTTGTCTCGTTGTATTCCGCGCCAATCAGCAGATTTTCAATAAGTTCAATGGTGGCATCAACATCCATGATTTTTAGCGCTGCAATACCAATACCATTGGTGTTCTTATCCTGAATGTAGGAAAAACCAACATTTAAGCCTTCCATAGGCGTAACGCCCAGACGACCACCGAAGGTCTTTGCCCCACCGGCTGAGACTCCGTTCTTGTCCAGACCACCGGTATAATAGATAGATGCATCAACCATTCCGGCTGAACCGGATAACATTGCGCCGGTCAAGTTTGTAGGCAGACCATAATTGAACACCAGCGCATGTGAGAACTGATACATATCCGGCGCATCCAGCAGTTCCCAACCAATCGGCGCATTGAATTTACCCAGGGTGAACGTCAGTCCATCTTCGCCCAGTAGCGGCAGACCCGGAATAGAATATGTGATATAACCCTGCTCGAACAGTGTATCGCTGCTTAGATCACTAAAAGTGAGCGCGTTACCGTTGGCATCAACCAACCCGGGGGCAGCAGCAGTCCTTGAGGTGGATGGAAATGCATTCAAATCAAAACGCAGACCGACATTGCCTTCATGGTATTCGATATCCAACTCTACCTGATCCAGGCCAAAGCCTTTTGTCGTAGGTGCCCCCGCATTGCTGCCCGAGTATGATGTATCTACAAACCCGCTGACCTGGATGTTGTCTAATTTATCTTTCAGGCTATCCGCACTGGCAAATGTTGGCGCTGCCATCATTCCCAAACCCAGAAGCGCTGCCATCGCTTTATTTTTTACTACCATGTCTTTATCTCCCTTATATTGTTACGTTGTTACGCATCGTCCTGCTTTTTTTGTTATGAAGGACATGCAAACACATAGCAGCATATATGCCACCATGTCAAAAAAATATAAATTCAATAAAAACAATAAGTTATAGAATACCAGGAGATATATAAAAAGGAAATATGCCTAAATTTTAAGCTTCCATGCAAATAGAATATGCATTTCTGCCAGGCAGGCGCTCATTGGCCCCTGCTTCGGCGGAACGCGGGGCTAATACACATTACGCCGTTCTGAAAAGCGCCCGCTACTGCTTCGGCTTTCCAATCAAGCAGCGAATTTCTTCGATGGCTTCCGCATTGCCGGATTCAATCAGGCCAATGATATGGCTTTCGATGGTGCGTGGCAGCAAAGCGGGTTCATCCACCGGGCCACGCGAATAGATAATGAAACCGTTCAAAAAACCTTCAAAGCATTCATCAGAGAGTTTCTCGTAATTCTTGTTTTTGGCACCGGCCATAAACGCCTTGATGCGGCTGCTGCTAAACTCGAAACCAGCCAACCCGAATATCTCTTTCATCTCGAAATGTTTGAGATTGTTGGCGATAGCAATCTTTTTGAGTATATTATTATTGGTCATGCGGCAAGCCTATCCCGTTTACCGATGTCTGTAGAGTTCTATAAACAGCAAACAAAAGGGCCGCCGAACGGCAGCCCTTTTGAAATATATCGCTTGAATAACAACATGTTCCAATATACCTGGAAGTGCTGCTTTAGCTGCGCCTTATTTGGTGCATTGGTTGGCGCGGCTAAAGCCGCACTCCCGATCCAATGCCCCATGTTATTTTCAGATTGGGGGGGGCACGAAGCAGGATGTGGCGTTATTCTGCAACCAAATCAAATCAGGTCAGATCAGTTTGCCCATCCTGGGCAATTCACCCACCAATGGTGCCACATAATCCAGCCAGGCCTGCGTCACATCATTGCCAGCCGCATTGATATATTCATCCTTCAACTCGGTGGCCTCACGCGCCACAGTGGATAACGGCGTGATAAAACATTCGCTGGCATAGGGAACGCTGGAAAGGCGACGAATCGCCACCGAGCCCGGCTCCCCGTTTTCCACGGCGTGATTGACGCCATGTTCACCCACCATGCGCGCTTCCTGCGCATCAATCGTTGAAATAATGGTCGGGAAACTGCGTTGCAGATAACCGAACGTATCGGCGCGTACGCGTACGTTCTCACCCGCATAGGCTTCTTTCACCTTGCCGGACAGAAAATCGCCCAATGCGCCGGAACCGGAGAGTTGCAAATTGCCATGCGAATCGCGTTCGCCCGTGGTCATCACCGGTTCGCCATCGGCATTGGTGATACCTTCGGACACCGCCACCAGACAGCGGCCATATTTGGCCACTATGGCTTTCACATCAGCCTGAAACTGCGCCACATCAAAAGTGCGCTCCGGCACATAAATCAAATGCGGGCCATCACCCTCGCTCTGACGTGCCAAGGCGGATGCCGCAGTCAAAAATCCTGCATCGCGGCCCATGACGATATTGATTTTAACACCAGCCAAAGCTGCGTTGTCGCGGTCATCACCCATAAAGGCCAGCGCCACAAAACGCGCGGCAGAAGCATAACCCGGACAATGATCGGTGACTTTCAGATCGTTATCGATGGTCTTGGGAATGTGAATGGTGCAGAAATCGTAATCGGCTTGTTTGGCCATTTCAGCGATAATATGCGCAGTCTCGGCGGAATCGTTGCCGCCAACATAGAAAAAATAACGCACATCATTCTTTTTGAACACCTCAAACACACGTTCGCACTCGTCTTTACCCGGCTTCAAACGCACCGAGCCCAAACCTGCGGCTGGCGTTGTCGCCAGAATTTCCAGTTCTTCTTCGGACTGCGTGGTCAGGTCAACGAAATCTTCAGCCATAATACCGGCGATGCCATGCTTTGCACCCAAGATACCGGTAATATCCGAATGTTTACGCGCCGCCAGTACTGCGCCGACCAATGATTGATTAATCACCGCCGTCGGCCCGCCCGACTGCCCGATCACCATTTTTCCCTGTAATGCCATAATAAAAGCCTCCATCAAAAAGTTACCGCATACTAACGTCTAATGAGCCGCATGACAGCATCGACATATTCACAAACTACACCACCTGCTCGCGACGACTTCCCTAAGTTCGACTGACTCCTGGCTGTGTTTTTATGCGACCTGAGATGTCGCAACATGGTTTATGCAGGGGTTATTCTTTCTTCAGCACAAGCACATGAGTTTACCCTGGAGCCAATTGCAAAACTCTGGGTAGATTGCCAGTCGCTGCTCACGAGTTTTGCAATTGGTGCCCTAATTTTACATTTAACCTAGATCCTGCAAGTCCTCGCACATACATAGCGCAACCTCTTGATTCATCT
>CAZKME010000120.1:0-6199 GCA_964553725.1 uncultured Zetaproteobacteria bacterium
CTCAAAATGCAAAGCAACACAGTTGTAAGGTTTACTCACTTGATAGGCATTTTCGTCTGATGAACCAAGTGCTAAAAGTTAGTCTTTATGCATAAAAGGGATAACCAAAGCACCCAAGGGACGCTTCGCGCCCCTGATGCCAAGCGATATAAAGACAAATGCTGTAGATTTGTGTCGGAATATGAAAGATATTATGCCTGCGGTCGTCTGCAATGAACCCGTGGCGCAACCCCCGCGAAAGAAATCCAGTTGTTATATAGCCTGATTGAAAGCTAGCCTCGGGCCATGACTGATAAAACACTTACCCCTCAACCTGTTACCATAATCGGAGCCGGTCTGGCTGGTTCTGAAGCTGCATGGCAATTGGCCCAACGCGGCGTGCCGGTGCGCCTGCATGAAATGCGACCCAAAAAAATGACGCCGGCGCACCATACCGGCAAATGCGCTGAACTGGTTTGCTCCAATACTTTCCGCGCCGATCATCTGGAAAATGCAGTCGGCCTCCTGCACGAGGAAATGCGGCGCATGGATTCGTTGATTATGGACTGCGGCGATCAGGCCCGTATTCCGGCCGGTACGGCGCTGGCTGTAGATCGCGAGCAGTTTGCCGAGTTGGTGACGGCAAAATTGCAAGCCGAACCGTTGATCGAACTGATTGAAGGGGAAGTGACAGAAATCCCGTCTGAAGGTTTGGTGCTAATCGCTTCCGGCCCGCTCACTTCCGATTGTCTGTACGAACAGATTCAGCAACTCACCGGTGAAGATCGACTGATGTTCTTCGATGCGATTGCGCCGGTGATTGATGCGGAATCCATCAATATGGATATCTGTTACTGGAAAAATCGTTACGACAAAAATGTCGAAGCGGGGGAGGCGGGCGATTATCTCAACTGCCCGATGGATGCGGCGCAGTACAAGGCATTTATCAGTGAACTGATTCAGGCGGACAAGGTGGTATTCAAGGATTTCGAGGACATCCCCTTTTTCGAGGGCTGTATGCCAATTGAGGAGATGGCCGAACGGGGAGAGGACACGCCGCGTTTCGGGCCGATGAAACCGGTTGGGCTGGATCATCCTGAAACCGGTGCAAAGGCTTATGCCGTGGTACAATTGCGTCGTGATAATCGTATGGGGTCGCTATTAAATATGGTCGGATTCCAGACCAAGATGACGTACGGGGAACAGAAGCGGGTATTCAGCATGATTCCGGGGCTGGAGCAGGCCGAGTTTTTTCGTCTCGGCAGTCTGCACCGCAACACCTTTATCAAATCACCCGCCCTGCTCGATGGCATGCTACGATTAAAAAGTGATCCGCGCATCCTGTTTGCGGGCCAGATCACCGGCGTGGAAGGTTATGTGGAATCCGCCGCCATGGGCTTGATGGCCGGTCGTTTTCTGGCCGCCATGGCGCAGGGTTCAGAACCGGATGCGCCACCGGAAATTACTGCACACGGCGCTCTTCTCGGGCATATCTCGCAAACACGCGTTGAAGGTTTTCAGCCCATGAATATCAATTTCGGCTTATTGCCAGCGGGTAAAAAACGCGAGGGCAAACGTCGATTTTCGCGCGCCGAGCGCCGCCGAGCCGTGTCCGAGCGCGCGCTGGAAGCACTCGATGCGTGGTTATGCTCTTACCCGTGAATCCAATGCAACATGCGCGAGGATTTTATAGGTCAAAAGATTTTCACCACAGAGTACACAGAGAGCACAGAGGAAAAGCAGAGAAAACCACATAAAGATTTTGATCTCCTCTGTGTACTCTGTGGTTTAAAATTTTCCGGTCATGCCGGGTTAGTGGATTAGAGCAGTGAGGGGTGAAGCTGCTTGGCGATACGCATGAGTTGTTGCTTGACCCAGGCGGGCCCCGGTTTGTGTTTCTGCTCAAAGGACAGTGATTCCAGGGCTTGTAAGGCAGCGACCAGTATATCGAGTTGTCTGGGCAGATAGGTCAACATGGCCTGCAATACCTGTTCACGAATATCCCATTGCAAATCTCCTGCGCTGGTGCGCAATATCTGAAGCAGGACATCATCATCAGCCGGTGGAGCCATATCGACTTTTTCCATGCCGAGTAAGCGGGAAGAGAGTTCCGGCGGCAAATGACCCACCTCACCACGCCAGGCAATCACCACAGCGCATTGCAAATCACGCGCTCGCTCAAGCATGTGGAACAGGGCAAGGGCAACCGCTTGATCGATGTCGCCAGCAGGTACGTCAATCAGCCAGCGATTACAGCCTTGAAGTGATTCCACCCATTGTTGCGCCAGTTGCCAGCTGTTGCGCGCATGGGTGTCGGCAAGCACATCGAGTATGGCGATTGAGCAGTGGTTTGAGGCTTGTTCGGCAGCGAAAGTGCGTAGTAAATGTGTTTTGCCCGCTGCCGATTCAGAAGCAAGCCAGATGTTGCCGCCATGCACGCTCCACAGGGCCAGCCGATTGCAGCTGGCTTCTACGCCTGCATGCCTGATCCATGCGCCATAATCGTAGGCGGGCGGCAAATTCATCTGCAACCTTAGCTGGTTTTTCACGCCCATCAGTTGTTTTCTGCGGAGACTGCCTTGCGCATCCAGACAACCATATACTGAAGGCCGGAAATACAGGTAAACGCGAAAGTCAGCCAAATCAGGAACTGTAGTATCATATCACCAGGCCACTGCCAGGCCAGATTCGATAATACCGCCAACACCAGCATAATCTGTAAAAACGTGGTGATTTTGGAAGAGATGGTTGGCTGCATTTCCAGTTTGTGGGTCACCATCTCATAGGCAATTGCGCCAACCACGATAATCATATCGCGAAATACCACGGCCAGAAACAGGAATGCCGGCAGTTGTTCAATGAAATACAGCGACACGATGGTGCTGATCAGCATCAGTTTGTCGGCCAGCGGATCCATCACTGCGCCAACCGTGCTGCGCTGATTGAAATAGCGCGCAATCGCGCCATCCAGCATATCGGTAATGCCGGCGATGCCCATCAATATCAGCGCCAGTGCCGGCTCATGTTTAATAATGGCATAGACGATAAACGGCGTGATGATAATACGCGCCAGCGTCAGAATGTTGGGGATATTGAGGATGCGATCCTGCATCATTGTTGCGCGCGTGCCACCCAGCCTTCAACGGACTGTGTGAGTGTCATACCCCGGTTGCTGAACCATGCCGCCAGCCAATGGTCATCCGGGCTTTTCAGTTGTAATCGATATTGCCGTTCACCCCTGTTGACCTGTCTCAGTATCAGGCTGGCGATGCGCGGATCGTGGGCAAGATCATCTTCAAACAAGACCTGTTCCGGCAATGACGCCTGACGCTCGATGGTCAGCAGTCCGGTTTGCAAAGGTGGCTGAACCGGTGACGGATATGCAGCCCAATGATCTATCGTTGGCTGCGCTTCAATGGTCGTATGATCGACTGACTGTTCTGCTGACTGTTCTACATAATAGGGGATGTTGTGTTGTTTCAAATATTTCAGTACCCGCTTTTCACTGAACAGGATACTGACACCCAGATCGTTCGGCACTGCTTTTTGTAAAAAGCCAACCGCCTTCACATGTTTTGGGATTTGCTCCATGGCATGTTGCGGAATGATTCGATCCCACAATTTCGGCAAGGCCATATCCGCCGCTTTGCGGATATTGGCATGCAACCAGCCCACCTCGACGCCCTCATCCTGTGCCACCACATTCACCTGCATGCGCGTATCCGCTGCTGCGAAGGCGGATTGTCCGGTGCATAGCAGCATCAGAACAGCTATCCAAAAATGCATGCGCATTATTTCACCACCCGCAGATGACTGGCTTTGCGCGCCGTTTTTTGCGTGCCGCTGTCATCGGTTTTATGTTCGCCGCCCCCACCTTCAATCACGGAAATGCCAGAGGTGGCGGCTGTTTTTTTCTGCACGGGCATTGCGCTATCGGTTTGCGCTGCGGGTGTTTGATCCTTTAAATCCTGCACCGCCTCATCGGACATATTGCTGCGTACGGTCTGCACAATCGCCTTGATCATTTCGGGCACGCTGTCATCCCAGATGATGCCCTGTTCGAGATCACCTGCGGGCAGGTACGCAGCCCAGATGGTGTGCATAGGGATGTGGCAGGGGAAAATCTGGCCAGAAAAAGAGAAGTCGGAATCCAAACGGTCATCACAGATTTTGATCATCTGCGGCATACGTACATTGAGTATCAGACGCAAGGCAGGGTCGCCATGCAGGCTTTCCGGCACAATCACTTCATCGCGGGTGGCATCCACAACAATATAGATGCGTCCATGACGATTGAAATACTCGCGCAACTGTTTGGCTTTCGCAGCATCCGCAAAGCTCAGACTCATAAATACTTCTCCATGGTATGCCAAACTTAATCCGCATTATTCATAAATGCTGCCGCGCCCTTGCTTGTTCCCCCGTTCAAGCCGGGGGCAGGCTCTTTGCCCGCAACGAATCTTTGCTCAGGCGTCCGTAAACATGGCTACGCCCTTTTTCACAAAAATCGGTTGCGAACAAAGGCCCGGCGCAATCATCACGGCGATTCATGAATAATGCGGGCTAACGACAACGCAGGCAAGATGAAATACGGAGTGGCCCTGTAAGCCGGGTTCTGTCATCCCGAAGGAGTAATGGTCATTCATCTGGGCCTGCCATTACTGACAGGCTCAAGCAGCCTACCCGGAAACAAGCGCGGGCCGCGCTATATGCTTCCCTATTTGGCCTTGCTGCGAACGGGGTTTACCGTGCCCCCTTCCGTTACCGGCCGGGGCGGTGCGCTCTTACCGCACCGTTTCACCCTTACCAGTGATCTCCGTAGAGACAGCTGGCGGTCTGTTTTCTGTGGCACTTTCCCGGGGTCGCCCCCGCCGGACGTTATCCGGCGTTCTTACCCTGTGCAGCCCGGACTTTCCTCGACAGGCGGCTTTCACCCCTGCCGCGACCATCCGGGCCACTCCGTCGGCGAAGTGTATGTGTTTATCGGAGAAACGCACTGACAGGTTTTTACCCGGGCAGGATTAGCCAGAAAACAGCAGTGATGTGATCGCACCGAGCCGGGCATCCCGCCCAGCTTCGCCATGATGTTTTATAACGGATTCAAACTGAGCCGGAGCAGGCGTTGGCACTACATTTCTTTGTAAAACTGGTGGTGTTCCTTATTGAGCGTGTCTGCATCTGGCATGGGGTAAAACACGCTCTTGCTGTCACAAACAAGCCAGAATCCATGTCTGATTTTGGTATAAGATATGTTTTCCAGATCACTGTTCAAGCTGATGCCCTTGGACTCCTTGTCTGTATTGCCCAGTTCTAAAATGGCATCTCTGAGTTTGGCCGGATGAACAAAGGGAAACGGCGGCGAAATAAAAGGATTTTCTTCAAATTCTTGAAGAAATTGCTCGGTTGGTAATTCAATTTGCGTAAAAAATAATGTCGGCACCCACTTGCTATGCATGGGTTTGGTAATGTACTGGGCATATTCCACTGCGTTAAGCTTGGTCATGGATAATACGGTCGTAGGGCAAATTTGGGCATAGGTTCTGATCAAACCGGGCTGATGCGGTTTGTCATGTTTCCCCTGATTGAGCTCCAGTAAACGGCCATTGGGCGTGACCAGATACAGGCTTTTTAAAGCATCCAGATCAATATGTTCGAGTACGCGGTATGAACTGATAAATTTGGTTGCTTTTGGTCGTCCGTCTTCATGCGGATAGACCTCAGCGAGGCCTTCATCAATGTTAAAAAAATCATTGCGAAAATTAATATCAACCTCGGCAAAGATGACCTTGCCAACATAATGACGCGATGTTCCAACCTGATAATGTTTGCCAAACTGTTCAGGATCAAGCTGTGAAGCGACCAGAGAATTGTTCGGATAAAGAATCTGATACAGTCGTTTTTGATATGCCATGATATTCCTCTATATAGTAAGACGTTGCTGACTGGCGGGGTTAAGCTGCTTAATACTATCTGATGCTTTTCAGAACTGCAATTTTGTCTGATATTTGCGAATCAGGTGGATGGGTAGTTGTGTATTGCGATCCTCGAATTCTGGCTGTGAAGCCTTCTGCCAGTGTGCTTGTGCGGGAGCTGGGCGAAGAAGTCAGCATCAAATCAGATGCATCATCGCGCCACATTGGGTTTTTGAGTTAGTCTGATCAGGCGTTGAATGGAACTATCGAGCGAATGGCGCTAATATGCCCGAATACAGTCTGAAAAA
>CAZKME010000121.1:0-6116 GCA_964553725.1 uncultured Zetaproteobacteria bacterium
ATATATGAAAGAGAATTAAAGACTGGCTGTTTCTCTGAAAAGGAAATTCAGACTGTATTACAGTCATTGGTTGCAAAAGCGGGGCTGGACTTTGATGAAATCATCGGTGCTTATGCAAGAGGAGGAACCAGGATAGCTAACGATCTGCTGCTGGTTCAAAGAGATGACCCATACCCACGGTTTATGTGCGGAGATAATCCATACTTCACTGCAAGGATCATCGAGAAATGAAGCCTGAAATTTTCTTGGATGACTTTGGTGCCAGGCTTCGGCATTGGTGACTTGCCATGTATGAAAAACTGAATCCGGAAAATGCGTTTATTTGGCGCATTACCCATAGGGCTAATCTTGCGTGGTATTTGCAGCATGGATTGCATTGCCCGAACTCTGATATTCAAGCCCCTAATTATGTGACAATCGGTAACGAAGATATTATCGGCAAACGTGCCCGTCGCGTCGTGCCTTTACCGCCCGGTGGTGTGCTGAATGATTACGTTCCGTTTTAGTTCACGCCTTTTTCACCCATGATGTACAATATTCATACTGGTCATGGCGTGCCGCAACAGTCCGACGCGGACATTATTATTCTGGTGGCCAGGTTGCATAAAATACAGGAATGTGGGCTACCCTTTGTTTTTACCAATGCACATGCAGTTCCAGAATGGACAGAATATTACAATAGCATGGATCGACTTACGGAAATTGATTGGACATTGTTACGCTCAAGGAACTTTCAGCGCGATTTAAATGATCCACAAAAACTCGAGCGCTACCAGGCCGAAGCTTTGATTCACAATCATGTGCCGGTCGAAGCGCTGTTAGGTTTAATTTGCTATAATCAGGGCATAGAAACAGAGTTAAAAGCTCAGGTTCAGGCAAAGGGACTTGAGTTGAAAGTTCATGCAATATCAGGATGGTATTTCTAATGATTCAATATACGCGAGGAAATTTACTTGAAGCAAATGTTGAAGTGCTGGTTAATACTGTAAATACCGTTGGTGTTATGGGGAAGGGTATTGCGCTCATGTTCAAGGATCGATTCCCTGCCAATATGAAGTTGTACGCTGCCGCTTGCAAAGCTAAACAGGTGCAGACAGGTGAAATGTTTGTGACTGACACCGGCGAGCTCACAGGGCCGCGCTGGATTGTCAATTTTCCGACCAAGCAACATTGGCGTGCAAAATCAAAAATGGAATGGATCGTTGATGGCCTGGCTGATTTGCACCGTTTCCTGTTGGATAACAAAATATCATCAGTCGCAATTCCCCCGCTTGGCGCAGGTAACGGTGGTCTTAACTGGCATGAAGTCCGTGATAAAATCGAAGCTGCACTGGGAGATATTGAAGGGGTCGAAGTGCTGGTGTTTGAACCGACTCGCCAATATCAGAATGTTGCCAAGCGTTCAGGCGTTCTAACGCTGACTCCGGCTCGTGCCCTAATCGCAGAACTGGTGCGGCGATACTGGGTGCTCGGTATGGAATGCAGCCTGCTTGAAGTACAGAAACTGGCATGGTTTCTGGAAAGAGCCATTGCCCACACAGCATCTGATAACCCGCTAAAACTGGAGTTCAAAGCGCATCAGTATGGCCCTTATGCTGATAGGCTCCGGCATCTTCTGGAAGCATTGGACGGCAGTTATTTACGCTGTGAAAAACGTATTGCCGATGCCGGGCCTCTGGATGTCATCTGGTTTGACGAATCAAAAAAAGAAAGTTTGCAGCTTTATCTGGGCAGCAAAGAGATAGAACCTTATTTGCGGGCTCTGGAATATACGGCAAAATTGATCGATGGCTTTGAGTCCCCATTCGGCATGGAGTTGCTCGCAACAACTGACTGGTTAATCGCCAAAGAACATTGCGAAGCGAACACCGAAAGCTTGATTGAGGGTATGAAATATTGGCCGGGTGGAGCACACGCTGTAAAACGGAAAACCCGGCTGTTTGATTCTCGCTCCATTTCAATCGCGATTGAACGACTCAATCAAGTAGCCATACAAAAATAACGGTGCCAGGCATGGCTTATTGAGTGATTTAGGCATGGGCCTCTATCTTCTGGAGTCTGACTGGCTTATGTTCGAAGGCGTATTGGTTTAAGTACCAGAGCAGTGTTGGCTGTCCAGTGTTAGCCAAGCTTAGTCATTCACTTGAGGATCAAGTGTCTATTGAATAAGATGGCCAACTATCGCCAGCCACAGAATAGTCAACTCATATTGCAGTAAAGGAAAAAGAACTATGAAAAGTTTATGGGATGAAAAGCAGGCATCATTGCTTGCGGATGATGCGCTGGCGCTACGCGTTTATACCTCGCGATTACTGGGCCGCGAGCCGTCGCTGGTATTGCACGGTGGCGGTAATACATCGGTCAAGGCCGATGTGAAAAACCTGTTTGGTGAAACCGAAACAGTGCTTTATGTCAAAGGTAGCGGCTGGGATTTGGCTACGATTGAAAAACCCGGCTTTGCGCCGGTGCGGCTCGATGTACTGAAAAAAATGGCGCAGCTGGAATCGTTATCCGATTCAGACATGGTCAATGCCCAGCGCGCTGCCATGATCGACCCGCATGCGCCCAATCCGTCGGTCGAAGCAATTCTACACGCCATTATCCCGTTTGCCTTTGTCGATCACACCCATGCTGATGCCGTCGTGACCATCAGCAATACGGCTGATGGCGAAGCGCGTCTGAAAGAGATTTGCGGTGATGATGTGCTGATCCTGCCTTATATTATGCCGGGCTTTGTGCTGGCCAGACAGGTGCATGAAATGACCGCTGCCATTGATTGGTCGAAGCTCAAAGGCATCGTGTTACTGCATCATGGCGTGTTCACCTTTGCCGATGATGCGCGCGCCAGTTACGAGAATATGATTGATCTGGTCACCCAGGCGGAAAATTATCTGGCTGAACATGCGCCGCTCAGCGCCGCCACATCGCTCAGCGCCGCACTTGATTTGAAGCAACTGGCGGCCATGCGCCGGGCGGTATCACTGGCGCGCGGCGTGCCTGTGCTGGCGCAGCTGAATAGCGATGTCGATGCAGTGGATTTTTCCGCTCGACCGGATGTGGCCGATATTGCTTGCCGAGGCCCGTTGACGCCTGACCATGTGATTCGCACCAAACGCACAGCCATGATTATCGGTGATAATACGGTCGAATCAGTAACATTATTCGGCGATGATTATCAGCAGTATTTCATCCGCAACAAGAGCGATGACCTGACTTGTCTCGATATGTCGCCGCGCTGGGCCTTGTGGCCGAGGCGTGGCGCTATCGCATTCGGAACAACGCCGGGTGAATGCAGCACCATTACCGATATCAGCCGCCATACCATGCAGGCGATTGCCCGTGCTGAAGCGCTCGGCGGGTGGCAGGCGTTGCCGGAAAAGGATATTTTCGATCTTGAATACTGGGAACTGGAACAGGCCAAGTTGAAGAAAGTGGGGTCGGCCCCTGAATTTCGCGGTAAGGTGGCACTGGTTAGCGGTGCGGCCAGCGGCATTGGCGCGGCTTGCGTGAATGCACTGCTGGCGCGCGGCGCGGTGGTGGCGGCGTTGGATATCAATGCAGAAATCACTTGCCGTTTTCCGAATGCCACAGTACTCGGCATGGTCTGCGATATGACTGATCCGGCTGCTGTTCACGCATCTATCGAGGCAACCATACGCCGTTTCGGCGGGCTTGATATGATCATCAGCAATGCCGGTATTTTTCCGGCCAGCAGTCGCATTGAAGCAATGGATAGCGATACATGGCAGCAAAGCATGGATCTGAATCTGAGCAGTCACCAGCGACTGATGCAGGAGGCGATTCCCTATCTGAAGCATGGTCTTGATCCGGCTATTGTCATTATCGCCTCAAAAAATGTGCCTGCGCCCGGCCCCGGTGCTGCGGCTTATTCAGTAGCCAAGGCCGGGTTGACTCAGTTGGCCCGCGTGGCGGCGCTAGAATTGGGCGGTGATGGCATCCGGGTGAATGTACTGCACCCCAATGCAGTATTTGATACGGCTATCTGGACGGATGATGTATTGCATAAGCGCGCCGCCAGTTATGGTTTGAGTGTGCAGGCTTACAAAACCAATAATGTATTAAAATGCGAAGTTCGTTCACAACACGTAGCCGAGCTGGCATGCGCCATGGCTGGCGATCTGTTCGCCTGTACCACCGGTGCGCAACTGCCTGTGGATGGCGGCAATGAGCGGGTGATATGATGTCCGGCAGTTGGTTATCCTGCAATCGAATGCTTACCAAAACAGCAGCGACTGGTTATAGTGCATGCATGCGTCCTTTTCTGTTTGTTACTTGTTGCACAATACTCTTTTCGCCGTCTCTGGCCGTTGCTGAAAACAGCGTTTTGCCGCCGCCCAGTATGGCGAAATCAGCCACTCCGGCTGCTGACGATGCTGTTCCTGCAGGTGAAAGTGCTCCCAATCTGAATGAAGAACTGAAAGCGCCGGATGCCGACAGCAACGTTGATGTGCGTTCCTACAAGCGCAAGGATGGGGCGACGGTGAGCGAATATTCCCTGAATGGGCAGATTTATGAGGTTAAGATACAGCCAGCCGGAGGCTTGCCCGCCTACTACCTCTACCTTAACAAGACAGGCCATTTTGAACGGCGGCGTCCAGGTGCCGCTCCTTTTATAACGCCGCCCAGCTGGATTCTGAAAGAATTCTGATGCATGCAGGCCGGGAGTCTGTGTCAATATCGGGGATGAATCCCACACCGGTCAAATTGCCACAGCTTACCCTGATCACAGATACGCGCCGCTATGCCGGAGAATCATTTTTTGATGCCGTGCAGCAGGCATTGCTTGGTGGCGTGGACGCGGTACTGATCAGGGAAAAACAGATGACCTCAGCCAAATTGCTGGCCCTTGCATCCCGCCTCAGAGATATGACGCATGCATGCCATGCCCGTTTGATCATTCATAGTCAGGCCGATATCGCTGCCGCTGTTGATGCGGATGGCGTGCATCTGGCCGGTGCGGATATCCATCGTATTGCAACTGTTCGGCAATGGCTGCATGACCCGCTTAAATCTGTTTCGGTCTCCTGCCACAATGCCGACGAGCTTGGCCAGGCCGCCGCATGCGGTGCTGATTTCGCCCTGCTTTCACCTGTATTTCCAACGTCGACCCATCCCGGCACAGCGCATCTGGGAATTGACAGATTTCAGCAATTGGCGATGCAGGCTGCACTGCCTGTGATTGCACTCGGCGGCATTGACACGAACAATTGCAATACACTAACGGGGCACAGCATGGCTGTGATCACCGCCTTGCTTGATGCCGCTGAGCCGGCTTTGGCGGCGCAGCAGCTGCGTGCGGTGACAGCAGGGGGCATATGATGAAAACATTGATTCTGGTTCGGCATGCAAAATCCAGTTGGGCTGATGTGGGGGCGCATGATTTTGATCGCAGCCTGAATGATCGCGGTTTGCATGATGCGCCGATCATGGGCAAGCGATTGGCCGCCCGCCTGGATGCCTGTGATATGAGTCTGGATGCCTTCGTGTGTAGTACGGCGTGCAGAGCTGTTCAGACAGTCGAGAGCTTGATCGTGCCACTGGGATTTCCGGTTGAAGCCGTGGATTGGCGCAGGGAACTCTACCTGTCCAGCCCCGCAACCATGTTGGGCGTGATTCACACTTTGCCGGAGCAAGCCGCCAGCGCAGTGCTGTTGGCGCACAATCCCGGCATTACCGAACTGGCTGAAATATTAACAGGACTGAATGTTGGCAATGTGCCGACCTGCGGCGTGATTACGCTGGCGCTGCCGGTCAATTGCTGGATGGACGTTGGGGGTAGGGCGGAACTGGTAGATTTCGATTATCCCAAACTTTAATGCCCCGGTGCTCAAGGTTAACTGGTTTCAGGATCGTTGGTCGTATCATCTGGTGGCTACTTGGATAAATTTACGCTATAATTTATCCATCCGTTCATGATAAGAGGCAGAATTGAGATTCATACTAAAGGAATTCATCTACATAGTTGGAGCCTTGTGCGGTATATATTCAACGATTTATATATTGACTAAAGATGATTGGCAATGTCAGATGTGGGCGCTTCTTGGCGCTGGTCTTGCTTCCTACATTGGATATAAGGTATGCAAGTTTATCTGGAA
>CAZKME010000122.1:0-6093 GCA_964553725.1 uncultured Zetaproteobacteria bacterium
GAAGGTGCATATGTCTGATAACATGATTTTAGTCATCAACAGTGGCAGTTCATCAGTGAAAATGGCTTTGATTGACATGCAATCAGGGCATACACAGACGCAAACGATGACTGAATGCCAGGGCAATGTCAGCGAGACAGTCCGGCGTATGCTGGAAGCATTGTTTGAGCGGGAAGATAAGAGCCGCATTGCCGCTGTCGGCCACCGTGTGGTGCATGGCGGTGAACGCTTTATCAAACCGACGCTGTTGGATGAACATATCATCAATGAAATCGAAGCCCTGTCGTATCTGGCACCGCTACATAATCCCGCCAACCTGCAAGCGATCCGTGAAGCCATGCAACAACTGCCCGATATTGCCCATATCGCTGTGTTTGATACGGCTTTTCACCATGCCATGCCGCCCCGTGCCAGCCTCTATGCTGTGCCCTATCGCTGGTATAAAGAGCATGGCGTGCGGCGTTACGGTTTTCATGGCAGCAGCCATCATTATGTTGGCCAGGAAGCAGCGAAGCGGCTTGGTCGTTCATTTCAACAGTGCCGATTGTTGACCGCACATCTGGGCAATGGTTGTAGTGCTGCGGCTATTGCAGATGGTGTAAGTGTGGATACAACGATGGGTTTAACACCGCTTGAAGGGCTGGTGATGGGTAGCCGCAGTGGCGATGTTGATCCGGGCCTGCACCAGTTTATTGCCAGACAAAGTGGAGAATCACTGGAACGCATCACGGACATATTAAACCGGCAGTCAGGGTTATTGGGGCTATCCGGGCTGAGCAACGATATGCGCACATTGCTGCAAGCCGCAGCATCAGGGCATGAGCGTGCCGCACTGGCTATTGAGATATTCTGTTATCGGTTGGCCAAATCACTGGCGGCGCTGTCTGTCGCACTTGGGCATATTGATGGCATCGTTTTTACCGGCGGCATGGGTGAGCATGCCAGTCTGATTCGCTCAAAAACAGTGCAACACTTAAGCATTTTCGGGGCGCGACTTGATGAACAACGCAACAACACAGATGGCAAAGCATCGAATGGTTTCATCAGTATGTCCGAAGCAGCATTACCCATTCTGGTGATTTCCACCCATGAAGAGAGCATGATCGCCCATTATGTGAACGATGTTTTGCATGCTGAGGGGTTGCATGGCAATAACTTGTTTCATGCTCAGGAGAACAACGCATGAGTCATGCTTTTTTACTCGTTTCCACCGGCTCCGGTGCAGGTTTGACCACCGTCAGTCTGGGCATGATTCGCGCCCTGGATCGACTCGGTATTCGGGCCGGTTTTTATAAACCGCTGGCCCAGTTACACGATGGCGACCAGGGGCCGGAGCGCTCCAGCTATTTGATTGAACACATGACCGATATTCAACCGCCTCAGCCCATCAACCTCAAACGGGCTGAATCATTGCTCGGTTCCGGCAAGCTGGGGCAGTTGATGGAAGATGTCGTAGCCAAATACAGGCAGAGCGCTCGCCATGCTGATGTGGTTATTATCGAGGGTCTGGTTGCAGATGGCCATGCCGGTTATGCCACCCGGCTCAATGTCGCCATGACACGCGCACTCGATGCCGAAGTGATTCTGGTTGGTAAACCGGAAGCCAACCTGGAAGAATATATCCATATTGCGGCGGATTCGTTTTCCAATGATAATGGTACGGCGCTGGTTGGAACGATACTCAACAAAGTCGGCCTTCATTGTCACGAACAAGCATCTTTGCTGGCCGATGAATTGCAGGCCGAGTCAATCAAAACGGACGCAATAAAAACAGATGTCAGGCAAAACCCAAATAATGCGCAGTTGGAAACTCCGGATGCCATGTGTCAAATGCTGGCCGATAAACCCTTTCACTTTTTCGGCTGTATCCCGTGGCAGACTTCCCTGACCGCACTGCGCATGTGTGATATCGCGGCCTATTTGAATGCTGAAATCTTGAACGAGGGTGATTTGCAGCAACGGCGCGTGCAACGCATGGAATTGTGCGCCCGTACGCTGGTCAATACGCTAAGCGTATATCAGCCCCATACCTTATTGATTTTCCCCGGCGACCGTGATGATGTGTTTGTTGCGGCATGTATGTCGGCGATGAATGGCGTGCGCCTGGCGGGCATTCTGTTGACTGGCGGCATCAAACCCGATTCGCGTATTATGGAGCTGTGTGCTCAGGCTATTCAGACCGGCATTCCCCTGTTACTGGTCGAGAGCACCTCTTTTCAGACAGCGGCAAAGCTGGTCAATATGTCGGCAGAGGTCGCCGTTGATGATTTCGACCTGATTAACACAGCCATGGATCATATTGCCGACCACCTCGACACCGACTGGCTGAAAACGCACTGCGCCATTGAACGCAAACCGCGCTTGTCACCGGCTGCATTTCGTTATCAACTTATCCAGCAGGCCAGCCAGACAAAGCGGCGCATCGTATTACCTGAAGGTGATGAACCACGCACCATCATGGCTGCCTACCAGTGTCAGCAGCAGGGCATTGCCGAGTGCATTCTGCTTGGTGACCCGGAACGCATCAGGCAAGCAGCAAGCGCACAGGGCATTGGGCTGGATGGCATCCGCATGATGGATCCTGTGGAAATTCGCAACAACTACATCGACGCCATGATAACGCTGCGTCAACATAAAGGCATGACCGCTGAAATTGCCAAAGATCAATTGCAGGGCCGCATTGTGCTGGGCACCATGATGCTGGCCATGCATGATGTCGATGGACTCGTATCCGGGGCCCGACATTCAACCGCCAATACCGTACGACCGGCTTTCCAGTTGATTGGCACCAGTGAATCCGCCGATCTGGTTTCATCCATCTTTTTTATGTGCCTGCCCGATCAGGTGGTGGTGTACGGGGATTGCGCCATCAATCCGGATCCCGATGCGGCCCAGTTGGCCAGTATTGCCATTCAAAGTGCTGACTCTGCCCTGCGTTTCGGCCTGGAGCCGAGGATTGCCATGATCAGTTACAGTACAGGCGATTCCGGCTCTGGCAGCGATGTGGAAAAAGTACGTCAGGCCACGCAGATGGTGCGTGAACGCAGGCCAGACATCCTGATTGACGGGCCATTGCAATATGACGCTGCTGCGATCACCTCCGTAGGCAAGAGTAAAGCGCCGGACAGCAAGGTGGCAGGTAAAGCCAATGTATTTATTTTTCCCGATCTCAACACGGGCAACACCACCTACAAAGCAGTTCAGCGCAGCGCGCATGTGGTCAGCATTGGCCCCATGTTGCAGGGACTCAACAAACCGGTGAACGATCTCTCCCGTGGTGCGACGGTAGAAGATATTGTCTACACCATCGCCTTGACCGCCATTCAGGCCGGCTGAGTTACTGATGCGACTTCTAAACAAACTATCGAGCGGGCTGGCGGGACGTCAATCCCAGAGCGAAATGGTTATTTCTTCATCCGGTGCGATGGTTGGCATCGGTCTGGTTGCATGGGTCAGCTACCACATTGTGGGTAGCGCCGGTTTGCCGTTTGTCGTGGCATCAATGGGCGCTGCGGCTGTATTGCTCTATGCCGCGCCACATAGCCCGCTAACCCGCCCATGGTCATTTGTTGGCGGGCATCTGGTATCGGCTGCCGTTGGCGTTACCTGTGCACAATGGGTTCCCGACCTGTTTCTGGCCAGCGGGCTGGCTGTGGGTTTGGCTATTTTTGCCATGCATGAACTCAACTGTCTGCATCCGCCCGGTGGTGCGGCCGCACTGGTGGCCGTGGTCGGCGGCGAGAAGATCCATGCACTGGGTTATTTCTATGTACTGGCTCCTGTCGGGCTGAATGTCGTGATTCTGGGCGCAGCCGTCTGGCTGACAAGATTACTTATCGCCCAACGGCGACAACCCAAAACATTTATCCCCTACCATGAAGAAGAGCATGAGCTGCCAAACACGGCTCCGTTTTCCAATGATGATCTGAAGCATGTACTACAGGAGATGAACACATATATTGATGTATCTATTGCCGATTTGAATGATATTTACGCCCGCGCCACCTCGTACGCCCATAAACATCATTTGGGAGACTTGCTCTGCCGCGATATCATGACCCATCAGGTCATCACGGTTGAATTCGGCGACCACCTGAACGATGCATGGGCGCTGATGCAGCGGCACAAAATCAAAAGCCTTGCGGTCATCAACAGGGTTCGTCGCATAAGCGGCATTATTACCGTCAGTGATTTCAAAAAAGAAGCGGCTCAATTCCCCGGTGAGACGATGGAAGAACGCCTGAAAACACTGATTCAACCGACTGCCGGAATCACCTCAAACAAGGCCGAAGTGGTCGGTCAATTGATGGTCTCGCCCGTCATTACTTTGCCGGAAGAAGCCCATGTTAGCGAGGCTGTCGCCATATTCACCGAACTCGGAATCAGTCATGTTCCGATAATAAACCATGAGCGACGTTTAACAGGCATGCTCTCACGCACAGATGTAGCGCGTTCTTTACAATAGTAGTACGCCGCCGTCTGCTAATTCCAGTTTCATAATGCCAAACGCCTTCACGCCAGGATAAGCTTTTTACCTTTCTTCGATTCTCCCTTTGCGTACTTTGCGCCTTTGCGTGACACGCCTTTCAAGCTTTAAAGTCAAAAACGTTTCACGCCACCTAACCTTGTGAGCGATCAGGCAAAGCTCGCTTGAGCCAGAAATAGCCGCACAAAGCCGAGAGCAGAGAGGCAGCGATAATACCGATTCGCTCATCGAAAAGCAGGTTTTCGCCGCTGCTTTCAAAGGCCAGTGAACCGATAAACATGCTCATTGTAAAACCGATGCCGCAAAGCAGCGCGACACCGTACAGCACCGACCAGTTCACACCATTCGGCAATTTGGCCATGCCCGTTTTGACAGCCAGCCAGGCGAAGGCAAATACGCCCAGTTGTTTACCGACAAACAGACCCAGCGCAATACCGAAGGTGACCGGATGCAACACGTACTCCATACTCATCTTACTAAAATCGACGCCGGAATTGGCAAAAGCAAACAGGGGCAATACGCCAAAGGCCACCAAACCATGCAAGTCGTGCTCCAGAGTTTTCAGTGGTGAAGGCTCCCCCTTGCGTGCCGGAGCAAGCGGAATAAACATGGCCAGCAGCACGCCGGCGAGCGTGGCATGCACGCCGGATTTTAATACAGCTACCCACATCACGATACCAATCAGAATATATGGCATGCGGGCGCAAACATGGGCCCGGTTCAACAGCGCCAACGCCGCAATGCACAGGGCGGCAACGATAAGACTGATGTTGCTGATATCAGCACTGTAGAATATGGCGATGATAATAATCGCACCGATATCATCAAAAATAGCCAGCGATACCAGGAACGTTTTCAATGCCATCGGCACGCGTGCTCCCAGTAAGGTCAGTACGCCGAGCGCAAAGGCAATATCGGTCGCAGTCGGAATCGCCCAACCATTCATGGCAACCGAATCGCCACGATTGATCAACACATACAATAAAGCTGGCACGACCATGCCGCCGACCGCCGCGAATGCCGGCAAGGCAATGGCGCTGGCACTGGACAGTTCGCCTTCGAGCATTTCACGTTTTAATTCCAGCCCGACAATGAAGAAAAACACCGCCATCAAACCATCGTTAATCCACAACAATAACGGTTTGGCGATCAACAATGCGCCAATGCGCATCTCGACAGGCGTCTCCAGCAACAGATTGTAATAATACGACAACGGCGAATTTGCCAATATAAAAGCAAACAGGGCCGCTGCCATTAGCAGAATACCGCCTGCCGATTCCAGTTTCATAAATGCCTTGATTGAGGGGATCATGTTCACTCCAGTTTGATCATACCTGACATCCTCACGCCAGGATAAGCTTTTTACTTTTCTTTAATTCACCCTTTGCGTGCCACGCCTTTCAAACTCCAAGTCAAAACCATTTCACGCCAAGACGCAAAGTCGCAAAGAAAATCTATTCCTTTTGTATTTCTTTGATTCACCCTTTACATGCTTTGCGTGACATAGCTGTCATCTGCTCAACAGCTGCCGGATCAACTGACTCATTTTGACAATGGAAAAAGGCTTGCCCAGCACGGTTTCACCGGCCAGTTCGGTCTGCGTGTTT
>CAZKME010000123.1:0-6081 GCA_964553725.1 uncultured Zetaproteobacteria bacterium
AGATGAATCAAGAGGTTGCGCTATGTATGTGCGAGGACTTGCAGGATCTAGGTAAAAAGCGATGTAAGTCAAAAGCATTCACCACAGAGGACACAGAGAGCACAGAGAAAGTCAAAGACAGAAACTACGGATGAACGCAGATGAGAAGCAAAGGAAAAATCTATATACAGATTGGTTTTGTCTTTACTCTGTGCTCTCTGTGTACTCTGTGGTTCAAGATTGTTTGGTTTGGGGTTAGGGATGAGATGTTAGATGTTAGGAGTAGGGCGTGAGTGTGGATTGTGTTCGGATTGGCTCGGTGCGTTTGTGCCTGGCTCTGATGCTGGGGTTGCTGGTGGTAAGCGGTTATGTGGTGGTGCCGGTGCTGTTTGCCAAAGCGGGCTCTCATGCGCTGGCCGGATCGCTGGCCGGCAGCGTGTTCCATCTGGCTAATTTGGGTATCATTTTTCTGGCGGCGGCGGTGATGGTGTTCTGGTTACGCATGGCTAAATCAGGCATGGTGATTGGCAGGCTGCGATGGGTGCTGTTGTTGATCGTGGTCGTATTGGTGCTAGGCAATGAGTACGGCATTACGCCGGTCATTGTCGATCTCAAAGCCCGGATGGGGCCGATAGATTTGGTGGCGGATGATGATCCTCAGCGTAAGCTGTTTGGCATCTGGCATGGCGTTAGTGCATTGATTCACATGTTCGCAGCCATTGCCGCTGCTGTTCTGGTTGCGCTTGGTGCTGCGAAGTCGGGCAAGTCTGAGAAATCATGTCCAACATAAGCGAATGGTGGCAAAAACGACTGGCAGATACCGAACTGGTGATGTTGCTGGTTTCATTGTTGGTGATTTTTATTCTGTTGATGCTGCTAGGCTCGATTTTAACACCGGTATTGTTGGGTATTGCGCTGGCCTATGTGTTGGACGGCGTGGTGGATTTGCTGACGCGTTGCAAATTCCCGCGCATGCTGGCGATTGCGATTACCGGTGGCGGCACCATGTTATTGCTGTTGTTTACCCTGTTGGCCGTGCTGCCGTTGCTGAGCGAGCAAGTTGGGCGTCTGGTTACGCATGCGCCGCAGTATGTGCAGTCTATTCGTGAGATGCTGCAACAATTACAAACCAACCATGCCGAATGGATTAATCCGAGTTATTTGCAAAAAATTATTGCTGCGGTGGCGCTGAAATTGCAGGAATGGGGCGGGGCGTTGCTGACTTTTTCCATCGCCTCGATTCCGGGCATGATTACCCTGCTGGTGTATGCCGTGCTGGTGCCCGTGATGGTATTCTTTTTTCTCAAGGACAAAATGGAGATTATTGCATGGGGCAAACAATTTCTGCCTGCTGAACGCATCTTGTTAAAGCGCGTCTGGAATGAGCTGGATACGCAGATTGGTAATTATATTCGCGGCAAGTTCTGGGAAGCATTTCTGGTCGGCATCACCATGTGGCTGGTGTATTGGTGGATGGGGCATGAATATGCCGTGTTGCTGGGCGTATTAACCGGTATCTCAGTGTGGATTCCGTTTGTGGGTGCAGCCGTGGTCACGTTTCCGGTCATCCTGCTGTCATTTTTCCAGTGGGGCTGGACGGATACCATGGCGTATAGCGTGATGGCCTACGCCATTGTGCAGACTATTGATGCCAATGTGGTGATTCCATGGCTGTTTTCCGAAATCGTTAATCTGCATCCGATTGCCATTATCGTGGGGATTCTGGTGTTCGGCAGTTTATGGGGCATTATCGGCGTGATTATCGCTATCCCTATGGCGGCGCTGGTGAAAAGCGTTGTTTCTATTGTGCTGGAACGACGTTCGGGCAAGACAGAGGAAGAACAGGCGCAGGGATAATTGCAAGCAGAGTGAGATTGTTTAGTGTGCGCCGGCTTCTGCACAACGATTTTACGAGATCATCATGATTGATGGTTGAATCACCGAGGATAACAACATGAATGACAAAGCACCTGTGACGGGCACAGTAGTACCTGAGGGAAATGCACCTTCACAAGGCGAAATGGATGAACTCAAGCGCGATATGCGTTCCGCCCAGTGGACGCACTGGGCCCAGGCCAATCAGAAAAATATTATTGCGGCACTGGTTGCGCTGGTGGTGATATTGATAGCGGGCGGCTTGTGGCAGGAGCATAATAAATCGCAGCATGGCGTGGTGGCCACCCTGTATGAGCAGGCCATGAATGAACAGGATGCAGCGAAACAACAGTCTCTGATGCAAAGCGTGATTACAAAGTTTGGCTCAAGCGCTTATAGTGCTCTGGCGCAGATGCAACTGGCGCATCTGGATCAGGCTCATGCCGAAGCCCATTTGCAAGCTTTGATGGCGCACCCTGAAGCCATGAAAGAATGGGTGTGGCAGGCGCGGCTGGATCTGGCTGCGCTGAAGATTGAGCAGGGCGACAAGGCGGCAGCCAAGGCGCTGCTGGCGAAAACAGTTGGCGATCAATATCAGCAGTTGCGGCATTATCTGATGGCCATGGCTGCTGCTGATGCGACGGAAAAAGAAAAGCATCTGCAAAAGGCGCTGGACGCCGTTTCACAGGATGACGTATTAAAAAGCAGGATCGAAACGCTGATGGCTCAGACAGCCTCCTGATGACAAAAGCCGGTTCAAACAAGCTGTTCACGCGGGTTTCTTTTCTGACACTAATCGTGTCGGGTCTGATGATGTTATCCGCATGTTCAAGCATTTCTGGCATGTGGTCGGGTATGTGGTCGGATAGTGATGTGCAACCGTCTGCGACAAAACCTGTTGCGCCGCTGGCTATATCAACAGGCCATATTTCGGTGTTATGGCGCAATAACCTGGATCAGCGCAAACCCGCTTCGCCACCCGGCTTTAGTTTACCAGCGGTCATTACAACGGCTCAGGGTGAACGCGTGATAGCCGGTGCGCAGGATAAACGCGTGCGCATCTATAGCGCCAGCGGTAGCGAAATCGACAGAATTGCATTGGCCAATGCATCGGAATCCGGAGCGCTTGAATTATCGAACGGACTGGTGATTGTCGGTGATGTGGGTGGCATCCTGTATGGACTGGATATCGGCAATGCCAGGATTGTCTGGCAGAAACAGCTTTCCTCTGCTCTGATCGGCGTTCCGGTTGCGGCAGGCGATGATTTTATTATTCAGACCTCGAACAATCAGATTTTCCGCTTTACCGCAGACGGCAAAAAGCTGTGGAGCTATTCAGGGCAACTGGGTGGTCTCGGTATTCACCTGAATCCGTCGCCGGTTATTTATCAAGATCGTGTTTATGCCATTTTCAGCAATGGCGATGTGATTGCACTGAAGGCCGAAAACGGCAACTATATCTGGAAAAGGCAGTTATTGCTCAGCAACAAAGCCCCCGTGATGAGCGAGATAAAAATTCCGGCTGCATCGCCGCTTGTTATTCCTGCCGCCCAATCCGGTCGAAATGAAGCGATGTTGGCGGTATCGATTTTTCAGGGTGATTTGTCATTTATTTCCTTGCAGGATGGCAGTACGCTCAGTTTGAGAAAGTTGTCCCTGAAATCAAAACCGTTATTGATTGGCAATACTGTATTTGTCGCTGATGCCAGCGGCGCGTTGAGCGCCTTGAATAGTGCAGATGGCGTAACATTATGGAAGCAACAGTTGTCGCATGGTGAATTGACCGGGCCGGTTTTATGGCAGGGTAGCTTGTGGGTGGCCGATGATCATGCTCGCGTATTCCGGATCGATAAGGGTGGAAAGCTGTTGGCCAGTACGCAACTCGATGGACGTATTGATCGCACCCCGGTTGTAGCCAGTGGTGGCATTCTGGTGCGCAATAGTCTTGGCACGCTGTATATGCTGCGCTGATCTTTTTGTAGTAATTCTGGATTTACCTTGACTGAAACCCCCACAACATACCGCGCCGCAAGATTGCCGGTGATTGCCATTGTCGGACGCCCCAATGTTGGCAAATCGACACTGTTCAATCGCATCGTTGGCAAACGCAAAGCCATTGTCGGCGACCGCCCCGGCGTTACTGTGGACCGGCTTGAAAATGAATGCCTGATTGGCGAGAAATCTGTGGTGCTGGTAGATACCGGCGGTATTGGTGAGGCAACGCACAATGTCATGCAGCCGGCCATTGATGCGCAGGTCGAGGCCGCACTCGAAATTGCCGATGTCGTATTATTTGTGGTCGATGCCCAGGCTGGCGCTACGCCGATTGATGCTGTTATTGCCGATAAATTACGCCGCCGTCAGGTGCCGCTGCTGCTGGTGGCCAACAAGGCGGAAAAACCGGGCAGTGAAATTGATTTTTTCGCTCTCGGACTGGGTGACCCCATGCCCGTATCCGCTGCACATGGCGAGGGCGTTCGTGATTTTATCGCCTCGCTGGAAGCTGTTATTCCCGCAGCTGACAATAGCCACATTGGCGAGTCCGAGAAAAATCTGATTGCCTCCGTGGCCGTGATTGGCCGACCCAATGTCGGCAAGTCCACCCTGATCAATGCATGGTTGGGAAAACAGCGCATGGTGGTCAGTGATATTGCCGGCACCACCCGCGATGCCATCGATTCAAGCATGCCGTACAAGGACGGGGTGATTCGCCTGGTCGATACTGCCGGCCAGCGCAAACACGGGCGCATTAGTGATATCATCGAATTTGTAGCGCGCGTAAAGGCCGTGCAGGCATTTCGTCGCGCCGATACGGCTGTGATGCTGCTTGATGGCGGCGAAGGCATCGTAGAGCAGGATATGCGTTTGATGCAACTGGCACTGGATGAAGGCTGTGCGTTGATTGTCGCGGTCAATAAAGTGGATTTGCTCGATGATGAACAATGGAAATATTACGCTGAACGGCTCGACTTCAGAATGCGCGGCTTGTCCGATATTCCTGTGGTTCGTGTTTGTGCAAAAAATGGCAAGGGTGTCAAACGTCTGCTGAATGAAGCGGTCAGGGCGGCGCACCGTAATGCGTTTGAGATAGGCACCGGTGCGCTCAACCGCTGGCTGGCCGATGCCCAGCAGATTCAATATCCGCCGAGCGATCATGGTGCGGTGGTGCGCTTGAAATACGCCTCGCAAACGGGTTCATGCCCGCCGACCATCAAGGTGTTCTGTAATCGCCCCAAGGGTTTGAAAACGAGTTATAAACGGTATCTGGAACAGTCATTCAGAAAGAGTTTTGATTTGATTGGCGTGCCCGTCCGCTTTTCATTTACGGCCGGCAAAAATCCGTATCAGTCCTGAATGCGCAGTTTTGAAGAAACGCGGGAAATAGCCTGCTCCGCTGCCGCCATGTTCGATATCGTGATGGATATCGAAGCCTACCCTGCTTTTTTACCATGGGTGGCGGATGCCACGATTTTAACCAGCCAGCCGGGTGAACTCAGTGCGGAGCTGGTCGCCGATCTGGCCGGATCGCGGCATAAATTTCAAACCATTGATCGTTTTGTGCGCAATAAATTAATCGAAGTCCGTTTGCTGGAAGGGCCATTTCGTTTTCTGGAAAGTGTCTGGACATTTGAAGTGCTTGGGCCTGAGCGCTGCCGGGTTCATTTCTCGATTGAATTTGAATTCCGCAGTATGATGCTGGATCTGATTGCCAGTCCCGTATTTTCCACGGCTTGCAAATCGATGGTGCAGTCTTTTGAGAAACGGGCCATGGAGTTGAAATGCATATAAGCGTGATTTACGCCTTGCCGCATGAACAGTTTCTTGAGGAACTGGATGTCGCCGAGGGTACGACTGCTGAAGAAGCCGTACACATGAGCGATTTGCCGGATCAACATCCCGGCATTGATTTGTCGGTCAATAAACTGGGTATTTTCGCCAAACTGGTGAAGCATGATCATGTGTTGTCTGATGGTGATCGCGTAGAGATTTACCGTTCCCTGCCGATTAAACCGCGCAATGTCCATGCCGCCGACGATAAAAAAGCCCGCATCCGCGCCAAACGAGAGAAGAGAGCTGCCAGCGTAAGTTGAACTGGCTGTTGTTTTTGGCTGAAAGCGGTTATTTTGATAGATGGACAAGATTATACTTGCGATTTTCTACCATGTTTTTACCATCACTGCTGTTTTTCAGGAGGGGATGATGACAGTTTCAGAAGTGGTTGAGGCA
>CAZKME010000124.1:0-6013 GCA_964553725.1 uncultured Zetaproteobacteria bacterium
TGAGTGACAAAAAATCACTTGCAACCTTTTGAAGTGCTTCCAGCTCATTTTTACTGATATTGCTCTTTTCACTTTTCTTGAATCCATACATAAAAAACCATCGGTTTCCCTTGTTTGTTGCAACCAGAGTTCGAGTGCTTCCGCTTTTGCCTTTTCCTGGCAATGAAACCCGCTTCTTATACGTTACCACCAAGGTTTGCATCGCAAAGCCCATGCTGCATCTCAATGATAGCACTACAAAGCGCTTCGTTTGTCAGCTCTGTCTTTTTCATCCAGCGACAGAAAGTTCTGGTTTTCAGCACGCGTTTCATGCATCAAACTATAACACTAAGTGTACTGGCGTAAACATAAGAATGATGGGCACATCCAGTTCGGCGGCGAGCGATTTCAATGCGCTGGCGGTCTCATCCGTATTCTGTTCAGGAGCTGCTTCATTGGCTGTAACGGCTTGCAGATCATCTATCACGATAAGCCCTGGTTTACCGGATGTGTCTTGTAAGTGAATACAGGTATTGCGGATATCTTGAACAGAGAGTGGCGCGGCATCACAGATATAGATGTCGGATTCACAAAGATGGCCGCTGGCAGCAGCCAGTTTACGCCAATCTGAGGCTGTAATTCTTCCGGATTGCATCGTTTCCCAATCAAATTCCTCAGTTATCCCATTTCAACAGCTAAACAAGGAGGCGGCAAACCGAGAGGCAGAGGTGTTTTAGTTTTAGCAGTGATAATTTTACAGGAGTCAACTGAGGAAAGTAGGATAAAGCATCGAGATTTATAGAACTGTTTGGCAAGTTAATGCATGATAGCGCCATGCCACCCAATGGACTCAGTGATAAACAGATTCTTGTGACCCGCGCCGAAAAACACTGTTTGGCTCTAAGTCGGCTGGTGGAATCGTACGGTGCTATTCCGCTTTGCCTGCCCTGCCTGGCCATTGAAGATATGCCGCAATCAATTGCAGTCGGCATGCGTTTGCTGGCTGATTGCAGCGATGTCCTTTTCACCAGCGCCTGCGGTGTGCATGCGGTGGCAAAGGCTGTGGCCGAAAATGGCAGGCGTCTGGATGACGTGTTGTTGAACAGGCGCATTGCAGCGGTGGGTACAAAGACTGCTACTGCTTTATCTCAACTGGGCCTCCGTGTTGATATTGTGCCGCAGATTGCCTCGCAGGATGGTTTGATCGAAGCCTATTCGACCCACGGCTTGCCGGATGGCTTGCTGTTTTTTCGTGCTGAACAGGGACGCGATGATCTGGTCAAGTCGATGTTGCAGCAAGGCGTGAAAGTGGCGGTGGTTCCGGCCTATCGAACGATCTGTCCGTCAGGCGATGCCCGTGATGTGATTGCCAAATTGCAGGCCGGTGACATTGATGCGGTGTTGCTCGGCAGCCCCAGAACGGCGGCGCATTATTTGCAACGGGTTGGTTCAGAACAGACAGCCAACCGGCCTGTGATCGCGGTCATGTCTGAAAAGATGGCTGTCGCAGTGCGTGAACTGGGTTTGCGCGTGCAGGTTGTGGCCAAAGAGGCTAGTTTTGAGGCCATGCTCGATGCACTGGCCGAGTATTTCGATTCCGGGAGTTAATAACATGTCCTTGCCTGACCTGATGATTCGCCCGCGCCGCTTGCGTAATTCAGCCACGATTCGGCGCATGGTGCGCGAAACTGAGCTGAGCACAGCTGATCTGATTTACCCTGTCTTTGTCGATGAAACGATTGAGCAGGCCGTGCCGGTGAAGAGTATGCCGGGGGTGTCGCGCATTCCGCTTTCGCAGGTTGGCGATGTGGTCAGAGAGATCGAATCGCTGGGAATTTCCGGTATGATTCTGTTCGGCATTCCATCTGAAAAAGATGCGACAGGTTCCGGCGGCTGGGATGCGAACGGCATTGTGCAGCAGGCCATCCGTGCCGCCAAAATGGCATGCCCGGATCTGTGCGTGATTGCCGATACCTGTTTCTGCGAATATACCGATCACGGCCATTGCGGTGTCTTGCACGGTGAAGATGTCGATAACGATGCAACCCTGCTCAATCTGCAAAAAGAGGCGGTTTCCTATGCCGAAGCGGGCGTCGATATTGTGGCACCGTCAGGCATGATGGATGGCATGATTGCTGCGATTCGCACCGCCCTTGATGATGCCGGTTTTTCGCATACGCCGGTGATGTCCTATGCGGTCAAATATGCTTCCGGTTATTTTGGCCCGTTCCGCGATGCGGCTGATTCGGCACCGAGCTTTGGTGATCGCGCCAGTTATCAGATGGATCCGGCCAATCGACGCGAAGCGCTGAAAGAAGCCTTTCTGGATATCGACGAGGGCGCGGATATGTTGATGGTCAAGCCGGCGCTGGCCTATATGGATATCATTCGGGAAGTTAAAGATGCCACCTTGCTGCCGCTGGCTGTGTATAATGTCTCGGGTGAATATGCCATGGTGAAAGCGGCGGCGGCCAATGGCTGGATTGATGAAAAACGGGTGGTGCTGGAAACCATGCTTGGCTTCAAACGCGCCGGTGCAGATATGATTCTTACCTATCACGCGCTGGACGTGGCCCGCTGGTTAAACGAAGCTTGAGCCTGTCATGACGAAACCGGCGGATACAGACATCACAACAGACAGCGAACAGGATGCCAGCGAGAAGGCTTCTGAACAGAAAATCGAAGCGGTGATTGCCGATAGCGCATCGGCTGTCCCGGAAGATAAAACCAGCACTGAAACAGAGGCTGAGCCATCTGAAAAATCCCATGGTGGGCGCAACTTCATGCTGATTGTATTACTGGTTGTAGCGGCAGTGCTGGGTTCGTTGGCTTTGAGCGGCAAACTGGCACCATTGTATCAATCGCTAGTCGCCATGTCTCAAAACACAGCCGTACAACAGCAGCCGCTGGAAAAGGCAAAACCAGTCGCCGCCAAAGCTGCGGTGGCGCATGTCGTGAAAAAACCTGTTGCGCCAGCGCAACCGGTGGCGGCAAGCCAAGCTGAACACAAAGCGCGGGTTTCATCGCAAGAGGTGCAGACCTTGTTATCGAGCATCCAGGTGTTGCGTGACGAATTGCAGCAGATGTCCGATGCGCAGCAATCCCTGAGAAATGGCTTGCAAGAGCAACAGCAAATGAATTTGCAGGTGCGTTTGCGCTGGATTACCGATCCGGCCAGCCGCTTGCCACAACTGCAACTGGCGTGGGAAGAAATCTCCCTGTTGCCCGGCTTGAGCGAAGCTCAGCGTAGCGAAGCGGTTCGCATGCATGCCCTGGCCAGATCCCGCGTACAGCAGCTGAAACAATGGCAGGATGCCCTGAGTAAATGGGCTGATGCGCTGGTGACGCCAGTACACCGTAATATTTTGCCGCAACCGGAATACCCGTGGCTGGCCTGGATAGTGAGCCAGTTTCAGTTGCGTCAGGCACCTTCGGTTGAAGCACGACATTTGGGAGATTTGCGAGCCAGACTACTGGATGTGGCGCGTCATTTGACGCTGGAATCATGGCCAGCCAAAGGTGCATGGCAGAGTTTGCAGGCGGAATTATTATTGCAAATCAAAGCCATGCGGCTGGATGGCGGCCATCACAACGGCGAAGCAATCGAGACCGGCTTGCCGGAAAGCTTCGATGCGATTCAGGCCGATATCAACTCTTTGCGTCAAACGGCCCTGCAATGGCAGCAGGAGGGTGAGCGATGAGATTTATACTGATTCTTGTGCTGGCGCTGGCTGTCAGTGTTGCTTTAATTGTATTTCCGAATATCGCCGATCAGGCCCTGCGTATTGAGGCGTTTGGCTGGATTTTTGAAACCCGGCAGGGCGCATTTATTGTGGCGCTGTTGGCTTTGCTGTTGCTGTTGTGGTTGCTGCGCAGCTTTATCGGAGCTCTGTTTTCCGGCCCCGGCATGGCATGGCGTTCATTACGGCTCGGCAGCCGTAAACGGCGCGAGAAAAAACTCAGAGAAGCATTGGCGCAGTGGCTGGACGGACGCGGCAACACCAATGCCAGAGCATTGAAGCGGTGCCGGGGTGTATTACCCGGCTGGGCCATGGATATGCTGCAAACGATGTTGTCACCGGCGGCTGAACTACCGCTACCGGCTGAAGATCAGGATCCGCTGATTACCGCTTTGGTAGCCCGCATCGCCACCGACCCGAAAGCCAGCAACCCTGCTGATACGGCCACGCGCAAGGCACATCTGGAGGCATGGTTAAACGCCCATCCCGGCGCTCCTCTGGCCACATCCAGATTGGTGGATATGGCCGAAGAAGAGGGTGATTTGCTCGAATTCATCAACCGGCTGGAGGCCGACTGGAAGCAGGGTCGCCGCACTGCCGACATGGTCAAGCCGCGTCTGGTGCGCGCCTGTCTCAAGCTTGCTGAGCAGGATCCGGATCAGTCGATGGCGTTTCTGCGCAAGGCGTATCGTTTGTTGCCCGACGATGCCAAAGTCTTGCTGGCCTATGGCAATGGATTGCTGAGCAGTGGTGATCTGAAAACCGTGCAGCGGCTGTGGCATGGCTATCTCGAACAGCATAGCAATGATCGCATTGCCCGCGCCCTGCTAAAAATTCAGCGTGATGATCCGATTAAAATCTACCGCAAACTGGAACGCAAAACTACGGATGCGCTCAATCCGGCTCAGCGCTGGCTGCGCGCCGAACTGGCTCATGCCGCCAAACTTGATGGTCTGGCTTTTGAGCAAATGCAGGCACTGGCGGATGATCACGGCAGTGTGGCTGCATGGAATAGTCTGGGCCATTGGCATGAAGAGCTTGGCGCGTTTGAAAATGCTACTGGCTGTTATCGAAAGGCAGTGGAGAAACAGTCTGCCAGATAAATACGCCAATAGCGTGGAATGATTGGGGTGTATTTGACGGGCTTTTTCCACACTTTTTTTCTACCATAGGCAAAAAACATTGCGATTAAATTTGCCTCGGGTCTAAAATTCTTGTATCATAGCATGCATGAAAAAGCGCTATTTAAATAGCCGCATCACTGAAGACCTGAACAACAAGATGGTATTCATCAGTGGCCCCCGGCAGGTTGGTAAGACAAGTCTGGGGCTGGATATTGCCCAAAATTATTTTGATCACTTCGATTATATCAACTGGGATGCCAGAGATGATCGCAAACGCCTGTTACAGGGCAGCTTTCGCGGTGACGCCGGGATCATCATGCTGGATGAAATTCATAAATACCATGATTGGAAGAATCATATCAAGGGTCTGTTCGACAAACATAAAGATGATTTCTCAATCCTTGTCACCGGTAGCGCCCGGCTTGATATCTACCGGCGCGGCGGTGATTCCCTGATGGGGCGATACTATGCCTATTGTCTGCATCCATTCAGTCTGGCCGAACTGATGGGGCGACAAAACACCATTGTGCCGTTTGAGGCCATCTATTTTCAGGATTCCAGCCCTGAATCTGTCAGCGCCATGCAGAGTCTGACAAGCTTTGGCGGTTTCCCGGAGCCATTGTTCAGCCAGAGCGAACGGGAATGGCGTCGCTGGCATAATCAGCGTATTGATCGACTGGTCAGGGAAGATATCCGTGATATGGAGAGCATTCAATCCCTGTCTAAGCTGCAGTTGCTGGTGGACATCCTGCCGGAGCGAGTGGGCTCGCTATTGTCGTTGAATGCCATACGCGAGGATTTATCCGTAGCGCATAAAACGGTGGCGCACTGGATGGATGTGCTGGAACGCTTCTATTATCATTTCAGAATTTATCCCTTCCAAAGCAGTAAAGTCCGATCCCTGAAGAAAAATCCGAAGCTTTATCTCTGGGACTGGTCCGAAACACCCGATGATGCGGGGGCGAGGCTGGAGAATATCGTGGCATCGCATTTGCTGAAATTGTGTCATTATCTGAAGGATACCGAAGGATATAAAACGGAGTTGTATTTTTTGCGTGATATAGATGGCAGAGAAGTCGATTTTCTCGTTACCGAATCGGGAAAACCCTGGTTTGCGGTAGAGGTGAAATCCTCGGCATCGGATATTGCCAAACACCTATCCTATTTTGG
>CAZKME010000125.1:0-5997 GCA_964553725.1 uncultured Zetaproteobacteria bacterium
GGTTAAACAGAAAAGATGGGCGAGTTATCTCGCCCATCTTTTTGAACGTTCAGTTAATATTTCTTTACAGTGAGGCACTCAACGTCATAGAAACATTCCTGGGTGTGCCGACGTAGTAAGAGGCACCCCCACCGTTATTCAGCCCCTGATTTGACCCCAGGATTGTCGATAGATAAGACCTGTCCAACAGGTTGTTCGCATTAAAATTGACCGCGAGGTCACTCAGGATGCCCAGCTTTTTCTTACTGCTATATCCTAAATGCAAATCTACAACCGAATAGCCGGAAACAGCTTCAGTATTATCACGGGATGCGTAACGTTTACCCACATATTTTCCAACAAGCCCCACTCGATATGCGCCATTTTTATAGTTCACATCAACCGTTCCCATGACCTTGGGCTGACCAATCACCTGGTTGCCCTTAATCTTCAGAGCCTGAATGTTTTGTTGGTATTTTGAACTATTCAGAGTCACCGTTCCGTAGACGTTAAAATATTCACCCAATTGTTGTCCGGCCGAGGCTTCTACGCCCTGGCTTCTAACGCCCCCGACATTCGATAACTTGGTGATGTTACCAAAGAACCGGTTACCGGTAGCAACCGTCAGGGTTTCAAGTTTATTTTTATAGTTAATATTGTAGTAAGACACGTCAAAACTGGTAGAGCCATTATCATAACGATAGCCCACATCAATATTTCTGGATTTCTCAGGTTCTAGCTGGGTGTTAAATGTACTCTGAGTGAAAATACTGTCTGGCAAGGAGCTGAAGTTGTCGGAGAAACTCGTGTAAAGCTGCCCTGCCCCCACCTTGTATGTGATTCCTACTTTGGGTAGAAAGTATTTTGAACTGGTCATTGTTAAATTTGATTTCGTCACCTGATTATTTGTCAAACCGTGAAAATCAACTTTAACGCGTCGGCTTTGAACACCCAGGTCAATATTCAGGCTATCGTCAAACAAGGAGATGGTGTCTTGCAGATAAGCCATCAAAGACGATGTCTTATAACGGTATTCAAATTGATTGTAATACAATTGACTTCTATCCGGCATATAAGAAACCTGAGAGTTATGCGTTTTGTACCAGTTCCGGCCATTTTTACGAATTCCATCTTCGACCCATAAGCCTGCCTTAAGCGTATTCATACCCACCGTGGCATCCACAGATGTTGTTAGCCCGTAGCGACTGGTTCGATAAGTGGATTCACGAAAAGACAAATTGGTTGTCGGCTTGACTGCAGGCGTAGTTGCCACGCCTGTTACAGGATTGATCGAAAGAAAATACGGTGGGTTCCAACGTCCCCAGCCATTTTGATAATGATAGTATGGTAGAACACTATAGTGAATATTGTTTGACAGCATGCTATCGAGCTTGATGCTATACAGGTAATCCGTTCGACCGTTCGTCCACCCTTCATAGTTATTTTGATCTTGCGAAGAATCTCCTGTCCATGTCGTATTCAATCCATAATTACGGCCAAATTTGTGAAAGGCTGTCTGGCTTATATCCAGATAATCATGATCCGTGCGATCATTATAGGTTGCTTTAAGCTCCAGTGCAGTATCCCCAAACATGTGTACGCTCTTAAATTCACCATGCAGTCGCTTAAGCCTGCCGGCGCTGCGCCATTTATCAAAGACGGTATTTGATAAACTCAAATATGCCTTATTACTACCAATCAGGCCGGTGTCATAGCGAACAAAGCTGCGGTCCAGATTAAAGCTGCCCAGAGTCTGACTCGCTTTTAATGCCTGTTTGTTTTTGGGAGCCATTGTTGTATAGGTGATCGTTCCTCCCAAGGCAGCGTTAGACGGTGATGCAATGTCTGATGAACTTTGGGACACATTGATCTTCGATAAGTTCTCCGTATCCACAAAACGGTTTGCCGGAGCCCCTCCAGCCGTCAACCCTCCCCCAAGCGGGATTCCATCCAGTACCTGACCGATCTGATTCTTGTCAAAACCTCGGATATATATCTGAGTAGCATATTCATACAAACCCAAAGAACCGCCTGATGTTGCATTAACGCCGGGAAGTTTATTCAGTAGTTGAATAGGTGCTATCCCAGGCGTTGCGTCATCAATACTCTGCTTATTCAACGTAGTGTTTGAACGTGATACTTTCTGACCAGTAACAGAAACGTTACCAACCGATACCGTGTCTGTAGCGACCGTTTTTGTAGCCCCCTTGTTTGCAGCGCCCGCATTTGCAGCGCCCGCATCTACGGCAATGTTACTTAAAGACAATGCGGCAATGATCATAAATATTTTTTTGCTTCTCATGGGTATAGCCCTCCAATTAAATTGTGTTGGGCAATCTCAATTTTTTTGAGTCATGCTGATGACGTACAGATGACATGTTGATGACATGGGGAAAAAGGCCCGCAACTTGCTATGCGGTTGGTTTCGGTCTTTTTAGCTTGGCCAGGAACAGGCCGACTTCGTAGAGCAGCAGCATCGGGATGCCGAGCAGCACCTGCGAGATAATATCCGGCGGGGTGAGAATGGCGGCGAAAATAAAAGCCCAGACAATGACGTAACGGCGTTTTTCCGCCAGCGACTGCACATCAACAATATTCAGACGCACCAGCAACATGACAACAATGGGAATCTGGAAACTCATACCAAAAGCGAACAGCAGTTTCAGCACCAGCGTCAAATATTCCTTTACCGCCGGCATGGCCTGAATCATGTCGGTGGAGAAGCTTAGAAAAAACTGGAAAATCAGCGGAAATACGACATAAAATGCAAATGCACCACCGGCCATCAGTAAACCCAGACTGCCGAAGAAATAGGATACAAAAGCCCGGCGTTCATGTTGATACAAGCCCGGTGCCACAAAAGCCCAGAACTGGTACAGCGTGACCGGCGCGGTGGCGAACAGGCTTAAGACCAGCGCGATTTTCAAATAGGTAAAAAAGACATCCGGGGCATTGAGAAAAATCAGCGGCGTACCCGGCGGCAGGGCGGCGCGCAGAGGCTGGGAAATAAATTCAAATACCGGCTGTGAGAAATTCATCAGCACCATCACGCCGATGGCATAGATGACAATGGCAATGGTGGCGCGGCGACGCAATTCGCCCAGATGGGCCAAAACTTTCATGCCGGGGTTTATTTCTTCCGGCTCCGCTTCATCTGCGCCTTCGATCTGCGTGTTGTCAGTCATCCTGTTTATTGTCTGCGCGTGGTTTCGACGGGGCAGCGGCGGAAGCATCGGTTTCCAGCGTTTCACCGAGTTCTTTCATAATCGTTGCATTGTAGTTGTCGATACCGCCACTCACCGCATCTTCAACCTCATGCAGCGGGTCTTTCAAGGCTGCGGTTTCCTCATCAAACTGGCGTCGAACATCTGCAATCCAGCCGCGTCCTTTGCGCACCACCCGACCGACCTGGCCAAATAATTCGGGCATGCGTTCCGGCCCGAGTACCAGAAAGGCAATCGCGCCAACCAGCAATAATTCCAGAAAACCGATATCAGGCATGTCTTATCTCTGAAACAAACCGGTTATTTTTTTTCTCCGGATGGATCTGCATCAGCAACCGGTTTATGATCATCAACGCCCGGTTTGGTCTCATCTGCAATGTTGCTGCGGAAGCTTTTGATGCCCTTGGCCAGACCAGCGCCCACTTGTGGCAAGCGTTTCGCACCAAACAGCACAATCACAATAATCAGAATTAAAATAAGCTCGGTTGTTCCCAGTCCAAACATGGCAATGCTCCATTACGCACAGGATAAAACCTGTAGTATAAATGATTGCGGACATTACGCAATTTGGCAGTCGCGGCAAGCCTCGATACTATATACTTTACAGGCATGCCACTATAAATCGAGGATTATCCTTAATAAAAACAAGCTTGCTTGTACATGTTTTGTTGTGGCATAATATCCGCTGGACTCGGATAAACTTGAGTCCTGGAGTGCAAATGCACCATGCTCATCACACATTAAAACATGACCTCACCAAGACCGTTTTGCTTTGGAGCGGCATGTTTTTTGTACTGCTCGGAGTTTTGTTTCTACTTACGTTCCACAGCCTTGAAGGTTATGTACTTAATCTGATGGCTGATCATCGGCTGAGTTATCAAAGCAGGGAATTCGCCAAACATATGGATCAGCAGGATGAACGTTCGATTCGTGAAGAAAGTAACGCCCTGATTCAGAATCAGATGATTACTGCGATTCTGATGGTAGATGCCAGCGGCGAATTCATACATGTCGCCTTGAGCAAAAACAAGCCGCCGCAGTTGCAGCTTAATGGCTCCATTAATATCGATAATATTGATGCGCAAGTCGCCGCCAATAGCAATCTGCATGTATATAAACGTCATATTCCCCACCATAACGCGACGCTGGTGCTGGTGCTCGATGATCGTCCGGTGGAAATTGCTATTTTCTCTGCTACGGGTTGGGCCGCTTTGCTGATGGTGTTGCTGGTCTTGCTCTCAATCAAGGCGCTGCATGTGACGCTCAGGCGTCAACTGGTCGAACCGGTTGAAAATCTGCGGGATGCCGTTGAAGATGATCACCTGGATGTCGATACTATCCATGCGCTGGAAAAAGAACTGCCCGATGAAGCAGCTGACATCCTTGAGGTATTCGATCATCTCAAGCATGCCGGCGATGACATGAAATCACATCTGATAGACATGATGGCGGCGCTTCCGGCCTGTTTCTGGTGGTCGTATGATGGCAAGACTTATGCAGGCATTTCCGAGAAATGCACTGCAATCCTGAACAAATCGCCGGATGAAATGGCAGGAACCGCTCTGTGGGCGTGGACTGAAATCGGTGCCCAGCTATCAGGCAATAACAGGCAGTTGCAGCAGGCTATTGAAAAGCATGCTGAACGACTGGATTTTGCCTATGAGGTGAACAATGATCATGGCGAACTCTGGTATGGGGAATCGGTGATTCTGAATTATGACAAACAAGGCAATCTCGAGACGGTATTTGGCATGATCAATGATATCAGTGCACGCAAAAACCGGCAGCAGGAGCAGGCCGAACAACTGGAAACGCTGCGCCGCATGGAAACCACAGCCACGCTGGTAGGCGGCATCGCACATGAATTCAATAATGCGCTGGCTGGCATGAATGGCAATGTATTCCTGATCAAACAGTCAACAAATGACGAACAGACGCTCAACCGGGTCAGGCGCATTGAGCAGCTTATTGAGCGTTCCGCCACCATGATTGACAGCATGCTGTCTTTTGCCAGCAAAAGCACCTTACGTCCCGGCCCGATCGAGATGGTCGAGTTCCTTAAAAAATTTCAGGTTATCGCCTTACCTTCGCTGCCGAATCATGCCCAGTTTAATCTGAATATTGATGAAAGCCTGAAAGGTGAGAGTGCGGAGCCTGCGGTTATTCGCGCTGATCTGAAAAAATTACAGGAAGTACTGATGCAGTTGATTCAAAACGCTGAGTTTGCCGTGCAAGACATCCATGTGCCGCGTATTTCGATTGCGCTTGAAACGCTGGAAGCCGATGAAGCTTTCCTGCGCAGACATCCGCGTATTTCTTCCAGCCATTTGATTCACCTGCAAGTGCAAGACAATGGCTGCGGTATTCCCGGCGAAATGCTGGGCCGTGTTTTTGATCCCTTCTTCACCACCCGTGAAGTTGGCCAGGGTACCGGGCTGGGCTTGTCCATGGCTTATGGTTATGTGCACCAAATCGGCGGTTCCATTGATGTGGAAAGCATTGAGGGTGATGGCACAACATTCCATGTTTATTTGCCCAAATCCACCGCATCGCGCGTTGCCAAACATCAGGACACGCTGTTGCGCGGCCATGGCGAAAAAATCCTGGTGGTCGATGACGATCAGGTATTCCGCGAATCAACCTGCGAGGTGCTCAATCGTATGGGTTATCAAACCATTGAAGCATGGGATGGCAAAGAGGCAATCGGGCGCTTTGAGAAACATCAGGATGAGATCCGGCTGATCTTTATGGATATCCTGATGCCCGGCCTGACCGGCATTCAGGCATCACGCCG
>CAZKME010000126.1:0-5912 GCA_964553725.1 uncultured Zetaproteobacteria bacterium
CTGCTATACCTGCTGGATCGTCGTTCCGGTGCCGTAGTGTGTAATTCGCAGGAGAAACTGATTGGGGTAAGTTGAACAGTTGCCCTTGTTTTATTGAAAAGTATGGCCATAATTCTGAAATAGTAGCCATAGAGAGGTTTGATCATGAATGTAGCAGTGCGTGAACTCAAGGATCACCTGTCTGAATATCTCAACCGAGCCTCTGCAGGTGAAGAACTGGTGGTCACGTCGCATGGAAAACCGATAGCACGGCTTGCCCCTCTCATGGCAGACAATAGTGAAGAAGCAGCTATTGACCGGCTCAGGGTACTGCCATGGATTCGCCCCGGAAAAGGCGGAAAACTACGTCCCGTCGCCAATCAGGAGGCATGGGAACCCGGTTCGGTTATGCTTTCCGACCTGGTCCTGGATGACCGGGAATGATCGTTTATCTGGACACATCGGCACTCGTAAAATTATTTGTCAATGAGCCTGAAACAACGTTAGTTGCGGACACACTCAATGTTGCCAACGCGGTGTTCACGCATATGATAACCTATACGGAAACTCGCGCAGCTCTGGCTAAGGCAACCCGAATGAAGCGCATCACGGATCAGCACCATACTTCATACAAAGCAGCACTTGAAAACTACTGGGATAACCTTGATGTGATTACACTGAACCTTCCACTTATCAAACATGCAGGAAACTTGGCGGAAGCTTATGCTCTACGCGGTTACGACAGTATCCACCTGGCTGCTGCTGAACTTGTGTTCCAACAACATGCTACTTTCACCTTCGCCTGTTTCGACAAAAACCTGAACAAAGCGGCCAGCGCACTTGGCATCAAAACACTGACATAAATGAATAAAATGGCACACTTTTCAATGATTATCATACTCCTTACTCTGATTGGAAGCGTCAGTTTGTTCGGTATCAATCTGTCCGGCATCAACCTGATTCCGGCAAATGCTGCCGGAGCATTACCTGATAACGCTTCGAAATGGGCTAAGCAATCGTCTTCCCCACCATCGGATCAAAAGAAGTCAGTTCAAAACCAAACAACCCGTATGCACCTGTTTCAGCAATCCATCACATGGTTCGGGCAGGTGGAAAGTCGCCATGCAGTCCAACTCGTATCCCGTGTCGCAGGCCGCATTGTATCCCTGAACGTTAAAGATGAAGCGAATGTCCATGCCGGAGAAATCCTGTTTGAGCTTGCCGGTACGGCGGTAGAAAGCCAGATTACGGATTTGAAACAACAGCGCCATCAATCCGACAGGGAATTTCAGATTGCGAAAAAAAACCTCCAGCTCATACGCAGCAAAAAACAACAGCATCTGGCAACCAATGAACAGGTAAATGCGGCAAAAAACGTATTGGCTCAGGTTAAAGTCCGCATCTCCAAAATCAGGCAACGTCTGGTTTCGCTGACATCCGGCATACGTATCACAGCGCCCATCAATGGCGTATTTACAGGGCGCAGTGTGCAAGTCGGCCAGTATATTCAGGCTGGAACACAGCTTGCCCGCATGATTGACACCCATCACCTTCGCATCCGCGCCACCCTGTTTCCACCGGCTCATATCACCAGCCTTGTGGGGCAAAAGGCTGTCATTCATGGATCGTATGGTGATATCGCTGCCACAGTCACGTCCATGATGCCGGAGACAACGGCTGAAGGCGGCATACAGGTGTGGATCCATGCCGTTGTCCAAAACAAGGGGGCAGTTGCTCAAAATGTGGAACCTGCTGCCCAAAAGCAGATTTCTACGCTTCACAAGCTCAGGCCCGGCATGCAACTCTCGGGTACTATTCTTTTGCCGCACAGGGCGGTCGCGGTGCCAACATCTGCTATTGCGCGGGATGATGCGGGCCATGCTTTTGTGTTTATTCGTGATGCAAACAGATGGCGCAAGCAACAGGTCGCCACCGGCATGCGTGATCCGCAATGGGTGGAGATTCGTAGCGGATTACGTGCTGGTGATCAGGTGGCAAGCCAGGGTACGTATGAAATACTCTACCACGATTTTTCCAACACCTACCACGAACCGGATTGACCGTGGGTAAAGGGCAGTGCTAGCGCGTATCATCCACACGTTTATCCGACGCCCTCTGTTGCTGGGCCTCGGACTGATGCTGGTGCTGCTGGCAGGCTTGCATGCCTGGCAGCGCATGCCGGTAAATTTGTTGCCCGCGCTCGATGTGCCGGTGGTCAATATCATCACCCATCTGCCGGGCGCATCATCGCAGGATGTTGATTTACTCATCAGCCGCCCTGTTGAAGCGGCCATGCAAAGCATCAACGGAGTGCACCGGGTCGCCTCTACTTCAGCGCAGGGCATATCTCAAGTCAGCGTGCAGTTTGATTGGGGAACGTCGGTCAACGATGCCCGCCAACTGGTGCAGGCAAAGCTTGGGCAGGTCGTCGCTATTCTACCGTCAGGCGTGCTTCCCCGTCTGGAGCAAATCGGCACCACCTTGCAGGAAGTGGCCGGTTTCACCATCACATCCCCATCAGATCCGGTGGCTTTGCTCAATACGGTGCGTTATCGCCTGTCACCCAGATTAAAACAGCTTCCGGGCGTATCGCGCATTGATGTATTGGGCGGTGAACAACGGGCATTTGTGGTGCGCATCAAGCCGCAATCACTGATGCACCTGCATCTGCGTTTATCGGATATCGCAGCGGCATTGAAAAACATCAATCAGGTCGATGTGGCAGGTTTTACCCATGCTGGCGGACGTGAATGGGTGGTGCGCTCGGATAGTCGCATCCGCTCGCTGGCTGATCTGCGGGCAATCGCGATTCGATTACCATCGAATCGATCGCTATCGAATCAATCCACAGCGGCAGCGCAACCGATCCTGCTCGGGGATATCGCCGAGATTAGTGAAGGGCGGGCACCGAAACATTATAGCATCCACGACGATGGCAAACCGGCGGTGGCGCTGCTGGTGCGTAAACAGCCCGGTGCCAATGCGCTGGACGTGGTGCGGGAAGTGGATGCCGAACTGGCACGGTTGAATCATCTATTACCCGCAGGCGCACAGATACAAAAATTCTACGATCAATCCGAGATTATCGCCCGCGCCAAACATGAAATTGTGCAGGATTTATGGTTGGGGGCTGCTCTGGTTGTACTCGTTCTGTACCTGTTTCTCGGTTCGATTCGTCCAACGCTGGTGGTTGCCCTGACCATTCCGATTACCCTGATGGGCACGCTGGCGATCATGTCGGCGCTGGGCATGTCGTTGAATATCGTCACCATGACTGCGCTGGCGCTGGCCATCGGTATGATCGTGGATGATGCGATTATTGTGGCTGAAAATATCGCCCGCCATAACCACGATATCGACACCACGCCCGAACAGGCCGCACTGCACGGCGCTGTGGAAATTGCAGGCCCCGATACGAGCGGCACCATGACCACGCTGGCCGCGTTTTTGCCGCTGTTGATGATAGGCGGCATCGCCGCACTGTTCATGCGCCCGTTTGGCTGGACCGTGAGCGCAGCGCTATTGGTATCGTTAGTTCTGTCATTGATTCTGGTGCCTGCGCTCTCGGCCTGCCGCTGGTTTGTCTCTACCCCGTTGATTCCGGATCGGGTGCGCCGCCTTCAAACACTGGTGGAGACCGTGTTTGCGCAGGCGCTGGCGCATCGAAAAACTGTCATGCTGATCGCAGTGCTGATCGTGATCGTGGCGCTGGCCCTGACTGTAAATGGTCGGGCATCGATGTTACCGGCCATGGATGAAGGCTCGATTATGGTGGAATACACCATGCCGCCGGGCACCTCGCTGCGTGAGAGCAACCGCATTGGCAAACAACTGGAGACGATTGCTCTGCAACAACCGGATATCGCCTCGGTATATCGGCGCACGGGTTCCCCGCTCATCGGTTACCAGATTGAAGGGCCGAATCGTGGCGAAATGATGATGAAACTAAAACCACATGATCAGCGCAGCCGCAGCGCCGATGAAATCATGGATGATTTTCGCCAACTCTACCGACCCTACACCAGCATGAGTTTTTTGTTTCATCATCCAACCCAGGAAAAAATGGACGAGAGCTTTTCCGGCTTACCCTCCCTGTTTGGCGTCACCATTTATGGCCCGGATAACAACGAGCTGATTCAACTGGCGAGCCGGGTTGAACAGTTATTAAAACAACAACCGAACATTTCCAATATCATCAACAATAGCAATATACGCAGCAACCAGTTAACGGTTCGCCTGCGCCCTGCCCGGCTGGCGCTCTATGGCTTACAGGCTGAAGATGTAAGGCAGGCGCTACGTGCCGCCGGATTCGGCGTGCAGGCCACAACCGTTATCCGTGCGCAGGAGACGATTCCTGTGCTGCTGCGCTGGCAGGGGGTGAATATGGCACACCCTGAGGATGTGGGATCACTGCCCGTGCCCACGCCGGATGGTGGCTGGGTTGCATTAAACCGCGTGGCAGATATTGAAAGTACCGGCGTGGCCGCTGCCGTCACACGCTTGAACGGACAACGCCAAATCACCCTGCTGGCAGAAGCAGAAGGTAATCTGATCAGCATCGCCACCTCGATTCAGAAAAAGCTCGATCAACTCAAATGGCCCGCAGGCTACAGCGCCGCCGTCAGCGGTCAGTACCCGGTGCTCATACATACGCTAATTGAATTTATCTTTACAGCGCTGGCCGCCATCGCACTTATTTACCTGATCATGGTATTGCAGTTCGCTTCATGGCAACAACCGCTGGCGATTCTGGCAGTGATTCCGGTTGCGCTGGCAGGCGGCCTGATTGCCGTTGCCACCAGCGGTCATGGCATGGATGCCTCAATCGGCATGGGCGCGCTGACGCTGATCGGCATAGCGGTGAATAACGGCATTGTACTGGTGGATTACGCCAACCGTCAGATTCGAACTGGCATGAACGAAACAGAAGCCTGGCGGCAGGCCATCCATGTTCGTCTGCGCCCGATTATGATGACCGCCGCAACCACCATCGCATCGCTGTTACCGATTGCGCTGGGCCTCGGCGGTGCCTCGGAAATCTTTCAGCCATTTTCATTCATGGTGATCGGTGGTCTGTTGACTGGAATGGCCGCCACGCTGTTGCTGTTGCCTGTTTTACTGAGCAAAAACGTCCGGAATTTCTGCGCTGCCAAATAAGGCGCAGCTAAAGCAGACCCCTGGCAAGGCTGTTCGTGATGAACCAGTCCGGGTTAGACCGCCTTTTCGATCACCAGCACCCGAAACGGCCACAGCGGCACGCCTATGCACTGATCCAGGATGATGTTTCCGCCAGCCTGCCGGGCTGCGGGAAGCACATCAATCGAGCGGCAGCCCATGGATAACGAGGGGATTTTCCACGCAACATCTTCCACAAGATCGGCCAGCCAGCGTAAAGTGACATTCGAAGGCTCGGTAGAATAAGCAAATCCCAGCCTGCCGCCCGGCTTAACCACCCGAAACAGCTCCCGTACGGCGAGGGCCGGATCGTAAATCGGGCACAGACTGTAGGTGGAAAGCGCTACATCAAAACTGCCATCAGAAAATGGAATCTGGCACATATCGCCGCTTTCAAATGAAATACGCGCCTCAATGCATGCCCTGTCCAATTTTTTCCTGGCGACCGTGAGCATATCATCGCTCAGATCAAAAAAGGTCACGCTGCCGGACGGGCCAACTTTGCGGGCCGCCAGAATACCGGTGGAACCCGTCCCCGCTCCAGCATCAAGTACCCTGTCGCCTCTGTGCACGCAATGCTCAACCACCATAGCTCTGCCGCGCTGATCCGACCTGGCGGTAATAAAGCCATGCTGGCAATCATAACGCCGGGCAATTCGACTGTAGATAGTCTTCAGCTTTTCATTGCACAGGGCAGTACGCATAGCAACTCCCGACCTGAATCAGAACAGGTATTGCAATGCGATTATAGCACGTTA
>CAZKME010000127.1:0-5881 GCA_964553725.1 uncultured Zetaproteobacteria bacterium
CGACCACTTGACCCCCAGTCAAGTGCGCTACCAGGCTGCGCTACGCCCCGATTTAACATGAAACCTGGATCCTGCATGGTTTTTTTCCACCCCGTGATAAAATATTTCATCTCACTGGGTGGAAAAAAACCATGCGCGTTAATGGCGCTGAAGCATACTTAAAATATCAGAAAATGTAAGCCCAATATCCGACATTGGCATGTGGCGCATGCCGCAACCCTTTGATACGTCTGGCATTGGGTGCAAGGGAATGTAATACAGGGCACGGGGTAGTCGTATTAAAAAATCCAGTATTTCATGATGTTTTTCAAGCGAATTCTATTTCGTCATCCCCGAATGCTTCTGTCGGGGATCCACACAACACATGGATTCCCGATAAAACCCTCGGGAATGACATGCTTTAGAACACGAACAGGATTAGTCCAGCAGCTTATGGATTTCGTTGAGCTCCTGTTTCAGTTGATTCAGCACAGTCTGGCTGTCTTTCTTTTCCACGATATCTTCCAGATCACCGCTAAGCAGCCGTTTTTTAGCGCCGCGAATCGTGAAGTTCAGATCATACAGTAAATGTTTGATTTGCAGCACGGCATACACATCCCTGTGGCGGTAAAAACGACGATTGCCGCTTTTCTTGACCGGTTTGATATGCCTGAACTCGGTCTCCCAATAGCGCAACACATGCGGTTCGACACCGCAGATATTGCTGACCTCACGAATGGAGAAAAATAATTTATCGGGTAGTTCCGGAACCTGTTGCCCCGCTTTTGCCAAAGCCTGCTTTGCATTCACGAATCAACATCTCCCGCCAGTTTATCTTTCAACAAGGGACTGGCGCGAAATGTCACCACCGAGCGTGGAGCAATGGTAATGTCTGTGCCGGTCTTGGGATTGCGCCCTCGTCGGGCATGTTTCTGGCGTACGATAAAATGGCCGAAACCGGATAGTTTGACATTATCGCCCTGCTCCAGTGAATCCCGGATCACATCCAGCACCGACTCAACAATCTGGGCCGACTCTTTTTTGGTCAGGCCTACGCGTTCATGAACAATTTTTGCAATATCAGCTTTGGTCATCTCTCCACCTGTCGAAATATGAATTAAAACGGACAATTACCCCGTTTTGCTAGAAATAACGTTTGAATAGTAACAGAACCTGTTAATCTGTCAAAGGTTTTTTGTTTTCATGTCTATAAATAAACATGCAGATCCAATTCGCGGTGGATTAGCAAAAACATGAAGCTTACGGATGCAGCGCTAAAAAGGTTCCACCATTACGTTTTGTTACTTCTCGCATCAGGATGGCAAAGCGATTGGTTGTGTATGGAGACATAAACCCGATAGCGTGTATTTTGGCCAGTCTTTTTCTAGTCATGCGGTTGCTATTGAGCTTGCCGATGGTATCAATGACAGGGTCATAGGATGCACCGGAATAGTCATCCCCGAAAATGTAAATAGATAAAGATCTGTCCGGTCTGGCATATCTCTTTAGCGCCACCTCAAGCCCTTCAACCGGACTGCTGTTTGACGCGCTGTTCCATGAATTAAACAAACCGATCACAGCCCTGCGCCGTTGCGGTGTGTCGGGAATCCACTTTCCCGCATAGCTTGAAATCAAAGGGGTTCCATTGTCGTTCATGATCTGGAAACCTTTTACTTTGGGATGAATCTTCAGAACATTCACCAGTTCTCGTGATACGCGCGGCCAGATATTTAGCATGCTGCCCGACGTATCGACGATAAAAATAATGTAGTCGCTATCAACCGGAATACCGCCGACTTCGGCATCTCTTTTTGTTGCAGAGCCGGGTCTGATTGAGGCGCGTTTGAGCGAGGATTCTACCAGCGACAGACCTTCGAGATCGCCATCGAGTTTTTTCAGTTGGCTGGTTTTAGCGCCCAGCTGCTTTTTCGCCGTGGCCTCGGAATTTATAATCAGCGCACTGATTTGTTTGAGGCTGGCCAGTTCCTGTTGTTTTTTGTCGCGTTCACTGGCGGATTCATCTACACTGTCCTGTGCAGAAATCACCTGCTGTAACATGTCTTTGGCCGCATCAATGTTCGAACTGGTACTTTCAAGCGGCTTGGAAATCAATACCAGCAAAATAACCGCGCCAAAGCCGCAGGACACAATATCCAGAAAAGACAGACTGAAAATTTCCAGATTGCCCCGGCGCGATTTCATGGCCAGCTCAGCGCCGGGCTAATCAACAAGCCGCCTGTAGATGCGGTCCATGCCCAGTATTCCGGTGCCGCCTGCGGATCGCCTTCGATGGGTAATAGGATAACATTTACTTTGACGCCGCCCTTGGGAGAACTTTCAGCAATACTCTGGCGGAACAGTTTGACACGGCAGTTGCCGGAAATATTCGTGGATTTTCCCAACAGCGAGCTGCAAGCCGAGAAAGGATTGAGGCTGGCATAACGCGATTGCCCCGCTGTGGGCAGACCGTCGGTGATTACGTATATGTCTGTGGGCCTGAGTGCCGCCACTTTTTGCAAACCCAGTTGCAGGTTGGTTGCCCCGCTCGGTACCAGTTTATCAATCGCGCTGTAAAGCTTTTGTATGCTGTTGGCGTCCCGCCCGTTCAACCAGCCTGATCCACCCAGCACTCTGGCCGTTTTATTATAAGCCACGACAGCGACCTGACTGGACTTGGGCGTACGCGCCAGCAGCCAGCGCATGATGCGCTTGGTGCGCTGCCATTTGGGGCCTCTTTTTTTCTCACGCTCCGAACTGTTTTTGCGGCGGATGATTCGGATCAGCTTTTCATCGGTCATGGATGCACTGCTATCAACAAGAAAAGCGATTTTCCGGCCTTCAACCCTGATACCCATGATATAATTCTCTTCCCCGCCCTGATCATTGTTCACCACATCGTCTTTTTTGGCCCTGGGTGCGTTTTTGATCGTGTTTTTGACGGCTGAAAGTTCCAGATTCTTGCGTCTGAGCAGATCACTTTTTTTGGCCATCTCATGTTTCAATGCGCTTACTGCTGTCTGGTTTTGGCTGATCTTTTTTATTTCATTCAGCGTATCAGCATCCAGTTTGGAGATCGATTGTTTCAGTGTTTCTTGCTGTTGCTGGAGCTGCGCCAGATCAGATTGCAGCAGATCAGATTCTGTGACGGGTTGGTCGACGTTATGTTTGATAATCATAAATACCAGAATGATGGCACCAAGACCGCAGGCCATGATATCGAGAAAGGCAATATTAAAACCTTCGGATTTACGGCGAAGTTTCAGTGTATCCCACCCTACTGTTCAGAAATACGTTTTAAGAGAAATTTGTCACAATAGGCTTGTGTGTCCACAACAAGGCCATCTTGCAGTCGCTGCAACTGATGAAATAACAGCATCAACAAAATACTCACCAGCAGCGCGACAAAGGTGGAGTTAAAGGCAATGCCCAGACTGTTGGTCATGCCGGCGATATCCCCCGCCAGAGCCTGATCAGCCATCGAAAGTGCCTGGCCAATACCTCTGACCGTGCCGACAAAGCCGATGGAGGGGATCACCCAGATCAGATACCGAATCATCGAATTCTCCGCTTCCTGACGTACTGCCAGCGCTTCAACACTCGATTCCACCGCATCGGAGGTGTTTTGCACATCGTTGGTGATCAAATAACGCCGAAGACTGGACATCAAGGTTTCAACCAGCGGCGTTTCTCTGGTTTCCGTCGGCAGCTTATCGAGGTTGGACAGAGCGCTTTTCAGGTCGCTGCCATCTTCTGCCGTATCTTCCAGCAAATCGACCGTAAACAAATACTTGTTTTTAAGAATGGCAAAGCATTTGCTCAAAATAAGATAACAAGCCCACAGCATCAGAATCAGGCAAATTTCCTGCTCATAATCCTTCAGCACCACCAGAATATCGCGCGGTGCCGATAGGCCGACCAGTTTGGCTTCGGCAATAATCATATCAGCCTGTGGCCGGATATAACCAATGTAGGCAAGGTGCACGCTAATGGCGCTGCCAATCAACACCGCGAGGCTTTTCATCATTTCGGACATTTGATTCTCCTGTCTTAAATATCCACCGGAAATGTAGCCGGTGAATCCAGCTGGATGGATCGCATGGCGGCATACGCCGTGCCAGCTAGCAACCCAAGGCCAAGGATGGTTATAATAATGAGCGTGCTTCGTTTGAATCGTTTGGAGTAGTGAGTGTCAGCCATGAGTTCCTCCTTGCTTAACATTAAATCGGTCGAGTGGAGCATTTTGTTCGGCGCTTTATCTTCCGATTCCGGCTGCGTAGCAGTTGAGAAGCGCGGTGGCCATCAGGTCGTTTGAGCGAAGCTCAATTCTGCGCCAACGACCCAAGGAGTGGAGCGAGCGTCCCACTCGATTTTATTCGTTAGGGTTATACATGCCATGAAACATTTAGCTTACGATGTTGATTTAAGCAATCACGAAGATATAGGTTAATAAGTGTTTGATATGGAATATCTGAGTCTTTTGCCATTGATTTAAAATATTCAATAACATCTTCACTAAGCCTCATTGTAACAGGTTTTTTTAATTTAGAGGCATATGGATTTTTCCGTGATTGCATTTTAGATAAATCATATTCACTTTTCATTTTTTATCACCTTCATAGAATTTACGTTCATTTTTAGTTGCTTTTCGTGCAGAAATGATTCGAACGATATTCCCCGAATCTCTTTCGCAATGACAGATCATAAGAATTTTGTGTGTTACGCTAAGCCCAAGCAATAAAAAACGATCTTCTAATTCTTCATTATCAATTTGATAAAATTGAACCGCCAATTCATCATAAAAAACTGACTTCGCTTCTTCAAACGATACTCCATGCTTCTTAATATTTGAATCAGCTTTAATTGAATCCCATTCAAATTTAATCATATGGATATAATATGTACAATATACCTAAGATGTCAAGAAAATTAAACCATATCTTGTTTCTGCATATCATACCGAAAAAGCCCATGTGCGTTAGTCAACATATCGTGCAACTCGAAAACCAATATCGTCGCGCCCCGTGTTCGCACCATCGCGATATGAGGCTCGTAATTCGGTGATGCTGCCGGAGCGCCAGTTGGAGCCTTTGACTGTGTGCGTGTCACCGGAATTTTCTCCGAGCGGGTTGATTTCGGTTTTTTGCCCGACAGGCGGCACCAGCGAATACACATCATGCACCCATTCACTGACATTGCCAGTCAGATCGTACAAACCTGATGGTTCCGTCGGATAACTGCCAACCGGAGCCAGTCCGGCATACCCGTCGGAATAATTGGGCACGTAATGCGTTGTTGTTCCTTTGGCGGATTCATCGGCGATATTGCCGGATTTTTCGGGGATGGTGGTCGCATCACCCCATGTGAACTTGCTCTGTTTGCTCTTGCCCGCTTTTCTGGCCAGCCATTCCCATTCCGCTTCACTCGGCAATCTGTAACCATCGGCGCTGATATTGAAGCCGCGCAGCTGAGCATTGCGGATGATATAAAACGGGCTGAGTTTTTCCCGCAAACTAAGCCAGTTACAGAACTGCGCCGCTTCAATCCAGCTTACCGAGCTTACCGGGAGCAAACCACCGCCTTTCTTGCTGAATCTGGCGTATTGCGCTCCGGTGACTTCATATTTGCTAATATAAAATGGCCGGGTCAGCGCTACTGTTTTAAGAAATTCGTTGGCGCGCTGGCCCTTTTCATAGCGGGGAGCGCCCATCACAAAACTGCCGTACGGCTTGAATAGTTTTAATTTTATACCGACCGAGTTGGTAAATTCTCCCGGTGATTCAGATAACCGGGCCTGTAATTCCGTGCGCAGGATGGCTCGTATTTTTTGTCTGGATTTGTTGCTCGGCTTAAGCGTTTTTTTGTAACTGCGAAATCCGGGCCTGCGCAGTTCAATCCGGTGCGG
>CAZKME010000128.1:0-5826 GCA_964553725.1 uncultured Zetaproteobacteria bacterium
AAAGGGGTTGAAATTATTGTTGAGCCCCCCCATAAAAGAGTTCAATAGACAAGTTTATATGCAGCGTGACTGCATGATTAGGAGAATACACAATGGCTAAAGTAATAGGAATTGACCTGGGCACCACCAACTCGTGCGTGGCCGTAATGGAAGGCGACAAGGCGAAAGTCATCGCCAATGCGGAAGGTGATAATACCACGCCGTCGGTTGTGGCATTCGCCAATGATGAACGCCTCGTCGGCGCACCAGCCAAACGTCAGATGGTGACCAATCCGGACAACACATTTTACGCGGTAAAACGCTTGATCGGGCGCAAATTTGATTCCGCAGAAACCAAACATCATCATGAACTGGTTTCTTACCCGATTGTGGCCGCCGATAACGGCGATGCATGGGTCAAGGCTGATGGCAAGAAGCGTAGCCCGCAGGAAATCTCTGCCATCACCTTGCAAAAAATGAAGAAAACCGCCGAAGATTATCTGGGTGAAGAGGTCAAGGATGCGGTGATTACCGTGCCGGCCTACTTCAATGATTCCCAGCGTCAGGCCACCAAGGATGCCGGTGCGATTGCCGGCCTGAATGTGCTGCGCATTGTCAACGAGCCGACTGCGGCTGCGCTGGCTTACGGACTGGACAAAACCGAAGAAAATCATCTGATTGCTGTTTACGACCTGGGTGGCGGCACCTTTGATATTTCCATTCTGGAAATCGGCGACGGCGTTTTTGAAGTGAAAGCCACCAATGGCGATACCTTCCTGGGTGGTGAAGATTTCGATCAGGTGTTGATTAAATACCTGGCCGAGGAATTCAAGAAAGAGCACGGCGTGGATCTGATGAGTGACAAACTGGCACTGCAACGCCTGAAAGAAGCGGCGGAAAAAGCCAAGATCGAGCTATCTTCCAGCCAGCAGACCGAAGTGAATCTGCCATTTATTACCGCAGACGCCTCTGGTCCGAAACATCTGCTGATCAAACTGACCCGCGCCAAATTTGAAAATCTGGTCGGCGATCTGGTTGAGCGTTCGTTAAAACCCTGCGCTCAGGCCATGAAAGATGCCGGCGTCAAAGCTGCGGATATTCATGAAGTGGTGCTGGTCGGCGGCCAGACCCGCATGCCGCTGGTGCAGGAAAAAGTGCAATCATTCTTCGGCTCCGAGCCGCATAAAGGCGTCAATCCGGATGAAGTCGTGGCTATTGGCGCTGCCATTCAGGGTGCGGTGCTGACCGGTGACGTCACCGATGTATTGCTACTGGATGTGACGCCTTTGAGTCTGGGCATTGAAGTTGAGGGTGGTTTGTTCAACAAGATCATCGAGAAGAACACGACAATCCCGACCAAAAAAAGCCAGACCTACACCACGGCGGCTGATAACCAGACTGCGGTGACCATCAAGGTGGCGCAGGGCGAACGCGATTTATTCTCCGCCAACAAGCAGATGGGCCTGTTCAATCTCGAAGGCATTGCGCCGGCATCACGCGGTATGCCGCAGATTGAGGTGACCTTTGATATTGATGCCAACGGTATTATTCATGTGCATGCCAAGGACAAGGGCACCGGCAAGGAAACTTCGATTCGCATCGAATCCGGCTCCGGCCTGTCCGACGAAGAAATCGAACGCATGAAGAAGGATGCTGAAGCCAATGCCGATGAGGATAAAAAGCTGAAAGAGCAAATCGAAGCGAAGAATCGCGCCGATGCGCTGGTCTATTCCACCGAAAAATCGCTGAAAGAGCATGGTGATAAAGTGGATGAAGCCACACGCAAGGAAATCGAGGATGCGCTGGCAGAGCTCAAGACAGCCATCGAAGGCGGCGATGCCGAAGCCATTGCAGCAGCCGAAACCAGCCTGGCCGAAAAATCGCAGAAGCTCGGTGAAGCCATTTACCAGCAAATGCAGCAGGAACAGGCGCAGGCTGAAGGCGGTGCGGCGGATATGGGCGGCGCGACAGATGTCGATAATGCAGGCAGCGATAAAAACGCAGCGCAGGATGCTGAAATCGTTGATGCTGAAGTTGTGGATGAAAAAGACAAAAAGTAACCGTAAAGCGTGAAAAGCAAGGAGCGGGGAGCCAGAAGCTTGCCGCTCCTTTTCACGTTTTAAAGAGATAGTCAAAAGTATTTCACCACGAAGGCACGAAGACACAAAGTAAAACCTAACTTGGACTTTCTTGGTGCCTTTGTGTCTTTGTGGTAAAAATGATTGAAACAGTTTTAGCAGGGAGTGAGAGTGTCTAAACGCGATTATTATGAAGTGCTGGGCGTGGCCAAAGATGCCGATGAGAACACCATCAAGCGGGCCTATCGCAAACTGGCCATGAAATATCATCCGGATCGTAATCCTGATGATAAAGCAGCATCTGAAAATTTTCGCGAGGTCACCGAAGCCTACGAAGTGTTGACCGATGAGAATAAACGCTCGCGTTACGATCAATACGGTCATGCCGGTGTGGATGAACAGATGCAGGATTTCTGGGGCCGTGGCGGGGCGCAGGACTCGCATGCCTTCCGTGATTTCGGCGACATGTTCGGCGATGTGTTTGGCGATATGTTCGGTTTCGGCGGCGCTGGCGGTCGTGGCGGTCGTGGCGCTGACCTGCGTTATAATCTCAGCATGACACTGGAAGAAGCGGCCAAAGGTCGCGAAGTAGAACTGAAAATCCCGAAAAACGAGACCTGTGGAAACTGCAACGGTTCCGGCGCCCGGCCGGGTTCCAATCCGGTGCCGTGCAATACTTGCGGCGGCCATGGTCAGGTGCAGATGCAACAGGGTTTCTTCGCCGTACGCCGCACCTGCCCGACCTGCCACGGTGCAGGCACGCGCATTGAATCGCCATGTGTGAAATGCGGCGGTGCCGGCCGCGTTAAAGTCACCAAAAAGCTGAAAATCAAAGTGCCCGTCGGTGTTTACGATGGCGCGCAGGTGCGCGTTTCCGGCGAGGGTGAAGCCGGACAACAAGGCGGCCCCGCTGGTGATTTGTATGTTGTGATTGCATTGAAAGACCACCAGATTTTTGAGCGTGAAGGCGCAGATCTTTATTGTACCATGCCGGTCACATTTCCACAGGCATCATTGGGTTCGGAAGTCGATGCGCCGACGCTGGACGGTCGCATCAAGATAAAAATACCGGCTGGCACCGAGGGCGGGCGTGTATTCCGCCTGCGCGGGCACGGCGTGCCGGATGTGCGTAATAATGGGCAAAAGGGTGATTTGTATGTGCGCGTCCAGATTGCCGTCCCCAAAAAGATGAGCACGCGTCAGGCTGAACTGTTGCGTGAATTTGCCAATGAAACAGGCGATGAAGTCTACCCGGAACGCTCATCATTTCTGGGCAAGGTAAAGGATTTCTGGGATGATCTGTCGAGGGAGGCAAAACCATGAGCAAGTTGAGAGTCATTATTGTCGGCGCATCGGGCCGTATGGGACGCCTGCTGGTGCGTACCGTAAGCGAAAGCGAACATGCTGTTCTTGTCGGTGCTACCGAGCGTTCCGGCTCTGAATTGATTGGCCGTGATGCCGGTGAACTGGCCAGCGTGGAAACCTTGGGCATTGCCCTCATGGATGATGCACATGCCTGTCCCGAGGCCGATATCCTGATCGATTTCACGGCCCCGGCAGCAACCTTGAAGCATGCATCTTTTGTGGCCGAGCGCGGCATGGGCATGGTTATCGGCACAACCGGTTTTGATGGCAAACAACTGCAACAACTGCACGGCATTCTGTTGGATTCAGCCGTGGTTCTGGCGGCCAATTATTCGGTTGGCGTGAATCTGGCCCTGAGTTTAATTGAAAGCTCCGCCGAGGTGCTGGGCAATGATTATGATGCCGAAATTTTTGAAGCGCACCACAAGCATAAAGTTGATGCCCCAAGCGGCACTGCGCTGGCAATGGGCAAGGCACTGGCGACCGGACGCGGGGTAAATCTGGATGATGTATCCGTGCTTTCGCGCCAGGGCATTAGCGGCGCGCGCAAGGCAGGCGATATCGGTTTCTCGGTAGTGCGCGGCGGCAATATTGTTGGCGAACACAAAGCCATGTTCATTGCCGAGGAAGAACGAATTGAAATTAATCATATCGCCTCCGACCGCATGGTCTTCGCACGCGGCGCAGTACGCGCGGCCAACTGGCTGGCCAGTCAATCCAGTGGCTGGTACGACATGCAGGATGTACTCGACCTGAATTAGCCTGCATGATTCTTCACCCCCTGAACTTGTTTACCCTTCTTTTTCTTTATTCTTCATGCCTTTGTGTCTTCGTGGTAAAATATTTCGGGAAACTGTGAAATATATGCTGAAAATTCAGTGACATGCAGGTGTCATTACAATGACACCTGCATGTCACGTTCCATTGTTCATATCCGCCCTTCAAATCAAGGAGGGTAAATTGAATAAAAACAAACTTATTGCATTCGCATTACTGGTATTATCATCAGCAGGACTTTCATCCTGTGGCGGAGGCGGTTCGGCTGCCGTAGCTGCGGTCGTACCGGCCATTCCACAATTTAATGTATTTCAGCCACAGGACGTATCGCTATTCAAAGCAGGCACCAAACGCTTGCCACTGGATATCGCTTTCGGCAGCGCCGCTTTTCATCTGAGCACCGACCCTGCCAATATCGTTTATACCATGTCAGATCGCGGCCCAAATATAAAATGCAAAGATGCACTCAAGGTGTTCGGCGCGCCTGGCGTCTTTTGCCCTAAAGGCAACAAAATTTTCCCTGTCCCATCCTTCTCTCCGGCCATTTTCAAATGGCAAATGGATCATACCGGCGTGACATTGCTCGAAACCATCAAGATGAAAGATACCAAAGGCAATCCAATCACCGGCTTGTCTAATCCCAGCAGCGTATTTATGCCGACCGAAGCCAATTATGACAAAAATGGTACCCTGATTGCTGGGGATCCCAACGGACTGGATCCCGAAGCCTTTGTGAAAATGAAGGATGGCACATTCTGGGTGGGTGAAGAGTATGGCCCGAGTATCCTGCATCTGTCTGCAACAGGACGCGTGATTGAGCGACTTGTCCCGGCAGGTGTTCAGACTCAATTGGCAGCTGCAACTTATCCGGTGACCGGCTCCCTGCCTGCCATTCTTTCCAAACGCAAACTGAATCGCGGCATTGAAGATATCGCCATTTCGCCCAACGAGCGCTTCATCTATTTCATGATGCAAAGCCCGCTGGCCAACCCGGCAGTCGCTGACTACAAAGCATCCCGTAATGTACGCTTTTTCAAATATGATCTGGCAACCAAAACGTTGGTGGCCGAGTATGTGTATCAACTGGATTTACCATCTACCTTCACTGCTGATGCAACGACCGTACAAAGTAAGGTCAAGGTGAGCGAAATGGTCGCTACAGGGTTGGATCAACTGATTGTTTTGGAGCGCGTCAGTAAAACCACCAAGTTGTATCGCATCAATCTGGCTGGCGCGACCAATATTCTGGGTTCGGCATGGGATACGATCACCACGCTACCATCACTGGAGCAGTCCAATCTGGTGACAGCCGGTATTGCAACGGTTTCCAAAACGCTGGCCATGGATTCTGCTGTTGATCATCCAGGCTTGTTACCATCAAAAGTGGAAGGTATTGGGCTGATGAATAACAATGAACTGGTGCTCATCAATGATAACGATTTTGGAATCTTTGGCGGCGCTACGCAAATCACCATTATCCCGGCAGTGCCTTAACACGGAAGTCGATTCAACGGCATCTGCCTCGCCTGCGAGCGATGCAGATGCCGCGTATCGCTGGCATTTGGTCTGTTCTGTTACGTCCCGCGCTATTCGCGTCATATCGTATCGGCCTATTTCAGGTGAAACA
>CAZKME010000129.1:0-5790 GCA_964553725.1 uncultured Zetaproteobacteria bacterium
ATTCAGAATGGAGCGGCCAGCTGAAGATTCTAGGGTTATTACAGCTTTGGAGTTCGATCACCTCCCCGCCCACCACCCGGAAAAGTATATAGCAACAAAAAGGAGGCCTGACTGCCTCCTTTTGCTGACGATGCATCGTTACTGATTCAATACAATAACCGATTCGCCGTTTTTGCTATTTTTAATTTTGCAAATCAGAGGATGTTTCAGCGATTCGCCTTCCGCCGAGTACTTTGTTTTGCCTGTGGCACCCTCGCATGCCTCCCTGTTGATTAAAGCCTCTCTAACCTTGCCGGTATTGCTCGAGCCTGCAATCTTGATTGCATCGGCAACCAACATAAACGTATCGTATGCCAACGCGGCAAAACGGTCAGGTTCGGCCTTGCCATAATCTTTAATAAATTCAGCCATCTTGGATGACTTATTATCAGCAGCCATGGTTGAGAACAACAGCGTCCCTTCCACTGCCTTGCCGCCTTTCAGATACGCTTGCGAGCGCAGATCTTCGCCGCCAATGATAGGGAACATCAACCCGGCTTTTCTCAAACCTCTGGCCAGCAGAGCGCCATCACTGGCGGCTCCGGTGAAAATAACGCCCTGGATGCTATCTGCATTTTTCTTTATCGCATCTACCGCCACCCCTACATTGATGCTGCCTGTGTACGTATCATAGATATCGGCCTCCACCTTGATCACACCATGACTTTTATAAATCGCTTTTTTAAACATTGAACTCAAATCCAGAGAGGGTGCATAAAGCGAGGATGTCACCAGAGCATAATTGACATATCCCAGTGCCGTGCTTGCATATTGAATCAAGTCCTGTGTCGCCATTTCATCAGGAATGACTGTGCGAAATACATACTCGCCACTTCTCTCAATGTGTCGTTTTGATCCGATTGAGACAAATATCGTTTTGGAACTATTGATCAGATGAATCGGGGTAAATGTGGATGCCCCTGTCGGTGCCGAGAATACCGCGACAGCCCCCTGATCAATGAGATACGACACAATATTACTTGCCTTGGCCATGCTGCTTTCATCATTATAGTGGAGGACTTTGATTGGCTTGCCATCAATTCCACCCTGCGCATTGAATCGTTTGGCCGCAGCAAGGACGCCGTTCACCACACTCATGCCATAACGCGCTTGCTCACCCGTTTCGGGGCCGACAACGCCGATAATCAGCTTCCTTTGCCGTGATTCGATCTTTTGTTGTCTTTTCTCTTCTTCCTGCTGCGCATATATTTTAGTTTGACGCAGCAACTCCTCCATTTCAGCCTTCCTGTCCACCTGATGCAGCGCTGCTTTGGCCTGCGTTGATCCGGATTGTGTTGATTCAGACTGCGCTGCTTTATCAGCGCTATCATCAGAACAGCCGGCGACCACCACTATCACCAGCAACATCAAAATATATTTCATATCGTTCATATCGATTCAGAAAAGAGGGTGAATGGGTTTATCAAACCACAAACGCGTACGATCTTTGCCGTAGGTGCCAATCAACTTCCATTTTCCGCCCTCCTTGACAAGCACATGATCCTGCTTGATCCAGTTATCAATGGTGACAGGGCCCTTACCCGGATCATGCACCCCCATCAACAGCCCGGTGCAACGAAAAATAATGGTGTTTTTATTTTCCGACTTCTTCACGCCCGACATATTAACAAGTTTCATAATATGTTGCGTGGCCAAGGTATCAAAGGTGGAAAATATTCTTTTCCAGATTTTCTCCACCGCTTTCTTATCGCGACCGTCGTTGCTGTAATGGTCTGAATAAAGTTCCATCAGCGCTTTCAGATTTTTTGTTTCGATGGCTGTTTCCGCCGCATGAAAAAATACCATCACTTCATCATACCGTTTCTCGCCCAACTGTTGCATGGCGGCAGGATCAACCTGCATGGTGTACTGATCCGAAAGCGACTGATCCGAGAGCGTACGCTCCGCCCCGATGGCAATGCCCGCAAACAGGCATAGCCCGAGCACCGCAGGTATAATATATTGAATAATCGCCCGACCACTTGCAGGCCTGTCATTGAACTGAAGAAACATTGCTCACTCCTGTCCGCCAAATCCGCTGCCATGATGATGGAGACTCTGCAAAAGCGCGTCCATGTATTGACTCGACAGGCAAAGAAAAAAATCCATCTGCATTCACGGAAAACAGATATACTGCCATACTTGTTTGCGCAGCGCATGCAGGAATATTTTCCCAAGTTCCGACATTGGCATGCGGCGCATGCCAATGTCGGAACTTGGGGTTATTGAAGTTTTTTCCTGATCTGCTGACTCAATATGTCCACCAGATTCACCATAATATAAACAACGATAATCAGAGTTAACACCCTGTCGACATAAAACAGGTTGATGGCTTTATAAAAATACAGGCCGATGCCGCCAGCGCCGACAAAGCCGAGAATGGTCGCTTCCCTGATATTCATCTCCCAGCGGTAAAGCGTGTAGGAAAGGCACTGGGGCAATGCCTGCGGAAGGACGCCGTAGAAAAAGATATTTACTCGCCCTGCCCCGGTTACAGCAATGGCCTCTACCGGTTGCGGGTCAACATTTTCAAGTACATCGGCATAAAGTTTACCCAATACGCCACCGGTATGCACAGCCAGAGCCAGCACCCCCGCAAAAGGGCCAAGCCCGACAACCAGTATAAAAATAATCGCCCACAGCAATTCAGGGATGGAGCGCAGTACGTTAAGAACCGTCCTGCTTACAAAGGCCAGAAAAGCATGCAGTCGCCCAGCCCTGTTGTTGCCATCAGAGGCCCGCCCTGTAGCAATAAGATTACGCGTTGCAAAAAGGGCAAGCACAATGGCGACAGGAATGGCGAAAACCGTACCCATAATCGAGGTAGCAAGCGTCTCAAGGGCGGCGGTAAAAACTTCCCGCAAAAAATGTCCGGATAGATCGGGGGGGAACATGTGTTGAAAATACGAACCAATTTGCCCGATGCCTTCCATACTGAACACCAGGCCGGGATCAATATCGAGTCCCCGGATGCTCAGTACGATGAGCACAGCCAGAACAAGACTCGTGATTAGCGCAGGGGGGAATTTTGCGGGCCGGTCCATCAGATCACCCGCCGCCGAATCCAGCCGCTAATCACATCGACCATAAGCACCAGCATGCAGAGAATAATGATCAAGGTCGAAACCTCATGATAATTGAACATTCGCATCGACAGCTCCACCTCCTGACCAATGCCGCCTGCGCCAACAAAACCCAGCACCACAGCCGCCCGAATACCACATTCCCAACGGTACAGTGTGTATGAAATCAGATCCGGCAACGCCAGTGGCAAATAACCATAGAATACGATATTGATCTTTGATGCGCCGGTGCTTTGCAGCGCCTCAATGGGTCTGCTATCGACCGAATCGAGTATCTCCGAATACAGTTTGCCCAGCATGCCGGCATAAGCGATTCCCAACGCAAGTACGCCGGGTAGCGGGCCAAGGCCCACAGCCCTGACAAAGACAAGCGCCCATACCAGCTCCGGAATTGAGCGTAGCAGATTCAACAGCCCCCGGCTCAGAAAGTAGGGTGCTGTTCTCAACAACCTTCTTACAAACGGCTGTTTCCCGGCGGATTCATCCACCCCCATCTGCGTCAGAGAATGGCTGGCCAGCAAACTCAGTGGAAAAGCCAGAAACACCCCCAGCAGCGTGCCGAGGATAGCGATATAAAGCGTATCAAGGGTGGGTTTCACCACGAAGCTCAAAAATTCGCGGGAGTGCGAGGGCGGGATAAGTCCAGTCAGAAAGTCGGCGCTGGCATACAGACCGTTGTCGCTCCACAGCAGCGGTATATCTACCTCTGAAAGGTTATAGCTGCCGCCAAGGACGAGGATAATACCAACAAAAACCAGCCCCTTCAGGAGCGAGTCATACTTCGATTGGCGTAATGCAACATGCAGGGATGACGACATTTTCCTTTGACCCGACCTCCCTTGGCTTTTCATCACGATACAAATCCTTCAAGTGCCGTTTCGACACCTGCCCGGCGGGCAGATCGAAGAAGACAGTGCCGTCTTTCAAGCCGATGATCCTTGGAAAATAGGCCAGCGCAATCTCCGTATCGTGGAAGGTGGCGATCACAGTTTTATGATGCAACTCGCTCCAGTTGGCCAGAAGCCTGATCAGCTTTTCCGCATTGCGCGGGTCAAGCGAGGCGCACGGCTCATCGGCCAGCAGCACATCCGGATTCTGATAAAATGCGCGGGCAATGGCGACCCATTGTTGCTGACCCCCGCTTAACCGGTCGGTTCTCCAGTACATTTTATCGGCGATGCCGGTTTGTTCGAGCACTTCGCGAACGTCATCCACATCAAGCGAGTTGATCAATAGCGAAAACAGCGACTTGTGTATCGGCCACTGCCCCAGCCGGCCTGCAAGGATATTATTAATAACCTTGAATCTGGGAATCAGGTTATGTTGTTGAAAAATTGTAGCGATACGCCGCTTCATCACCCGTATTTCTTTTGCGCTTAGTGCGCTGGTCTCGACTCCGTCCAGCGCAACCCCTCCAGCGGCGGCTGTCAGGGTCAGGTTGATATGCCTGAACAGCGTCGTCTTGCCTACGCCGTTGGGCCCTAACAAAGCGATTCGCTCCCCCGACTTGACGCTGAAATGCATGTCCCTGATCACAGGGACGCCGCCAAAATCTTTACAGAGGTGTGAAATCTTTATATCCAAAACATCTCCCGCCGCAGCATGATGAAACCGACAGTGACCATTATCTCAGCAGCCCCGCCGATTTTGCCGCTTTCTCAATACCCTTATAATTTTCGGGGTATGTCGCTATAAAACTCTTGGCTCCCTGTAGATCCATAATTTTTCTGTCCGCCGGTTTATCATAATCAAGCGTCATAAAGGCATCGCGGATTTTTTCCCTGAGCACCGGATCAATGTGCTTGCCCACCGTCCAGTTGTAATCATAAAAAGAAGGCGTCGTCCAGATCACTTTCACTTTACTCGTATCCACTTTGCCCGTTTTGACCAGCTTCTTCCAAACCGCTTCGTTTAAAGCGCCGGCATCTACTTTACCGGATTCCACCCATTTTGCCGTGGCATCATGCGCGCCGCTAAAGCTCATACGTTTGAAATCCTTGTCCGGATCAATACCATTTTTGAGCAGATAATATCTTGGCATTAAATGTCCCGATGTCGAACTGACGCTGCCAAAGGCAAAGGTATGTCCCTTGAGATCTTTGATGCTGTTGATACCGGACTTAACGTTGGCAATAAATTTGCTGTGAAATTTGGTATCTCTGGCCCGCTGCACAATAGGGATAGCACCGGCCCGATGCATCGCCTGCACGGCTGTAAAGCCACCATACCAGACCAGATCCAGTTTCTTGGCCGCCATGCCTTCCACTGTGGCTGCATAATCAAGGACAGGAATAAATTTTACCTTCATGCCTAGCTTCGATTCCAGATATTGTACCAGCGGTTCGGATTTTCTAAGCAACTTGGTCGGATCTTCATCGGGAATAGCGGATACGCGCAATACCGGCGGATTCCCGGCAAAGGCGGCTGAAGGCATCACAGCAACAAGCGCCAGTACGATAAATAATAATTTTTTAAATAATAACATCAACCCACTCTCCTTGGGCGTGATAATTACGATCAACATCACCACGGCCATTTAATTCGCCATATTATTACGGCAATTATTGGGTTGTAATTGATTTATGTCAATGTTTTCAATAAGTTATATCAATCATTCAATTGAATGATTGAGTGTTATTGTCGGATCGGAATCCTCGTAACAGCTTGA
>CAZKME010000130.1:0-5684 GCA_964553725.1 uncultured Zetaproteobacteria bacterium
GCCCGCCGCTTCTTTGTGGATAACGGTGAACCGAGTCTGGGGCGGGTGCGATGCCATCAGGAACTTATGGATACAGATACGCTCTATGCTGTTTCGTTCGCCAATCCCGATGCGCCGGTAACTGCACGAAAATTTCTTTATAAGCGATTTCGTTATATTAACGAGCTGCCGCGCGGTAATCCAGCCTGGCAAAATGCATTGCTATCCTTCTTTTCAGAGGGCGAGGTCACATTTCGCGATCAAACATTTGAAGTCCCTCATGGTATTAATATCTGTGACAGGAATCCGGATGACATCGGGCAAGAAGGGGTGGTTCGCGCCGTGCTTGATCGTATGGATCATGAGGTGATTATCCCGGACAATAGCTATCGTCCCCGCAATGGCGATACAACGCCTTTTACAGCACCACTATCAACGGCAGAAATGGAAAGCATCTGGCTTGCTGTAGAAAGCACCCGTATCGATGCAACAGTTTGGGACTATGCCCACATGCTGAATCACTATTTCTCAGCTTGCCTGCGCCCGCGCAGCATCGCGAACCGGCTGTATGAATTACCTTGTGAATCGTGCGCACATAAGGCGGAAGTCTGTCGCAGCCTGCGTAATACCCCCGGTCAGCGCGGAATAAACTCCATGCTGAAACTGGCTCAGGCCTTTGCATGGTGGCGCGATGCCAGTTCGGTAAGCATCGAGGATATTGATCTGGCGCTACCCTATACCTATGCCCACCGGCTGGATTTTCACAGCGACGTGTTTCGGGAATGGCCCAATCCACAAGAGTATCTGCGCCAGTTCGTGATAGGCGGTCATATCGCGGCGAAGAAAGAGCGTTGGATGGAAGCTGTTGATGCCAGGCAACAAGGCGATTACGAAAAGATTCTCGGTATCGCCGGAGCGGCTGATGATCTGGTTATCGCCTGGCTCTATTCCAAATCGATTCGTCAGGGAGGCGTGTGAATGATGACAAACTGTAATCCCATTCAACTGGTGAGAGAACTGAAGTTCAAGTCAAATCCAGGGTTGAACTTCGGCCATGATACGCCGGAATCACTACGCATTTCACCCAATGGGCAACATATCGCATTAAGCAGTGATGCCATGATATTTCTGTTTCATCTGTCTGCACCGGAAGCCGGTTGGCAACAAGGTGTTGAAGAGGAATACATCAACTGCGTGGCACCAACCGATAGCGGTGGTTACTGGGTGTCGCAAAGTGAAGCCATTCAGTTTATTGATCATAGCGGCCAACGGATATATCACTTTGCAGCCCAAAAGCATGAAACCTTATGGGGCAATGATCATTGGTTGCTTACCCATGATGGCGTATGTCTTCGCTATGCCAACACGCAGGATTTTTCCATCATCAACAGTCCGCACAAATATACCATCCTGCATGCATGGGAGCATGAGTCCTGCATACGCTTATTGTCGATATCCAAAAAGAAAAAGTATTTGTATCTGCATGAATGGTATAAAAATGCATTGCAACCAACGCTGATAAAAACCTTAAGATGCAAACACGATTTTTTTCTTTCCGGTATCAATGCATGTTACTTAATCACCAAACACATCCATGCCTGGCCGGATACAACAGGGGGAATGCTGGTTAAATTATTGCCCTGGGCCGTTACGGTTGCCGCTAGTGGAGAAATCAGCATCAGCGATGATCATGTTGCATGGCATCCGGTTCATAGCAGTGATCATCAACGCCTATCCCGCCAAAAGCTTGCAGAGCTTACGGCATGCTCACTCGACCAAGGCTTCGACCCAGGCGCCGGATTGGGTTCAACTCCTTTTCTAATCACCACGCTTGATTATCATGATAGTGTTCATTTTATCAGCACCAACTGGCATAAAAAGCTACTGAAAACATCGCTGCATGAGATTTCAGATGAACACTTGAATGAAAACCTGGATGACCTTGATGTGGCGACATTGGTATTGGCCAATAGTGGTGGCCTCATATCTGAGGTTGAGAACATGGTAGCTGCAGTCATAAAAATGAGCGAAGAGAAGAAATACAGACAGCTCTTACACCAGCATCAAGCTGAAATCGGAACGATGTTTGTACATATGTTTCCCAAGGCTATCGATGAAATTATTGAGGCCAATAATGAATCTCTAGCAACAGCCTTTGATTACATGTTTGATGCCTTTGACATTTTCAGCAAATACAGTTTGCTACCCAAAGCCTTCTTTTCCGCCTTGTATGGATCAGATGTGAGTCAGTCAAAACGCAACACAGTTGAATCGCTATTGTTCATGCTCATACCGACATTTTCAAAAAAGTGGCAGACCATGATGCCTGCTTGCCTGTTGAAAAAAACAATACCATTGATTGATTCTGTACGGCGAATCGAAACGGAGGCCGCCATCTTTTTACTCCGGAAAGCACCCGCACATTTTTTCAATGGGCATCATACTGTGGCGTTGTTCAATCATTTCTGCAACGACGCAGATGCAATTGATTGTATCTTCGAACAAATGATGCTTTATAGGTGTAAGCCTCATGATATATGCCCTTCAAACAATGCAAATCATGAGCTCCATGATGTTCACATTCGGTGCTTCACCGGCAAGCAACTCTGCAACGATGATATGATAGAGGATACGCTACTCCTGATGTTAAAATATGGTTTTAGCATTCCACAAAACATGGATGATCCACGCATTACCACTGCACGCTTGCTGCAACATCAAAATACGACATCCGATACCATTGCTGAATTACTGGCGTGCCTTAGCTTATCCGCTCACAAGAAGTGCCGTGATTTTGTTATCGCATTGCTAGCTGCTCTAAGGCAATGTCGATTACTTCCAACCTTTATTTGTACAATGTCAGGGCTTTTGGGAGCCAGGAATAAAAGAAATCTTGAATCACTTGCCAACCTCGGCGATATATCTGAACACGTCGTGGATAATAAGCATTTTCTCATTGCATCCCTTTGGCAACAAACTGAACATTTGGGAGAAAATCAGCGTTGGGCTTATGCCGTATGCCTGCTTGCTGCCACAACACATTGCATGGGGAATGATAGCGTCCCCATGCTGATGTCAGGGCATTCATCTGATGCGTTGCTCACCGCCGAAGCCAGATTATTACAAAAGGAACAGATCACCAAAAGCAATCCGGTTGAGGAAATATTTAACTGTATTGCTTCTGAATATGGCATGGACGGGGATCATAAAAAAGTATCTGAAGCTATCCTTCAACAGTGCAAGGTCGCGTTATGAATCACGCTATCGAAAAAACCTGTAACGCCCCGAGAGCAATTGATCCGTTCAAGTTGGTGGAAGAGCTGGATTTTGATTCCCCAATGAACAGAAAATTTGGCATAACTCCAGCGCCCCGAAGCCTCCGTGTTTCCCCCAATGGTCATTTCATCGCCATCAATAGCGATGAAAACATCTATTTGTTCGATTTGCATCACCCTATGGCGAGTTGGCAAGCGGAGAATGAAATAAAAACTATCGCGACCCGGATCGTGCCGACCGATAGTGGCGGCTATTGGTTATCAAACGATGATGAGATGCTATTTGTGGGCAAACATCGGAACACGCAACAAAGCCTGTTGATATCGGGCTCTTCTTTTCGCTCATTCTGGGGCAATGATAACTGGCTGCTCATACATGATGGAAACAATCTGAAACACTTGAATGATAACCGAACGTTTGAAACACCATTCAAGCATGTCATTTTACATGCGTGGAAACATGATAGATCGCTGCGAATGCTGACCATTTCAGAACACAAAAAACACCTGCATCTGTATGAATGGGATCATCAACGCATCACACGGCTACAGACCATAAACTATCCATATCACTTTGCTCTTAAAGATGTAGGAGCCGATTATATGTTCAATGATCCTGTACATGCATGGCCGAATCAGGATCGATCCATTACAGTCAAACTACTACCGTGGGCTGTTACCGTGTTCAAAAGCGGAAAAATGCGTGTCAGCGACAACCATATGGCATGGAATCCCATCTTCAGCAATCGTCAAACCACGTCTCCCCCGGTCAGTAGGGAACGGCTGGCTGAAATCACTGCCTGTGCGCTGGATGGTGGGCTCCGTCCTCTCGAAAGCTATAATACCCAGCCCTGCCTGATCACTACCGTACTGGATGATGAAAGTATTCATATCATTACCACGCACTGGCATAAAAAGATTTCCATTGCTGACGCAGATCAGCTGGGTGAAACACGCATACATCAGGTGGTGGGTAATGAGCATATTGCTACCCTTATTCTGGCCAATCATGCAGATAAACTTCCTGCATCGCTTGCTATGGCTCGGTCTGTGCTCCAGTTACTTGGCGGAATATACGCATCGAATAGCATTTCTACGATTGTTTCCCGCTCCCAACCAGCAATCATTGCGTTGTTCCAGGCGTTTCTTCCCGAGATGTTGCGGGCGTTCATCGTAGCTGAACATGAGCTCGAAACACCATCACCACAAAAACCACCAATCGACAAACTGCATGCCATGCTTGAAAAGATAGGGAAGCACCCTTTTCTGGCTCCTGTGTTATTTGACGCACTTGAAAGGTTGAACCCCGAAGATGGAAAAATATTGCATTCCATGATCAGCCCGTTGATACCACTCCTGCCAACCAGATTCCGCAAACGTATCCCCACACCTATTGATCAGCATGCACCGTCATTTCTTGATGCAGTCATCCATGCTGACATTGAAACATCCATATTCTTGATCGAACATGCTCCAAACAAATGCATGAAGACCAAGACAGCCCTGGCGTTACTCATTCACTTTGAGCATGATGATAAAATACTACACAGTGTGTTTCAACGCATGGGAGCAATCAGTTCTGACCAGCGTATGGACGAATATCGCATACAGGTTGCGAAACTTTCTCCTGAAAAAAGAACCTTGTTGCATCAAGCCATCGGCAGGGCAATGCATCATATTTCTTTGCATGATGTTCCTTTGCATGATGTTCCGTTGGCATCGCAGATACTGGCAGACATTATTTTGAGTTACGGGTTTGTTGTTTCGCAGCCCATGAATGATCCATATATCGACTTTATTTATCTGCTCAATCAAGCTGAATTTCCAACGCAAGCTGTAGAATTATGCCTGATTCATCAGGCCAGCAGTGAAAACGCATCATTCGCTCTTTTTATGCGAATGGCGCTTACATTCACCGGCGCGAACAAGCTTATTCCCAGCCACATCCATACCATGGCCAAATTAATCTGCACTGAAAACAGACATGCAATGCTCGAAAGCGTTGATCTGGATGATGAGAATGGCAGCTCATGGGGAAGCAATGACAGGGCACTGATTGAAGTCCTTTGGCATTTATCCGATGGCTTGAATTCGTCATCCCGAGCAGCCTTTGCCAAAGTGCTGCTCGCAACAATAAAACGCTGTCATCTAAATACCGGATCCGCGTTGTTCTCGCAGGGAGGAACGGAGCTAACCGGGGGGGCTTGTTTGACCGCCGAAGCGAGATTACTCCAAAGGAGTCCGGCGATTCAGCAAACAGACGTTTTTGAGGATATGGGGGCGTGTCTTGAAATGGAAATAACGGACACATCTGAGGCAAAGTGAATCTACAGACATTGTAATTGATTCAGCATGCCTCCGGAGGTGCTGCTTTAGCCGCGCACTACTGTCAAATGTTTGCGCGACTGAAGTCGCACCTCCGTTTTTTAC
>CAZKME010000131.1:0-5657 GCA_964553725.1 uncultured Zetaproteobacteria bacterium
ACGTATGCTGTTGAGCGTTACCGTGCAGGACACCAATGAACTGCGCTGGTGGTTATTGGGCTTTGGCGATCAAGTGGAAATCCTGGAGCCGGTGAGCCTCAGAGAAGATTTCCGTGTGTTAGTTCAGAATATGGCTAAAGCGTATGAATAGTCCAAGCTAGCAATGCGCCTTCTGCTGAGAAATCAGGGCAATCGTATTAAAAAGTGCTTTATCCTTTGCTTATACCCTCAAGCCACTATTCATTTCCGGAGGTTTCATCGGAAATCTACGATTGCAAGTGGATCCCCGACACAAACATTCGGGGAGAAGGTGAATGCCGCTTGCGGCAGAGAGGCTGCCCTGGGGTATGACATATTATGGAAAGGCTGAAAGCACAGTAAAAATCAGGATATTTTAATGCGATTGCCCTGTTCAACGCCCCTCTAAATATAGCAATGGCGACAACACCCGATAGAGTTAGCGCGTGACCGCTTATCTATTCAAACGCCTCGCCGGTATGATTCCGTTATTGTTCGGCATTACCATTATTTCTTTCGGCATGATGCATCTGGCACCGGGCGAGCCGAGCGTGGTCGGGCAGGAATTTAATCCAAAAGTATCCGCCCAGGATATTGAGCGTTTACGCTCTTATTACGGGCTGGATAAACCGTTATACGAACAATACTGGAACTGGCTCGGGCGGCTGGCCGTGCTGGATTTTGGACAATCATTTTCTGCCGACGGGCGCGCTGTGCTGGATAAAATCGCCGAGCGAATCCCGGTTACGCTGTGGATCAATGTGCTGGCAATGTTATTCATCATCGCCATTGCCATCCCCATTGGCGTGGCCAGTGCGGTGCGACGCGATTCATGGTTCGACAAGGGCATGACTGTGTTTGTCTTTATCGGTTTTGCCATCCCCTCTTTCTGGCTCGGTCTGCTGTTGATGATCGGGCTTGGCGTCAATCTGAATTGGTTGCCGATTTCCGGCCTGCATGATTATAGCTGGCGACAGATGGGCTTCTGGCAACAACAAACGGATATGCTGGAACATTTGATCCTGCCTGTCTTCGTATCGGCGATTGGCGGTTTAGCTGGCATGAGCCGTTTTATGCGTACCGGCATGCTTGATGTGATTCGGGCCGATTATATCACCACTGCGCGCGCCATGGGCGTACCCGAGGGAACCATCCGTTACCGACTGGCGCTGAAAAATGCCATGCTGCCGATCATTACCCTGCTTGGCCTGTCGATCCCCGGCCTGATCGGCGGTTCGGTGATCGTCGAACAGTTATTCTCGTTGCCCGGCATGGGTTTATTGTTTTATGAATCGGTCTTGTCGCGTGATTATCCATTGGTGATGGGCATCGTGGTGATTGGTGCGGTGCTGACACTACTGGGCAATCTGGTGGCCGATCTCTCTTACGCATGGGTAGATCCACGTATTCGCCATGGCGATAAGGGATGATCAACATGATGCGTCAAAATTCCCTGATTCTGATCGGCGGCGCGGTAGTCGCCACTGTAGCACTGCTGGCGCTGCTGGCACCGTGGATTGCACCCTACGACCCCACAGATATTGATGTCAGCGTCATTCTGATGCCGCCTTCATGGCAGCACTGGTGCGGCACCGATACGCTGGGGCGCGATGTGTTTTCGCGCATGCTGTTCGGGGCGCGCGTGTCGCTGGCGGTCGGCTTTGTGGCGGTCGGCATTTCCATGTTGCTGGGGCTGATGCTGGGCGCTGTGGCTGGATATTTCGGAGGACGTACCGATGCAATCCTCATGCGCGTCACCGATATGGTGCTCTGCTTCCCAACCTTTTTTCTGATTCTGGCCGTCATCGCTTTTCTGGAACCGTCGATCTGGAATATTATGATCGTCATCGGTCTGACCTCATGGATGGGCGTGGCGCGGCTGGTGCGGGCGGAATTTTTGAGTTTAAGTCGGCGTGAATTTGTACTGGCGGCGCACAGCCTGGGCGTCGCGCCGATTCGCATGATGTGGCGCTATCTGTTGCCCAACGCCATGGGGCCGGTGCTGGTGTCGGCGATTCTGGGCATTGCTGGGGCTGTGCTGGTAGAGTCAGGCCTATCATTCCTCGGCCTCGGCGTGCAACCACCCGACCCTTCCTGGGGCAATATTCTGACCGATGGCAAAGATAATATTCAGATCGCCTGGTGGCTGTCGGTCTATCCCGGGATGGCGATTTTAACAACGGTGCTGGGCTATAATCTGCTCGGCGAAGGATTAAGAGATTATTTCGATCCGAAGCTGAGATCATGAAAAACAACGTCAAAGGCTTTCACCGCAAAGGACGCAAAGTTACGCAAAGTATAGTCAAAACATGCCATCGACAGGAAGTTGCTGACCCTGATTTTCTTTGCGTAACTTTGCGTCCTTTGCGGTAAATGGTTTTCAGCAGTTAGAATGAAGAGCGATATCGAATATATGCAGATGGCGTTGGAGCAGGCGAAACTGGCGGCTCTGGCCGGAGAAGTGCCGGTTGGGGCGGTGCTGGTTACAAAAAACGGGCAGGTGTTTACCGGCCACAATGCGCCGATTTCCCTGCATGATGCCAGCGCCCATGCTGAAATGCGGGTGATCCGGGCTGCCTGCTCGGCACACAAAAACTACAGACTGCCCGGCAGCAGGCTGTATGTAACGCTGGAACCATGCGCCATGTGCGCCGGTGCCATCATCCATGCACGCATCAAGCGGGTGGTCTATGCGGCCAGCGATGCCAAAACCGGGGCGGTGGAATCATTGTTTCAGTTATTGTCTGATCAACGTTTGAATCATCAACCCGAAGTGGTTGGCGGCGTTATGGCTGATGCAGCAGCCAGACTGTTGAAACAGTTCTTTAAAAACAAGCGCAAATCAGCACGATTGTAACCCAATATTCGACCTGCCCCGTTGTCGCAAGCGGGACTGAGCAGGGCTATTTTATTCAGCGATGAAAAGAAGCGCCGAGCAGGAAAAATTCGGAAGAAGTCTTGCGACTGGCAGCCGGTTTGATATTTTTTATTTTTTTGAATGACGTCCCGAGATCGCGCCGGAATACTTCATAACCCTCACCCATAAATGTTTTCATCAGAATTTCTCCGCCATCACGCAAATACTGGCGGGCAAAATGCAGCGTCACTTCATTGAGGCCGATCATGCGCATCTGATCAACCAGTTTATCGCCGCTCATCTCCGGTGCCATATCGGAAACAACCAAATCCACAACCCGTCCATTCAGCGCCTCTTTCAACACCTGCTGCCCCTCCGGCGAATCAAAATCGGCCTGAATGAGGCTCACCCCCTGAATCGGATTGAGCGGCAACAAATCAATGCCAATCACCAATCCATCCGGCCCGACCCGTTTGGCCAGTTCCACGCTCCATGAACCTGGCGCACAACCGAGATCAATAATCACGCTGTTTTTACGGATAGTTAAAGCATTATTATCAAGTATCTCTGTAAGCTTAAAGGCGGCGCGTGAACGCTTACCCTCGCGCTGAGCCCGTTTGACATGCGGATCATTGGTATGGCGTTGATACCATGCCGAAGTCTTGCGTGCCGCTCTGCTTTTCGATGATTGCGCCATAGTTTTTTCTCTCTTTTTTTACCACAGAGGACACAGAGAGCACAGAGAGAATCAAAACCGGTCAAAAGATTTTTACTTCGATTTTCCTCTGTGCTCTCTGTGTCCTCTGTGGTGAATGCCTTTGACTGTTATATCATTATATCCCAATCATTCTTTCATGCGCCAGCCGATGCGCCAAAGCTGCCAACAGGCGAACATCGTCAATAACACTGTCGTGACCACGATCAATATAGAAGCATATGGATCGGTATCGCCGGTACCGAGAAAACCATAGCGAAAGCCATCAATTAAATAAAAGAACGGATTGGCGTGATTGATCTGCTGCCATAGCTCGGGCAGTTGCTTTACCGAATAAAATACGCCGGACAGGAATGTGAGCGGCAGAATCACGAAATTGGTGACCATGGCAATATTATCGAATTCCCTGGCCCACATGCCGGTAATCAAGCCCAACCCACCCATAATAATACAGCCACAGATACCGTAGAGCAAAATCAGACCCGGATGCAGAAGTTGCAGATCTACAAAGGGAAATAATATGCCCAGAAATACAATCGCCACCACCAACGCCCGCACCACGGCGGCGGCAAGAAATGCTGCCACCACCTCGATAGCTGATAATGGTGCCATCAACAGATAAATATGCATGCCCATCACCTTGCCCATAATCATCGAGCTGGATGTGTTGGCAAAGGCATTCTGCAACATCGCCATCATCGCCAGGCCGGGCACCAGAAAGGTGAAATAATCGACCTCCATGCCCGGCACATGGCGATCCCCCATGGCATAGCGGAAAATGATCAAATAGAGCATGGCGGTCAATGCAGGTGTGACTATCGTCTGCATTTTGACTTTCAGAAAACGGCGCACTTCCCGCATAAACAGCGTCCATGCACCGAGTGCATTAATCGGTCGCATGGTTAGTCACTCCGCATGTTCCATCATCCACTGACTTTCCTGTCAGGCGTAGAAACACATCTTCGAGATTTTCACGACGCATGCCTGCATCCAGCGGCGCACCGAAACAGGATACAGCAGCTTGATAGGCCTGGTGGAAGGTGGAACCGCCCTCCTGTTTGCCCAGTTTCAGGCACAGACCGTCATCGAGTAAACGCGGCTCGAATGTCGCCAGCTGCGCCTTGTCTTCAGCCGTCAAGGTCAGCGGCCTGCCGTAATTGAGCCACAAATAGGATGAAGCAATCTCCCGCATCATTTCCTTCATCGGTCTGGCGGTCAGCAGTGTGCCGCGATCAATAATGGCAACATGATCACACAGTTCCTCTGCCTCATCCAGGTAATGGGTGGTCAGCAGAATCGTCGTTCCTGAAGCATTTAATTCACGCATAAAATCCCACAAACGGCGGCGCAGTTCGACATCCACCCCGGCGGTCGGCTCATCCAGAATCACCAGTTTCGGCTTGTGCACCAGCGCCTGCGCCACCAGCAAACGACGACGCATGCCACCGGAGAGCTGGCGCGTGTTTTTACCCGAATGATCAATCAATTCCAGCCGGGATAATAATTCATCAATCCAGACATAATCCGGTTTACAGCCAAACAGGCCGGATGTGAAAGCCAGCACTTCACGCGGCGTAAAAAACGGATCAAACGCTACTTCCTGCGGCACCACGCCGATCATCCTTTTACAGCGGCTGCGTTCGACTAATAAATCACGACCAAACAGACTGATACGACCACTGCTTGCCCGCACCGTATCGGCCAGGATATTGATTAAGGTGCTTTTGCCAGCCCCGTTCGGGCCCAACAGGGCATAGAAACTGCTCAGAGGAATATTCAGGGAGATATCATGCAAGGCCTCGTTGCCATTGTCATAGACCTTACCCAGTCCGCTAATTTCCAGTGCTGTCATGGGATTAGTCGCTGCATCGAGGATTTGGCTCCAGAATCAAAATCATTTACCGCAGAGTACGCAGAGTTACGCAGAGGAAAAGCAAAACATTCAATCCAAATGGATGCCAATACGCACATTCTGAAATGAGGTTTTTTACCATCTGCATCCTTCGCATCACCTGTGATGGGCAGGATGCCCGAATGCCGTGAGCGCATGGATGCGCAGGAACGGTC
>CAZKME010000132.1:0-5597 GCA_964553725.1 uncultured Zetaproteobacteria bacterium
GGCCATCTTTGGGAATCGCGCCTTCGGGCACATGCACATGAATATCCACCTTCTGGTGAAAATCGGGCTTTAACCCCAATTGCGCAGCACGCGAGCGCACATAGGTCAGCGCCGCCTGAATCGATTCCTGCATGACATCGCCCAGCTGACCTGTCACCGTCAGCTTGCCCTTGCCCGGCATCAAGGCTGTTTCAATCTGTAACAACTCACCACCAACTTCCGTCCAGGCCAGCCCCGTCACCACACCAATTTCATCTTTCTCTTCAACCAGACCAAAATGATGTTTACGTACGCCCAGATAAGCTTCGATATCAGAGCCGCCCACAGTAATTGTTTCAAATTCCCCTGACTGCACCAACTTGCGGGCTACCTTGCGGTGTAGCTTGGCCAGTTCCCGTGACAGGCCGCGCACACCGGCTTCACGCGTATAATAGCGAATAATCTCTGTCAGGGCGGAATCCTCCACCTTCAGATGCTCAGTGTTCAGGCCGTGATTCACGCGCTGTTTCTCCAACAAATAACGGCGTGCAATCTCCAGCTTCTCGTGTTCCGTATAACCGGAAATACGAATAATCTCCATACGATCCAGCAATGGCCCCGGAATATTCAAGCTGTTGGCCGTGGTAATAAACATCACTTCGGACAAATCGTAATCCACTTCCATATAATGATCGTTAAAGCTGTGATTCTGCTCGGGATCAAGCACTTCCAGCAACGCGGATGCCGGATCACCTCTGAAATCAGCACCCAGCTTGTCAATTTCATCGAGCAGGAATAGCGGGTTCTTCGTGCCCGCCTTTTTCATCGACTGAATTACCTTGCCCGGCATCGAGCCGATGTAGGTACGGCGATGGCCCCTTATTTCCGCCTCATCACGCACACCGCCCAGACTCATGCGCACATATTGCCGTTTGGTGGCGCGCGCGATGGACTTGGCCAGCGATGTTTTACCGACGCCCGGAGGCCCCACAAAACACAGAATCGGCCCTTTCATTTTTCGTACCAGCCTGAGCACCGCCAGATGTTCGAGAATACGCTCCTTGACCTTGTCCAGGCCGTAATGATCCTCATCCAGCACCTGCTCGGCTGCGATGATATCCTTGCCAACACGGGATCGTTTCTTCCACGGAATATCAATCAGCCAGTCCAGATAATTGCGCACCACAGTTGATTCAGCGCTCATCGGCGGCATCATCTTCAGACGCCTAAACTCTGCATCCGCCTTCTCTTTGGCTTCTTTACTCAGGCCTGTTTTTGCAATTTTCTCTTCCAGTTGTTTCAGGTCACTGGCCGAATCTTCATCACCCAGCTCTTTCTGGATGGCTTTCATTTGTTCGGAGAGGTAATAATCGCGCTGGCTTTTCTCCATCTGCCGTTTGACGCGGCTGCGGATGCGTTTATCCACCTGCAGCAGTTCCATCTCGTCTTCCATGTGTGCATATAAACGCTCAAGCCTGTCCATCACAGCGGGCATTTCCAGCAGAGCCTGTTTATCTTCCACTTTCAAATTCAGGTGGGCCGCAATGGTATCGGCCAGTTTATCTATTTCATCAACTGCCGAAACCGACACCATCACCTCGGGCGGCAGTTTCTTGTTCAGTTTCACATACGATTCAAATTTCTGAATCAGCGAGCGCGCCACGGCATCGAGTTCGCGTTCATCATTCACCTCTTCCGGCATCAGCGCATAGCGACCACTCAGGTATTCACCTGTGCTGACAATATCATTGATAAATAGTCGGGAACCGCCTTCGACCAACACTTTGATGGTGCCATCCGGCAGCTTCAACAGTTGCAGAATGGTGCCGATGGTGCCAACACCATACAAATCATCCGCCCCCGGATCATCATGCGTCGAGTCTTTCTGGGCCACCAGCAGAATTTTCTTGTCGGTTGCCATCACCTCTTCCAATGCTTTTACCGATTTCTCACGACCGACAAACAGCGGTACGATCATATGCGGAAATACCACAATATCACGCAAGGGCAATATGGGCAGCACGCCCTGATGCTCAGTATTTCCGCTTTCGATTTCGTTATTGTTCCATTCGGCCACTTGATGCTCCTGTTAATAGAAAAAGCTTTCACCGCAGAGGGCGCAGAGTTCCGCAGAGAAAGACCATAACCAATTTAGTTGACTATGCTTCTCATCTGCGTTTATCTGTGGTTCCTGCCTTTGACTTTCTTGAGAGGTGTGTTGAAGAAGATCAGGATGCAGCTTCCAGTTTCTGTTCACCGTCACCCTTGAATACCAGCACAGGCTTGGAACTGCCTTCAACCGCTTTGCGATTGACCACGCATTTTTCCACCCCGGTCATACTCGGGACATCGTACATCACATCCAGCATCACCGATTCCATAATCGCTCTCAAGCCCCGCGCGCCGGTCTTGCGTTCAATGGCTTTCTCTGAAATGGCCTCCAGGGCACCATCGGTAAAGGATACTTCCACCCCGTCATACGCCATCAGTGCGGCATACTGCTTGACCAGCGCATTTTTCGGCTCGGTCAGGATTTTTAATAATGCATCCTTATCCAGATGGCTTAACGTCGCCACGGCAGGCAAACGCCCGACCAGTTCAGGAATCAGGCCGTATTTAATCAAATCTTCCGGCTCCACCTGACTTAAAATCACACCGATATCTTTCTCATCATCGGTCTCCACTTGCGCTCCGAATCCAATCGAACGCGGTTTACCCTTGGCTTCGATCAGTTTCTCCAGGCCGTTAAATGCACCGCCCAGCACAAACAGGATATTGGTGGTATCCACCTGCATAAATTCCTGCTGCGGGTGTTTACGGCCACCCTGCGGCGGCACCGCAGCCACGGTGCCTTCGATCAGCTTCAGCAATGCCTGCTGCACGCCTTCGCCCGATACATCGCGCGTGATCGATGGCCCTTCCGCCTTGCGTGAGAGTTTATCCACTTCATCAATATAGACGATGCCACGCTGGGCCTTTTCGATATCGTAATCGGCCACCTGCAACAGCTTCAAGATGATATTTTCGACATCCTCGCCCACATACCCCGCTTCAGTCAGCGTGGTGGCATCGGCCATGACAAACGGCACATCGAATACGCGCGCCAGCGTCTGAGCCAATAAAGTTTTGCCGCAACCGGTGGGCCCTAGCAGTAACACATTGGATTTGGAGATTTCCACATCATTTTTTTCATTGTGATCAATTCGTTTATAGTGGTTGTACACCGCCACCGACAACAGCCGTTTGGGCCCTTCCTGACCAATCACATAATCATCGAGAAATGCTTTGATTTCTGATGGACGCGGCAGACCAGTATCGGCTTTTTCATCTTGCTTCTCACCGGAAAGCTCTTCAACAATGATTTCATTGCACAACTCAATGCATTCGTCACAAATAAAAACAGTCGGGCCGGCAATGAGTTTTTTGACATCGTGCTGCGATTTACCGCAAAACGAGCAGTATAAAGTGTTGTCGCCGCCGCTATTCTGAGTCGCCATCTGTACCTCGTTTTGCCTGATTTTCACCCGCCTCAGGGCGTGAAGTCAATACATCATCAACCAAACCGTAATCTTTCGCCTCATCAGCGGTCAAGAAATAATCCCGTTCCACATCATCCGCCAGCTTCTCCAGCGGCTGACCGGTATGCCCGGCCAACATCTCGTTTAAGTGATCTTTCAGCTTCAGAATCTCACGCGCATGAATCTCGATATCGGTGGCCTGGCCCTGAAAGCCGCCCAATGGCTGATGAATCATAATGCGCGCATTGGGCAATGCATAACGTTTTCCAGCCGTGCCCGCCGCCAATAGATGCGCCCCCATGCTGGCCGCCTGCCCAACACACAGGGTGGACACATCACAACGGATATATTGCATGGTATCGTAAATCGCCAAACCGGACGTGACCACGCCGCCGGGGCTGTTGATGTAGAGAAAAATATCCTTATCCGGCCCTTCCGATTCCAGAAATAGCATCTGGGCGATAATCAGATTGGCGATATGATCATCAATCGGCCCATTGAGAAAAATAATGCGCTCTTTGAGTAACCGCGAAAAAATATCGTAGGAGCGCTCTCCTCTTGCTGTTTGTTCGACAACCATCGGAACCAGATTCATATATTCTCCTTTTATGCCTGTTCTTGCTCTGCCTGCCATGCTGACAATGCCTTGGTGACGGCTTTGGTCTTGGCTTCGGAGGCAATATACGCGATACATTTACGTTCCAGCAAGCTTTCGCTCACCGATGCCATCTGTTCCTGCTGCCCTCTGATCCATGTTTTGAACTGTTCCCGCTGTTCCTCAGGATATTGCTGCGACTGCCTGTCCAGCTCCGCGCTAACCTGAATGTCATCAACTGATAGATCAGCAGTTTCGCGCACTTTCTGTAGCAACACGGACAATTTCAGGCCACGCTCGGAACGCGTACGCACTTCCTGTTTGAATGCTTCATCTTTCAACATATCAGCCGGCGATTCCATGCCCTGCTGCTTCATATTTTCCAGCACGCGCTTGGTTGTCTCGCGCATATCCTGTTCCAGCAACGCTTCCGGCAAGCTGATTTCATGGGCCGCCAACAGCGCATCAAGGGCTGCCTCGCGTGTGGCCGCGAATGTTGCCTGCCCGGCTTCTTCATCCAGACGCACTTTGGCATCGGCACGCAGCGCCGCGTCATCTTCAAAGCCCAGCATCACTGCCAGGGCATCGTCATTTTCAGCCGTTTCCGATTTACCAACACTTTTGACCACGGTCGCAAAGCTGGCATCCTTGCCGGCTAGGTGGGCGGCCTGATAATCTGCCGGAAAACTCACTTCAATATTCACTTCATCACCGGCAACTGCGCCAATCAACTGCTCTTCAAAACCGGGAATAAAACGCCCTTCGCCCAATACCAGCGGCACATCCTCGCCCTTGCCACCATCAAACTCGTCGCCATCAATGCTGCCCATAAAATCGATATGCAACTGGTCTCCATTCTCTGCCTTGCGTTCAGCCACGATGTCAAATTTCACCTGTGATTTCCGCAAGCGTTCGATCACTGAATCGATATCACTTGTTTCGACCTCAACCGTGGTTGCATCAAATTTCAGTTTTGAAATATCTGCCAAATCCACCGTTGGCCATGTGGTCACTTTCATGGTGAATTCAAAACCGGAAGCCGGCTGCGTGGCCGGAAGATCCAGCACCGGCTGCACTGCAGGCGTCAAACCGGAAGATTCGATGGCAGTGGTATAATGCATCTGAAGCAGTTCAGATACCGTATCTTCATGTAATTTAGGCCCGAATTGCTGTTTCAAATGGGCCGGTGGCGTTTTACCCGGACGAAAACCCGGCAGCTTGGCCTGACGACTCAGCTTCAACAGATGGCCGTTATAAATACGATCATATTCACCCTGCGGAATGGTGACATGCACCTGATATTCGTGCTTACCCAACTCTTTTACATCTGTCTGAATCATTTTATTTCTCCAAGTGGTACGAGGAGGGGGAGTCGAACCCCCACACCTTACGGTACTGGCACCTAAAGCCAGCGCGTCTACCAGTTCCGCCATCCTCGCGTATTTTACAACCTAGCCCGCATTATTCATAAATGCTGCCGCGCCCTTGCTTGTTCCTTTGCCCGC
>CAZKME010000133.1:0-3802 GCA_964553725.1 uncultured Zetaproteobacteria bacterium
CCCTTCAAATCAATATCTTACACCCTGCACGCACTCCCAACTGAGGTTTCTAGGATTATAGCTGTGTGTTGTCGGCTGGATACAGACTCTCGATCAGCGCCCCGTTCGCTTCGCAAATCTTGCGTCGTTTCAGTTTCAGCGTAGGTGTCAGAAAACCGTCATCCTGCGTCCATTCCGCATCGATGAAAGCGAATTTTTTTACCTGCATATAACTGGGAAGATCATGTTCATCATGATGCATACGTTCAAGAACCCATGCTTTGACCGCGTTGTTATCGCGCCAATCAGACGGTAATGCATGTCGCTTTTCCTGCCGCCATGCATTTGACATGGCCGCCTCATCAGGTGCCAGCAGCACTGTGACATAAGGCCGATTATCAGCCAGTACCATGGTTTGCAGAAAACACGGGTCCTGATTCAAATGCTGCTCAATGACTGCTGGCGGCACATTTTCACCGTTGCTGAGCACCATGATCTCCTTCTTGCGATCCACAATCGTGAAATAACCATCCTTATCGACTTCCACAATATCGCCGGTATGCAGCCAGCCCTGTGCATCAATCACCTCGGCAGTGGCTTCCGGGTTTTGCCAATAGCCCTGCATCAGCATCGGCCCCTTAACCAACAACTCGCCATCATCGAGCAGTTTGAATTCAACGCCGTCAAGCGCAGGCCCCACGGAGGCCGGTTTTATCGACCCCTCACGATTAACCGACAGCACAGGCGCAGTTTCAGTCAGACCGTAACCGGGCAGCACAGTGATATCGGCGGCCAGCAAAAAACGGGCAATATCCGGATGCAACGCCGCGCCACCGGAAATAAAGCCGCGAATATTCCCCCCCATTTTTTCGCGCAGCTTGGCATTGACCACCTTATCAAGCAGCCGCCACAGCACCGCATTCAGGCCGGACAAATCACGGCCCTGCTGGCGCAATTCGAAGCGTTGCATGCCCAACTTCTGGGCCAGATTAAATAATTTTCGTTTAATGCCTGGCCCGGCGGCCAGCTTTGCCTGCACGCCGGCATAGATTTTCTCATACAATCGCGGCACTGAAATCATAATGCTCGGCTGCACTTCCGGCATATCTCTGAGCAATGTCGTTACCGCCTCGGCATAGGCGATTTCCGAGCCACAAGCGGTGGGAATAAAATGCCCGACGGTACGTTCAAAGGCGTGGGAGGCTGGTAGAAATGACAGAAATAGATCATCGGGAAATACCGGTACGCCGCTAATGCCAGCCTCCACATCGCTGAGCAAATTGCCATGGCTAAGCATCACGCCCTTGGGGAAACCGGTTGTGCCCGATGTGTAAATCAGTGTCGCCAGTTGATCGCGCTCCGGGCACGATGCTTCCAGACGATTATCCCAAGCATCATCCAGTGCAATCGCGGCAATGCTCTCCGATTCGCCGTGAAAGGCGATAAATGGTTTATCAATACCCGTTAGCTTATCCTGCTGTTCACCTTCCTCGACAAACACGACCGATACGTCGGCATCATTAAAGACATGGCGAACCGCCTCGGGTGGATCGGTAAAATAGGCCGGAACAGTCACCGCCCCCAATCGCAGAATAGCAAAATCGGCAATAAACCACTCCGGCGAATTATGGCCCAGAATACCGACCCGGTCGCCCGGCTTGATACCCATCGACTCCAGCCATGCCGCTACCCGCAGCACCGCCTGCTGTACGCGAATTCTCGACCATGACTGCCAGCTTCCATCCGCTTTTCTAAATCGTAGCATCGGCTTATCCAATAAATCCGGCAGCGAAGCCAGCAGCAAATCGGACAGGCACGATGCCGCTTCTGCCTGTTTCAGGCCAATGCATTCATGTTGATTGAAAGGCATCTAACACCTCCATATTGACCGGCGCTACCAGGCCCAGCGCTTCGATTTTCTGTGTTAAGGATGCAACTTCGTAGTGAGCGAAATAACGCAACAGACCGCCCCGGAAGGGTGGAAATCCAATTCCATACACAAAAGCAGCATCCAGATGTTGGGGATCATCAACCACCTGCTCGGACAGGCATTGCAATGCTTCCACCAGCATAGGAATCAAACAAGCCTCTACTATGTCCGAAGTAGTCATGACGCCGGTTTTTGAGGCGCTCATATCGGCATCAAATTCCTTCTCTCTGCCTGCAAGTGCTGGCAGATATTTGCCCAGAGCCGGATTTAACTCCCCTTGCTTGCCTTTCTCATAGATAAAAAATCCTTTGCCGGATTTATCACCCAGCAGCCCATCGGCCACCATGTGATCAAACCAGTCCGGCATGGCCTGCTGATGCTCGAATGCCTCGGCAAGCTGCGCACCGACATGATGACAGATATCCAGACCCACCCGGTCGGCCAGTTCAATCGCGCCCATCGGCATACCAAAATGTTTCAGTGCACCATCGACATGTTCCGGCTTTTGTCCGGCTTCCACCAGCTTCAGCGCTGCCACCATGAACGGCATCAGGCAGCGGTTGATCAAAAAACCGGGGGAATCAGCTACGATGATCGGATATTTCCCCCAGGATGCTGCCAGCGCACAGGTTTTATCCAGCGTTTCGGCTGATGTTTTTTCGCCCGCAATCACTTCAACCAGTGGCATTTTCGGCGCCGGATTGAAAAAATGCAGCCCGGCAATGCGTCCGGCATTGGCGCGACGATGCTGCATATCGGAAATCGACAAAGACGAGGTATTGGATAACAACAGCGCATCTTTCGATACATGTTTACCCACCTCGGCCCATAGTTTGCGTTTAATCTTAATATCTTCCAGCACCGCCTCAATCACCACATCCGTCTCATTCAGACCGCTGGTATCCAGCACCGGCCTGATTCGGCCCAAACGTTTATGGTCGATTCGCCCTCGGCGGGTCGCCAGACGACCCATGCCTTTCATACCGCGCGCCAGCGGCTCTGCCGCCACTTCATGCAAGTCGACATCCATCGTTTTGGATGCTACCCATGCGATACCGCCGCCCATCACACCAGCACCATAGACGGCTGTCTTATTGAATCCGGCCACCGCTTTACGGCCTCGTTTGGCAGACTCCTGTTTTTTCAGGGCATCTCCCAAATGAAAAACGCGAATCAGGTTTTTGCAAGTTGGCGTCACCGCCATGCGCCCCAGCGATTCAGCCTCGCGCGCCAAAGCTAAGCCATCAGACATGCCAATGATTTCTTTCAATAGCGCAATCACAGCCGGAATAGCCGGATAAGCTGTTGCAACGTCGATATGTTTCAAACGCGCATAGGTTTTTTTCTCCACCTGCTGAAAAAATAATATCCGGGCTGGCCACATCCTCAGCCACCACGGGTTAAATTTGCGATTTGTCACTTTTCCTTTTTTAACCAGATAGGCGATGGCATCCTCTGTCTGCTCCGGCTTGGGACTTAATGCCGCAAGTCTGATGCGACGCGCCCGCTTGGCATCGACTGCCCGACCGCTTAAGATCATCTCAACCGCCTGCATCCAGCCGATGCGTTTTGGCAGCCGAACACATCCCCCGAAACCGGGATGAATGCCGATTTTGATTTCCGGCAAGGCCAACTGGGTGCGTTTATCATCCACCGCCACGATATAATCGCAGGCCAGCGCGATTTCCAGACCACCGCCCATGCATGCCCCGCGTATTAGCGCAATCGATACCGACGGCAACACTTCAATGCGCCGACATAACGATTGCCCGCGCTCGGCCAGTTTGGTCGCTTCATTTGCATCGGTCACGGCGGCAATCAAATCCAGATCAGCACCGGCGATAAAACAACCGACATTGCCACTCTCCAGTACCAGTGTTTCGGGCGGCTCCG
>CAZKME010000133.1:3902-5591 GCA_964553725.1 uncultured Zetaproteobacteria bacterium
CAACCGGCATAGGCCCAGTCATGCAGATAACCCATCACAGGCCAGCCTTCGGCTTCGGCTTTTTCACGACTGGCCAGAATCAACATGGCCGCTCCATCGGTAATCTGGGAGGAGTTGCCGGCAGTGACCGTGCCCAGCGGTTTATCAAACACCGGCCTTAATTTGGCCAGCGCTTGCATATTCTGTTCAGCGCGAATCCCTTCATCGCGGTGCACAGCAGCAAAAGACGGCGGCGCAAACACATGCATCACCTCATCATCAAACCAGCCCGCTTCCCATGAGGCCGCAGCGCGCTGATGGCTCTGCACCGAAAATTCATCCTGTTCAATACGAGATATACCGAATTCACGCGCCAGCACTTCAGCGGTTTGCCCCATGCCCATGCCGACCGTCGGGTCGGTTAAGCCTTCCAACAGAGCAATGCGCGGTTTCCACGGCGCTTTGGCAATGTCCATCAGGACGGGTAATTTTTGTTGCCAGGTTCTGGCACGCGGTAATTTGGCCATGGCGGCGCGAAAACGGTCATGGAATAACAAGGGCGCGTGCGTCATCGATTCCACGCCGCCTGCGATCACCACATCGGCGCGCCCCAACTGAATTTTCTCGGCCGCATCGGTGATGGCCTGCATGCCCGAGGCGCAATTGCGATGCACGGTATGGGCCGGTACAGGGCGCGGAATACCTGCATTAAGCGCAATCACCCGCGCCACATTGGCGGCATCTGACGGCTGGATCACGTTACCGATGATGACCTGATCAATATCATCGCGACTGACCGGCGAACGGGCCAGCACCTCGCGCACCGTCAGCACACCCAAATCGACCGCGCTCAACTGATCAAATACGCCGGAAGCCTTGCCCAGCGGAGTGCGAATCCCGGCCACAATCGCCACATCGGTTTTCCTTTGCTGTCCCGTACTTCGTTTCGCCATACGAACTCCTTCATCCGATCAACATCTCTGCACGCACGATCACTTGCAGAATCTAGGTAGTATATATCAAACACGTCTGCAAGTCAGTGTTTTGTCGCAAGGGGTCAGAGAACCTGTCAAAACCTAGCTGCCATCCTAACCCGGCAAATCCGGAACCAAACAGGAAAACCTTGAACCACAGAGAGCACAGAGAGCACAGAGAAGGTCAAAATCTTTATGTTTTGGTTTTCTCTGCCTTTCCTCTGTGCTCTCTGTGTTCTCTGTGGTGAAAATCTTTTGACGTATAGTTTTAAGGCAGTAAAATATCTTGTGCATTTTTCATTAGATTATTTTCGTAAGAAACTAATCCCCCAAGATCCGGTGATTGGCGACACATCCATTTTCATTTGCTATTGCAGCATTGAGAATGCATGCGGCGTTCTGCCCCATGACGATTTTGAAACAGAGGGTGATATGGCCTGATTAAAACGACTTTGTCAAACCGTCATGTCAGCAACTGTTATGACAACGATACTGCTGTGCGTTTCACCTGTGGCATCCCAGTCAAACGAAGCAGAAGAATATGCCGATGAGCAATGGACATTAAGCAGGATATTTCACTGCCCGGGCCGTGAGATGCCAGATGTCCCAACCCTTGCACCCGAATGTTCATATGAAAGTGACAGCCCCTTCAATGCGCCGTCAATACAGGATAGTGAAAACGCGGCTGAATGGATTTCGGCTTTATCCGGCTGGCCGCCGCCAGTGATAACGTCCG
>CAZKME010000134.1:0-5568 GCA_964553725.1 uncultured Zetaproteobacteria bacterium
CCTGGATTATTCATGAATAGTCCAGCCTAAACTCAACACAGGCTTATGCTGCTATTACTATAAAAGTTTGAAGCCGGTCGCCGCTCACGACTTTTGCAAGTGGCTCTTATAAACAGGAGAATAACGGATGAATAGATCGAATGCGCAGAATCTGAGCCTCAAACAATTGTTGATGGTGATGAATAAACGGGATGCATCCGATCTGTATATCACAACCGACATGCCTCCCTCCTATCGCATCAATGGCAATGTTTATCCTTTAAAGCAGCCGCCGCTGACTGCGTCCCAGTGTGAAAAACTGGCTATTGGCAGCATGAACGAGCGTCAGCGCGCCGCCTTTGCGGCTGAGTATGAAATGAATCTGGCCCTGTCCTATGACGATATCGGCCGTTTCCGAGTCAATATATTTCGCCAGCGCGGTCATGTCGGCATGGTCATCCGCAAGGTTAATCTGGAAATACCGACGCTCGACGGGCTCGATTTACCGGAAATATTCAAGGATATTTCCATGCAGAGCCGGGGGCTGGTGCTGATGGTCGGCGCGACCGGATGCGGCAAATCCACGTCGCTTGCCGCCATGATAGACTGGCGCAACAGCAATCAGGCCGGTCATATTATTTCCATTGAAGATCCGATTGAATTTGTCCATAAACACAAAAAATGCGTCATCACCCAGCGCGAAGTCGGCACTGATACGCTGGAATACAAGGCGGCGCTGAAAAACACGCTCCGGCAAGCGCCCGATGTGATTCTTATCGGTGAAATTCGCGACCGGGAAACCATGGAACATGCGCTGGAATTTGCTGAAACCGGTCACCTGTGCCTGGCCACGCTGCACGCCAACAACGCCAATCAGGCGCTGGAGCGCATTATCAATTTCTTCCCTGAGGATATGCACCTGCAAGTCAGCCTGAATCTGGCCCTGAATCTAAAAGCCATCCTGTCGCAACGACTGGTCAAAACGCCCGATGACAAACGTCTGCCGGCCATTGAGATTCTAATCAATACGCCGCGTATTTCCGATCTGATCGGCAAATGGAATATCGCTGAAATCAAGGAAACCATGGCTGCCGGCAAGAATTACGGCATGCAGACTTTCGATCAGGCCCTGCTCACGCTATGGATGGATGGCCTGATTACCGAAGACGAAGCGCTGCGGCATGCCGATTCCGTCAATAATGTGCGTCTGAATATCAAAATGGTAAATCTCAAGGATGGCGGCAGCGACGGCGATAATCTGGATCAATTATCCGGCCACATTGAAACCCGCGACCTGAGTATCTGATGTTCATTGATGAACTGTTACTGATCGCGTTTAAAAACGGTGCATCGGATTTGATTGTGCGTACCTTCGACCGCATACGCATGCGCATCAATGGTGATATCGTCACCGTTCCAGCGGACAAGGTCAGCCCGCCCGATCTCGATAAAACCAGGCATATGATAGCGCATTTGATACGGCATATGCCCGCCACACCGGATATCGAATCGATCAATCATCTCGATTTTCACTACGCGCTCGAAGGCGTCTGCCATTTTCGCATGCATATACTGCGCAGCAATAACACCTTCGGCATTGTCGCACGTCTGATTCCACAACAAATCCCCAGCTTTGAGCAATTACGTTTACCCCCGGTATTTGACGAAATGACCCACTATCGCAACGGTTTGATTCTGATGGCTGGCGCAACCGGTTCCGGCAAGAGCACGTCACTGGCGGCGTTATTAAGTCATATGATTGATCAACGCCCGGTGCATGCTTTAACGCTGGAAGATCCGATTGAGTTCCGCTACAGCACAACCCATCGGGGCACGGTTACGCAGCGTGAAATCGGCACGGATGTGGTTAGCTATAAACAGGGTCTGATTGATGCCATGCGCGAAAGCCCTGATATTATAGTCACCGGCGAAGCGCGCGGCAGTGACGAAATTCAACTGGCGCTGGAAGCCTCCGAAACAGGCCATCTGGTCATGGCCACGGTTCACGCCACTACGGCAATCGGCACCATGCAGCGTATCATGGCCGCATTCGGAAAAGATGAACAAGCCGGCATCCGCGAACGTCTGGCCGAAAACCTGCGCGCCATTATTGTGCAAAAACTGCTGCCAATGAAAACAGGTAAACGGCGCATTGTCGCACTGGAAATCATGATCAAGAATTCAGTCATCAAACATTTTATTCTTGACCCCGGCCAGTGGAGTGAAATCCCGCGCGCCATGGAAGAAGGCCATCATCTGTATGGTTCCCAGAGCTTCGATCAGCATTTACAGCAAATGGTGGAAGAAGATCTCATCAATTATGAAGAAGCACAGGCCAATGCCGTATTCCACGAAGATTTCGCCCTGCGCATGGGGCGGGAATAGGCCCGAGAAAACAACTCGGTATGAATACCCTTTGATTTACCATTGAGCTTGGTTGTGACAAGCCCCAAGGATTAAAAAGAAAAATCGACACCACCTTGCAATTTGAACGCATTTCTCCGTCCGGGGCCAAAAATAGCACCGGGAACAAACCAGCCGGAACGTAAATATGTATGCATATCAGGCGTCAACGGATGAATAATATTGATATCACCTTCCCAGCCAATATCGTGGCTGGTGGCTGTTACGCCTGCTGCGGGCACAAACCCGTCGAGCCCGCCAAACAACACGCCATCGCCAATACGCTGACTGCGCGTGGCGCGCAGATAGGTAAACACGCCTTCGATCGTGCTGTCAGGGAGAAAGGAAAACGGTGCGATTTTCCCGGAAATTTGAATAAATTCAGTATTTGCAAATCCACCTCCTGCATTGTTGCCGTCAGCTCCCGCACGGCTTCCCGGTAGAAAAGCATCGTAACCATAAATATCATTGCCATAGATATTGGCCAGGTGGAAGCCGATTGCATTCATAAAGAAGCTTTGGAAGTCACGCTGCTTTTCACCACCCTGATTATCCCCCGAGCCCGCTCCCAGAGCCAGAGCCAGACTGGCTCGCCGAAAATCGAAATCGTAGCCACCCTTTGCATACGCCATCCAGGCGCGGTTCTTGCGCCGCCCCAGTCCAAGTGCCGTCGCTCGCGGCGTGCGTCCGGCAAGATAAGCCGTTTCAAAGGCAACCGACCACGGGCCAAGTGTAAAATCCCCGTTGATGTTAAACAGCAATTTCTCCGGCAAGCGCTCATTAAACGTCGTATCCACCTGTTTTACGATAGCCATCTGCAATATGTTCCTGTTCTCAACAATCAAACCGCTTGCACTATCGGCCTGCCTGACACGCATGTGTTGTTGTGATGGCAGGTGATAGTTGAGCACCAGCCCATAGGCGTCCAGATCATTATCGGATGTGGCTGCCAACACACCGGGCGTAGCACTGTTGGGCTGGGTCTCACCGCCCTTGACCAGTACGCCGGTAATACTGACCGGCCCGAATCGCTTGCCCAGCTTGGCCGAATCACGAATGGTCTGAATGGAAATGCCATGGCCAATGCGCGAGGCCATGCGTCCGGCGCTGGCTTTTACGAAACCATCGTAGGACAGGTAGAGATGGCGGATACGCAGATCGAATCCCTTTTGGCGCACCACGGACGGGCCGCCGGGCGTGGCAGTTGCATCAAAGGCATTGCCAAACACACCGCCTTCAGGATCGGAGAAATCATTACCGGCATAATTCACGGCGATATGCAGCGCCGCCGGCCCCTTGGCGATGCGGCTGGCCAGCCAGCCACGCAAATCATAGAAGGAATTGCCCGCTCCGCCCGCTCCGAGCAATGGCGAGCCTAAATCAAAATGTTGCTCCGCCGTGCCTTCAATGCGCGTAAAACCGGAAAAGGTGATATCGAGCCCGCCAAACATCTGACGTTTCAAGGCTTGAAAGTCCGCCTGGCTCAATGGTGAGTCCGCAGGTTCATCAGCTTGCGAAACGGGCGACATGCCCAACAAAAGTAACACCATTCCTGCAATCAACACTGTCCGCTGCAACATATTCACTCCTCAACTCGCCGAACAAATATGCCGATGTTCAAACCAGAATATAGCAGACAAGCATATGCAAAAATAACTATGTCTGACAGAAAAAGAAAAACAGGCGATCTATCCCGGACTATTCCTAAATGATAAAACTACTCAATTGCCTTGATTGTGGCGGTCATCCCATCATGCAGCAAACAACGAATTTCATAGGTGCCGGGTTTGTCCAGCCTGAACGTGTAGGACGTATCCGGTTTATCAATATGATCCTTGAGCGCAATTTTGCCAAGGCCACCACCGGCAAGCTGCTCTGTGACGCGCGACTTATGTTCAAACGGATCCCTGTTGATCAGGCGAATTTCCTGCCCGACCTGTACTACCTGCTCTTCCGGGCTATATTCAATATCCTCTTCCGTGATAGTAGGCGCTTCATCATGCGCCACTGCAAAGGGAACAGTCGTAAACAAAGCGCCTATGAAAATCAGACCTGCACCCGAAATGCGAACATTCATCACAGCCTCCTTGGTTATTTATATTGCACAGTTTCACAACGGAACCGGTCGCCGGAGAGGATTGAGGGGAGATGGGAACTCCGGCGACCGATTAGCTTTGTGAAAAACGATAGAACAGGCCTAGCGGTGGCCTACCCGGTACTTGACGTTGCCGAACATGACATGGAAGAACGGCTGACCAAACATCTTGCCCTCGGCCATTTGCTCCTGCACATGTTTTTTCGTCTTCATCATCAACGCTTTGGCGGCCATCAGCTTGGGCATCATCATTTTCTGCTTCTCTGGAGACATCTTCATCACCATTGCCTTGGTCTTCATCATGCGTTTTTTGATTTCAGGAAACGGAATATAACCGGAACGCAGCGGTGCCATCACCGGCCCGTTGGGACTGGCTTTGTAGGGTGGCACCATCAGATGCAATACCACGCCCTCGCCCCGAATATCGCCATCCTTGCCGAGTTTCCAGTGTTTGCCGCGCACGCCTTCAGTCACCATCATATGTACGATCTGATTTGGATTGGTCAGACGTCCATCGACATAAATATCGCCAATACCCCAGAACGTGGCATAGGTGTACATGGTTGGCATCAGCGAGGTGCCGATACCGGTACCGCCATGCATCATATGGTCGGTCACCACGCCGCCGAACGACGGATAACCGAAACCATGCGGCATGGGCTTCTTCACCACGACTTTATAGCTGTGCATCTTGTCGGGTGAATCGAATGTGGCCGTAAAACTGATCTTGTCTTTGGTAGTAGCGCCATCAATGGCCGTAAGATCGGTAATACTCATGTGCAAATCACCCACGCCAATGGCCCGCCAGTCCGAGAACGGCGTGGCATGATCGACAATGGTGTATTTACCGCCAGCTGACTGACGCATATTGGGCGCAATACCAATCAGCGGAAATGGTGCCTGATTCCACATGGCAGGGTGGTCTGGTGTGCCGAATACAGCCGGATCCAGTTCACGCGGGCCGGGCAACACCCACTGGGTCGCACCGCTGGTCTGATTGGCAGTGACCGTGACAGGCCCGCCCCAGCGATCCGGCGGATTGGGATTCATGGCATGGGCTTTGGTATAAGCGAACAAACCGACATGTGGCA
>CAZKME010000135.1:0-5563 GCA_964553725.1 uncultured Zetaproteobacteria bacterium
GAGGTGCGACTTCAGTCGCGCTAAATACCGCGTAGAATGGCGCAGAAATGCGCAGCTAAAGCAGCACATCCAGGGCACGCTGAATAGAAGCCGGAATCATTTCCGCTCTCACGGTTTGTATGCACTGGCTAACTCTACTTTGTCACATTCCAGTCTGCATTCAGTAAAACATTGACACAATAGTGATAACGATTATCATCCCATGATGCAGCGATTAACTGCCCAGCGGCAAGCCATACTCGATTTGATCAACGCATCCAACAGGCACTGGGATGCGGATGAAGTGGCGCGAGCACTGGTGGATACGGGCGCATCGATTGGCATTGCAACCGTTTATCGAGGCTTGGCAGCGCTTGAAGCACAGGGGTTGATTGATTCGATTCAACTGGCCGATAAAAAACGTTACGAGCGAGCGGATAAAGCCCACCACGATCATATGATTTGTACCCGGTGCGGTCATATCGAAGAATTTTCACATGACACGATTGAATCGTTACAGCAACAAGCGGCGGCAAAAAAAGGCTTCAGACTGACCGGCCATCAACTGGTGATGTTCGGTTTTTGCAGGAAATGCACACAGGAGATGGAAGCGTAATTTCTTTGGAGCCCATTGCAAAACTCGTGAGCGGCGATCTACGCCCCCACTTCGGCCCAAAAATCACATGCATTACTGCGAGCCTTGCAGACTAATTCCCGGCACGATTATTATATCGACCAAAGGCATGGCATAGATAACAATATTGCTGCGCAGGCGTGAAAGGGTATGGAACTTGATACCGATAAGTTTTCTGGCTGGCGCAAGCAACCCATTGTTGCCAAACCAGCTGTCGCAAACGGCATGAATGGAGGTGCCTGAAAAATGTTCGGATAATGTAACCAGCATATCTACAGCCTATTCCAGCTTGCTCCGAAACATGGGGATCTTTCTGTTCACCTTCATGTTTTCACATGCTTCCTCAAGCGCCTTTTTGGGCAGATAGACGCGGTGAATCAGGGGGATGCACGTCCAGCTCTCAGTCCAAGGCCCTCAGGGAATCCCTCACGAAGTCGCCGCTGTTTCGTCTTCAGGCCATGCAATGCCATAAAAACACCTGCCCGACCGGAATTACCACGCATCAGAAACGTTTGCAGCGTGGCCTTGTTCCGCAAGACAAAGCGGTGCGCGTAGCGCATTATGTGGAAAATATGCGGCACGATGTGGGTGTGATAGCACATGCCTGCGGGGTGAAGCATCCGCGCCAGTTGCAGCGCCGCCATGCACGGGTGGTTATCATGGACGGCAGCAGTGCGGGGCTGCATATCATTCACCCTGAAGCCGAACCCGGTTTTCCACATGGGAAACCTGAGGAGTAGCCCATGAACAGTATTGAACATTTCCCACTGATGATTGCGGATGCAGCTAAAGTGAAAAGCAAGGGCGGTTCACTGGAGGTGAAATCGCCCTACGATGATGCTCTGATCGCCACGGTGGCAACGGCCAATGCCGGGGCTGTGGAACTGGCATTGACGCATGCCAGTCGTTTGTTTGCAAATCGGGCAGGGTGGATTCCCGCCGATCAGCGCATCGCAATTTTGGAGCGCTTGATTGAGCTGTTGAAAGAGCAGGCCGAGGATTTGGCGCTCGGCGCAGCGCGGGAAGGCGGCAAGCCGGTGATGGATTCGCGCATCGAAATGGCGCGCTGTATCGACAGCATTCGTATTTGCATCGACACCTTGCGCACCGATGCATGCAGCCCGCCGGTAATGGGCGTCAATGCGGCATCTAAAAATCGTGCGGTGCTGATGCAGAAGCAACCCATTGGGGTGGTGGTGGCGGTCAGCGCTTTTAATCATCCACTTAATCTGATTGCGCATCAGGTTGGCCCGGCCATTGCGTCGGGTTGTCCGGTGATTGTGAAACCGGCGGCGGATACGCCGTTGTCCTGTCTCAGGCTGGTGCGATTGTTTCATCAGGCTGGCGTGCCGGCAGGCTGGTTGCAGTGCATTGTGCCGGAATCGAGAACATTGTCTGAAGCGCTGGTCACTGATGCGCGGGTGGGATTTTTCAGTTTTATCGGCAGTGCAAAAGTCGGTTGGTATTTACGCTCGAAACTGGCGGCGGGTACGCGTTGCGCGCTTGAGCACGGCGGCGTAGCGCCGGTGATTGTGTGCAAGGGTGCAGATATTAAAAAGGCGTTGCCGGGCCTGATCAAAGGGGCGTTTTACCATGCCGGGCAGGTTTGCGTCTCGGTGCAACGTATATTCGCGCATGCATCCATTGCACGCGAACTGGCCGATAAAATAGCCAAACGGGCCAAAGCGCTGGTGGTGGGCGATCCGGTGTCCGATAAAACAGAGGTCGGGCCATTGATTCGGGCAAGAGAAGTAGAACGTGTGGATGTGTGGGTGAAAGAAGCGGTGGCTGGTGGCGCTAAACTGTTATGCGGCGGCGATAAAATGGATCACCACTGTTATGCGCCGACCGTCCTGTTTAATCCGCCGCATGATGCCACGTTGTCCACCAAAGAGGTATTCGGCCCGGTGGTATGCATTTATCCGTTTGACGAATTGGATACGGCTATTGAAGATGCCAATGGTTTGAATGTGGCGTTTCAGGCATCTGTTTATAGTCGCGATATCGACACGGCGCTGGGCATCGCCAATCGTTTGGCCGCATCGGCTGTGATGATTAACGATCACACCGCTTTCCGGGTGGACTGGATGCCCTTTGCAGGCTTGAAACATTCCGGCCTCGGCACCGGCGGTATCCCGTTCACCATCCGCGATATGCAAATCGAAAAGATGATCGTCATTCATTCCAACGGCATCACATAGGATCAAAATCAAAGTCATTTACCACAGAGGACACAGAGTTACACAGAGTAAAAGCCAAGAGAGAAAAGCATTTGAAGACCATGTGAATGGTTTTTCCAGTCAAAGATTTTGACTTTACTCTGTGAAACTCTGTGTACTCTGTGGTGAAAATCTTTTGAATTGTTGTTAAGGAGTTAGCTATGAAAACAGCGGAATTGTTGGTGCGTTGCCTGGAAGCCGAAGGCATTGAATATATTTTCGGCGTGCCGGGTGAAGAGAATGCCGATTTTATGATAGCACTGGAACAGTCTGACTCGATTCGCTTTATTCTGACCCGGCATGAGCAGGGCGCGGCATTTATGGCCGAGGCTTATGGGCGTTTGACAGGTAATCCGGCGGCATGTCTCGGCACATTGGGGCCGGGCGCTACCAATCTGATTACCGGCGTGGCCAATGCCAATATGGATCACGCGCCGATGCTGGTGCTGACTGGTCAGGGGGCGACAACCCGTTTACATAAGGAATCACATCAGATTATGGATGTGGTGAGCATGTTTAAACCCGTCACCAAGTGGGCGACCTCAATCCGGCACCCGGCATCTGTACCCGAAATCGTGCGCAAAGCCGTACGTCTGGCGCGGGGAGAAAAGCCGGGCGCTTGCCATATTGAATTGCCGGAGGATATCGCTAAACAGGAAACCGAAGCGCAACCCATGCAGCCGCATCGCTATCGCAGGCCGGTTGCTGATCCGAAGCAGATTGATACAGCATTTGCGATGTTGAGGCAGGCCAAACGACCTGTCATTCTGGTCGGCAATGGTTGTGTGCGTCACGATGCCAGTCGTGAATTGCGCCGCTTTTGTGAGGTGACGGGTATTGGCGTGATCAACACATTCATGGCCAAGGGCTGTGTGGATGCCGATACCGATTACTGCCTGTACACGATTGGTTTACAGGCCCGTGATGTGGTTGCCTGCGCGCTGGATGCCGCCGATCTGGTGATTACGCTGGGCTACGACATGGTTGAATATCATCCGCAATTGTGGAATGCGGCGCGTAACAAACACATCATCCATATTGATTTTCAGCCGGCTGAAATTGATGAATTCTATCAGCCTGAACTAGAACTTGTTGGTGATTTGACTCATACGCTGGCTACGATCAATGCCAATATCGAAAAACTGGGCCCGGTTGAGCGTAATCTCTCACAGCAGCATAAAACACGGGATCGGATGCAGTTGGAGTTGATGGAACATGCCGCAGATGAAACCGAACACGCCATCCGGCCTCAAAAGGTGTTGTCCGATGTGCGTAAGGTGATGGGGCGGGAGGATATTTTGCTCTCCGATGTCGGTGCGCATAAAATGTGGATTGCGCGCCAGTATCAATGCCATGAGCCCAATACCTGTTTGATTCCCAATGGTTTTTGTTCGATGGGTTTTGCTCTGCCCGGCGCTATTGGCGCATCGATGGTCTATCCGCAGCGGCAGATTCTGGCAGTGTGCGGCGATGCCGGATTTATGATGAATGTGCAGGAAATGGAGACTGCCAAACGTCTGAACAGCAATATCGTGGTAATGGTCTGGGAGGATCATGCTTACGGGCTGATTGCATGGAAGCAGCAGAATGAGTTTGGGCATCATACCGACTTGAGCTTCGGTAATCCGGAATGGATGTTATTGGCCAAGGCTTTTGGCTGGCATGGGCACCGAGTGGAGAATAGTATCGACCTTCAGGCAACGCTCAACACAGCATTTGCCGAGTCCGGCCCCAGCCTGATTGTTGTGCCCATCGATTATCGTGAAAACATGATACTGACCGAACGGCTGGGTAATATTGTCTGTGCCATTTAATGTGTAACCTGGATCCTGCAAGTACTTGCAGGATCCAGGTGTAAGTATGTGGCGCGCGGATAGACCACTGCAATATCCAGGCAGGATCAACAATTGCACGCTGTAACATAAAGAAGGAAAAACAGCATACAAAACACAGTTTGATTGCCTTGGCTATTGGTTTCTGCCGGGTGAGATCATCTCATTTACTGCGAAGCGATAGCTGCCCCGATTGGGGGATGCACGTCGCCTTCCCATCTCCCCTTCCCACGGCGCGTGTATTCCCCACCCAGTTTCATCCCGAACACGCCCATTCATTCCCGAAGTTTTTTATCGGGAATGAATGGGTCCCTGATAGAAGCATTGGTCTCTTACGCGTGAAATCTAATGCAAAATTCACAAGAAATTTTACCTGAAAACTATACGTCAAAAGATTCTCACCACAGAGGACACAGAGAGCACAGAGGAGGTCAAAATCTTCATGTTTTATTATTCTTTGCTTTTACTCTGTGCTCTCTGTGTCCTCTGTGGTTCAAGATTCTCCTGTTTGGTTCCGGCTATGCTGGTTTAGGGGATAACGTTATGGGGCTCGCCGAAAATATCATGAAACTTCGGCTTCCTTGATATGATTGGCATGGAGGTGTTCCCATGAAGAAGGGCACAAGTCCTGTTGCCATTTTATGAATCTTGTGACAAAGTCGCGTCTCCTATTTTTACCGGGTGGGATTTTTCTGTAAACATTGAGAGGAGAACAAAAGTGAGTGACGTAATTCAAAAGGTCTTTGACCTTGTAAAAGAAAATGAGTGCGAATTTGTCGATGTCCGTTTTACCGACACCAAGGGCAAATGGCAGCACGTGACATTTCCAATCGGCGAGTTTAATGAAGATTGCTTCGAAGATGGTTTTGCCTTTGACGGTTCTTCGATTGCCGGCTGGT
>CAZKME010000136.1:0-5523 GCA_964553725.1 uncultured Zetaproteobacteria bacterium
GGCGGCATCATCAAACATGCGCGTGCACTCAATGCATTTACCAATGCATCCACCAACTCCTATAAACGTCTGGTGCCGGGCTTTGAAGCGCCGGTGATGCTGGCCTATTCGAATCGTAACCGTTCGGCCTCCATCCGTATTCCGGTGGTGAACTCCGATCCGGCCCGTCGTATCGAAGTGCGTTTCCCGGATTCATCCGGTAATCCGTACCTGTCGTTCACTGCCATGCTGATGGCCGGTCTCGACGGCATCGCCAACAAGATTGATCCGGGCGAAGCTGCCGATAAAAATCTGTACGATCTGCCGCCGGAAGAGGGTGAAAAGATTCCAACTGTATGTAGCAGCCTGGATCAGGCGCTGGATGCACTCTCTGCTGATCGCGACTTCCTGAAAATCGGCGGCGTCATGGATGATGATATGATTGATGCGTACATCGGTCTGAAGATGGAAGAAGTCACCGAACTACGTATGCGTCCGCACCCGATTGAAATGCAGATGTATTACTCCTGCTGATTCCTGTCGGAATCAGGTGAAAAGGCCGCCCCATGGGCGGCCTTTTTGTTGGTGATCGCAGGGCAATCGCATTAAAACACCCCGGATTTTATTGTGTTCCAGCTATTCCAACTGCGTCATCCTCGAATGCTTGTGTCGAGGATCCACTTGAAACATATGGATTTCCGATAAAACCTTAGGAAATGACGAGACTTTGAGCACAATGCCAAATCATAACCCACTTTTTTAATGCGATTGCCCTGTTGGTGATCGTGAGGTTTATTCACAAACAGGCCTGGAGCAGCTACATTAAGCCATCAGGGGAATGTTCATGGCAAAAAGTGATAACCGCACAGGTGCTTTGGGGACTGAATCCAGACTTTTTTGGGACGCAGCTGACATACTGCGTAGCAATATGGCGCCATCTGAATATGGGTCTGTTGTTCCAGGGCTGATCTCTCTCAAATATATTGAACGATTTCCTGACGAGTTTATGTTTCAGTTCACCAAAGCGGAGTTTGAAGATTGAAAGTCACAGATTGTGATATCCAATAAAGAATTGATGGGCAATAGTTCATATACCCTTCTTGGAATGAAGTTTATCGATTACTTGGCACCGGTTACTTATGGCAGTGCATACCTTGCTGTTTCAGAAAATGTACTTCATCAAGAAAAGGTGGTAATACAGGATGAGGAAGCAATGAAAAAGGCAGTGTGGTTGACCTGTTTTGTGGTGCGGGTGGATTAAGCCATGGTTTTGTACTTGAAGGATATCAAGTGAAAGCAGGTATTGATCCTGCATGTCGTTTTCTGTTCGAGGAGAACAATAAGGCTCAATTCTTACAATGGGATGTTGAAGGCTTAACTGGTGAAATGCTGAAACAGCTTTTTAACTCAAATGAAGTGAGCTAGAAATGAAAAATATTGAACATATGACTGAAGAAGAACTGACACGGAATCTCTCTTATGCAGGATTCATTCTTGTTGAGTTCGAGCTATTGAAAAGCATGATAGTCAATCCAATTAAGGTATTTTATCAAGATACTACCTTTGATGAAGAAATGCCGTTCACATCGTATGAAAGAGATGTTTTACCTCGGCATAAGAATCAATTTGAAGCATGCCTTCTTTATCTTCGTGATTTTATGGAAGTTGTTAACTCCGAGGATATACTGACAATTCAAGCATTAAGAAAACACAGAAATGATTTAGCACATGATCTTCCCCGTATGCTTAGCAAGCTTAGTATCAAAGATTATTTTCCATTATTGGAGAACACTGATAAGGCGCTGTTTAAGCTCAGTAATTACCGTACCTATATGGATATTGGCTCAGATTCAGAATTTCAAAACAAGGGCATTGATTGGAACACTGTTGAAGGTCCAGAGTATGCATTGTTTAAAACAGTTTTATCAAAGTTGAAAATACTGCAGGGGCAAAAGAAGTAATGGGTAACCAAAAATTCGAGAGGGGCCTCCGCTCCGGCCTCTCAACTAGATCGCTACAACTTTATTTGATGGTCATTTGATGGATAAGTCACTAACCGATCACTCCAAGTGCGTAAGGCTTTGTTTTACAATGTATTACGGGTTGTTATTTATTTGATGGCTATTTGATGGAGGGGCGAGTTTGAGCGGTTTTGAGTCCATAATCGAGGAATCCGCCACCCTGTGGTTGGACGTGGTTAAATAATGGGTATCGCTTCATTGCTCGCATCCCCCGAAGGCAAAACGCTGGAATTCAAGCGGGATTTGTCGTCGCCCAAGCCAATATTGAAAACACTGGTGGCATTTGCCAATACAGCGGGCGGCACGTTGGTCGTTGGTCGTGCTGATGATGGAAGCATAGTCGGTGTTGATGATGCGCGGGCCGATGAAGAGCGTTTGGCGAATCTGATTTCAGATTGTATCGCGCCTGCCATGGCACCGGATATTGAAGCGGTATCGGTGGATGGGAAAAATCTGTTGCTGGTTCGAGTGGCGCATTGGCCGGGGCCATTTTATCTGAAAGAGAAAGGTGCCGAGGGCGGTGTGTACGTCCGTATCGGTTCAACAAGCAGGCAGGCCGATGAATCCATGCGTGCGGAGTTGGAACGATACCGTAGCAATCATTCCTTTGATCAAATGCCTTGTGTTGAAGCAACTTCCGGTGATTTGGACGATGCACTCATTCAGCGCTGGTTTGCAGATGAGGATCGTATTGTGGATGAAGCTGCACAAGAGTCATTGGGGCTTCTGGTTCGCTATGGCAGTGGGCGAGCGCCTTCCAATGGCGGTATGATTCTGTTTGGTACAGAAGAGGCTCGAAACCGGTTTTTCCCTGATAGCAATATATCTTGCGCTCTTTTTAAGGGCACAAACAAAAGTAAATTCCTGGATCGTCAGGAACTGGACGGAGGCCTGTTCGGAGCCTTGGAACAAGTACCGCGATTCATTGCACGCAATACACGGCTAGCTGCAAAGATCGAATCCATCCGACGGCAGGATATTCCAGAATATCCGGTAGTGGCTGTGCGCGAAGTTCTGGTGAATGCTTTGGCGCACAGGGACTATGCTATCCCCGGCATGAAAATTCAGGTGGCTATCTTTGCTGATCGTCTGGAAATCCAGAGCCCCGGCATGTTTCCCTTTGGCATGACGCTGGAGAGTTTCAAGGCTGGCATAAGTCAGGTGCGCAATCCGGTCATCGCCCGGATATTTCATGATCTCGACATTATGGAGCAATGGGGCAGTGGCTGGCAGCGTATTAGCGCAGCATGCAAAGCAGGCGGTTATCCTGAACCGGAATGGCAGGAACCGGGCATGTGTACGCGGGTGATATTCAGGCCACACCCGGAGGTGCGAGCCAGTGATACAGTAAATGTCGGAGTAAATGTCGGAGTAAATGTCGGAGTAAATGATGCCGAACTGAATGAGCGACAGCTGTGGTTTATCCAGCAACTAGCGGCAGGCCGGGATCTGAAGGGCGATGCTTTGAAAGATCATTGGAAAATCACTATCCGAACAGCGGAGCGAGATATTGCTGAATTGAAGAGTAAGGAGCTGATTAAGTTTGTCGGTGCGCCAAAGACTGGCCGTTATCAGTTGAATGAAAACTTATGAAAGGTGAAATTTTCAGGTTGTCCTTAGTATTTTGGGTAAATGAACCTATAAATGATACAGTAAATGCATGTAAAATCCGGGAGGTTCTCCCGTGATCGACTTTGAACTCACGGCAGAAGGAGTAGACATCCGGTGGTTTGAAGAGCTGAGGTATAGCTATGTACATGGCATTGAGGTTGCCTCGGATCGCATGAATGCTCAACGGGCTGATTATGTCGGTGCCTATACTCTCGGTCAGGCTGATCAGATTTGCAAAGGCAGAGCATTATGAACAGGGAAGTTGATGATGCAGTAGTATGGCTTCGCCATGCGCCTGAACAGTTGCACGCCGATGTGCGGCGGGTGTTTGAACTATCGCCGTTGTTTTCCATGCTCATGCGCACGGCCAGCGAAGAAGAGCGCCGTAATCTGTTTGTCGAATCAGGCAAGGCGCAGTTGCCGGATGGTAGTGAAAACTGGATACCTGCCTGCGATAGCGACGATTTGTTGACCTGCATGGCCCATTTGCGCCAATGCAAACAGCGCGCCCATCGCCATCTGATCTGGTGGGAAATGGGTTTATACGGTGATATGGATCAATCGTGCAAGGCTATTGCTGATCTGGCATCAGGTCTGCTTTCCAAGGCGCTGGCGATGGCCGAACGCCTGATTGCGCCGCGTTTTGGACGTCTGGAGGGTGGTTCATTCTGCGTGATCGGGCTGGGCAAACTGGGCGGGCGTGAACTGAATCTGGGTTCGGATGTCGATCCGTTATTTATCTGGCAGGGCAGCGGCGCGACTGTCGGCGGACGCCAGTCGATTACGGCATCTGAATATTATACTTATCTGTCCAAAATGCTGATTCGATTGATGAGCGAGCGCACCGCCGATGGCATCGTTTGGCCGGTGGATATGCGGCTCAGACCGGGCGGCGACGGAGCATCGATTGCCCTGAATCTCGATGCCTCGCTCAATCACTATCTGGAATACGGGCAGACATGGGAGCGGGCTATGTTGATCAAGGCGCGCCCGGTGGCCGGGGATTTGAAACTGGGGCAGGCCTTTATCGAAGGTGTTGCGCCGTTTATTTATCGTCGCTATCTGGATTATACCACGGTGGCGGCGCTGGCCGAGATGAAGCGGCGCATTGATATTCAGGCAGGCAGCGCAGGCATTGAGCCGGGTTTCGATGTGAAACGGGGTCGAGGGGGCATTCGCGAAATCGAATTCATTATCCAGTCCCTGCAATTGTTGCACGGGGGCAGACAGATCGAACTGCGCGTACAACCGAGTATGCAGGCGATGGATGTCTTGATGCAGGCGGAAGCCATTGCCGAAGATGAGGCGATTCAACTCAAAGCTGCTTACCGTTTCTGGCGGCGCATCGAACATGCTATTCAGTCACGGCGCGGCGAACAGACCCATAAGCTGCCGGAAGATTATGGTGCATATCTGACAGCGGCCACCGGCATCGCTGATATTGAACAGCAGATGCTCTACCATGTAGCTATTGTCGAGACCGGATTCAATAAATTTGTCAAACCGATTGATGCCAGACGGGCCAATGCCGATGCTTGTATCAATCAGGACTGGTTGAACGGCGCACATATCGAACTGGATATTTTGCCGCCAGAGGATCAACGCCGCATGCAGGCTGCACTGCACAATATCGAGATGAGCCTATCACGCGGCCTGTTACCCGAACGTAGCCGGGTGCAGGTGGAGCGTATTCTGTCTTACGCCATGCCGCGCTGGCTCGATGATGCGAACGGGGTGTCAGCACTGGAATCATTGGCCGAACTGATTCATTCGATTTCCGGTCGCGCCACCTGGATTGATCTGCTGGCTACCCATCAGGGCGCACTGGACTGGTTGATCGGCGTACTCTCGGCCAGCCGTTATCTGGCTGATCATATTGTCAAAGACCCATCATGGCTGGAGTGGCCGTTGA
>CAZKME010000137.1:0-5512 GCA_964553725.1 uncultured Zetaproteobacteria bacterium
CAGGATTTACTCTAATTCCTGGCATATTAAAACATCACCACCTTTGGCCTGGCCAAAAAACTTGCCCTTCTTACGCGCATGGATTTTTTCCAACCCATGATATAAAACAATAACATGGGCTGGAAAAAATCCATGCGTGTTATTTGTTTCATATTAACCTTGCGACGCTAGGCTCGCACTTAACCCCGAGGGGTTATTGAAAAGGGCGGCGAATTATGACCACGGATCAGGACAAGTCAAACGCGGAGAAACCGGCAACGCAAGCCTCCGGCCTGCTGCGCGCCGCCTCCAAAGTGGGTGCCTGGACGATGCTGTCGCGCATACTGGGCTTTGTGCGCGATATTCTGCTGGCGCGTGTGCTCGGAGCAGGTCTGTTGGCCGATGCGTTTTTTGTCGCTTTCAAATTGCCCAATTTCTTCCGCCGCATGTTTGCCGAAGGCACGCTGACGGTAGCACTGGTGCCGGTATTATCGGATCAGCGCCAACACGGAGAGGGCGAAGCGCACGCTTTTCTGAATGCGCTGGCGACCCTGCTGCTGATAGTGTTAAGCGCTTTCACATTGCTCGGCATGCTCTTGATGCCATGGTTATTATATCTCTTTGCGCCCGGTTTCGCCGATGAACCGGACAAATGGGCCATGGCGCTTGAACTGGCGCGCTGGATGTTCCCTTATCTGGGCATGATTTCGCTGGCCGCGCTCGCGTGGGCCGTGCTCAATACATATAAGCATTTCGCCGTACCTGCGGCCAGCCCGGCGCTGCTCAATGTCGCTATTATTTTTGCCGCCGTGGCGCTGGCCCCGTCTTTTGACAACCCGGCTGTCGCCCTTGCTATCGGTGTGCTATTGGGCGGCTTTCTGCAACTGGCGATTCAGTTTCCGGCCCTGAAACGTATCGGCTGGGTGCCACGCATCAGCTTTGATTTCAATCAATCCGCCATCAGCGAAACCATGCGCCTGTTCGGGCCAGCCGTATTGGCGATTGCAGCAGTTCAAATCAATATCCTTATCGGCACCATTCTGGCCACGCTGCTGGATACCGGCGCGGTTTCTTATCTGTATTATTCCGACCGCATCGTGCAACTGCCGCTGGCTCTGTTCGGCATTGCCATGAGTACAGCGCTGCTGCCTACATTGTCCGGCCATCTCTCCAAAGGCGATCACAAACAGGCCGCTGATGATCTGCGTTCAGGGCTGGCCTGGCTGAGCTGGATTACGCTGCCCGCCGTAGTCGGCGCGTTCTATCTGGCCGAACCAATTGTGGTCACCCTGTTCGAGCGCGGCGCATTCTCGCATGCCGATTCCGTGGCAACGGCGCAGACGCTCCAGGCCTATGCCGTTGGCCTGATTGCCTTCTGCTGGGTGAAACTGCTCGCATCGGCCTGTTATGCAGGCAAAGACGCCAAAGCACCGATGCGCTATGCTGCGATTAGCGTGGCGGTGAATATCATTCTGGCTGTGATTCTGATGCAATTCTGGGCCTATGTCGGGTTGGCGCTGGCTACTTCTCTAGCCGCTTTTGTGAATGTGGTGATGCTGTATAATCGCCTGTGCAAAACTTACGGCTCATTGTTTACTGCCGCCATTGTGAAACGATTACTGACCGCCGTTATCGCCAGTATGCTGATGCTGGCTTATCTCTACGGTTTTGAAATGGCGTGGTCGTTCCCGGCCAACGGTGCCATACAGTTTGCCTGGATCAGCGCTATCATTATTGGTGCCATCGCCGTATTCTTTATGTCGGCTTTGGGGCTCGGCGAACGTGCGCTGCTGATGCAGTTTTTACGAAGAAGGCATTGAGGAGGAGCTGGCATGCGACGTGATGTGATTGTATTTGACATTGAAACAGTGGTGGATGCCGATGCATCCCGGCGCGTGCTGCGCCTGCCCGAACTCACTGATACTGAAGCGCGCAACGCTCTATGCGATTATTTTCTGGAGAAAACCGATGGTCGCAATGATTTTCCACGCCAGCCCTTTCATCAGGTTGTGGCGATTTCATACGGGCACCTGATTCGCGAGCCGGGCGAGGATGGCAGCGAGTTGGTCATCCGCCAACTCGCGACCGGAGGCGATAAAAACAGCTCTGAAAAAGCATTGCTGGAAGCCTTCTTTCACCTGATCGAAACACGCGCCCCGCAACTGGTTAGCTTTAATGGTCGAGGCTTTGATATCCCCGTCCTGAAATACCGGGCTATGGCACATGGCCTGTCTTGTCCACGCTGGTTCACGCAGGGCGATAAATGGCACAACTACGACACCCGCTATTCGCCGGAATATCATTGCGACCTGCTGGAAATATTATCCGATTTCGGCGCTTCGGCGCGCTGTTCGATGGATGAGGTGGCGGCTGTATTCGGCGTGCCGGGCAAACTCGATACGGCAGGTGACAATGTCCGCGATATGTTTGAGGCCGGTCAAATCGAATCAATTCGGCACTACTGCGAAACCGATGTAATCACCACCATGCTGATTTTCCTGCGTCACCAGTTGTTCTCCGGGGCGCTGGGTGAAGGCGCTTATGCCCGCACCATTCTCGGCATTCGCAACTATCTCGAAGCAGAATCCGAACCCCGCCCCTATTTGACGGGGTATATCAGCGCATGGGACCAGTCTGCGGACAACAAATAGGCCGGGATAGGTCAGCATGTGTATCAAAGGTTCATAATGAAATTTATATTGGATCGACTATAATAAGGTAAAGCCTGAAAAATAACGGCCATGTTTTTTTTCCAGGGTATGCCCGGAAACGAGCCAGGATTGAAAAGGAGGAACGGATCATGTTAATGAAATTATTTGCAATGATTGTGCTTATGCTGGCATTGAGCGCCACTTCCGTGGCCGGCAACAGCGGCTTGATGGGCGCGTTGATTGGCGCAGGCGTGGGTGCAGGCGTAGGCCATGCCGTGGATCGAACCGGCGGCTCCGGCAAAGGGGCTATCATCGGTGCGATTGGTGGTTATGTGATTGGTAATCAGATGGATAAACGCGAACAGCAGGCTGCGCCACCGCCTGCCCAAGCCGAGCGGCAGGGCGTATCCATGCATAGTTCAGGCCAAAACAGCAGCGATTGCGCCAGCGCCGATCAGTACGTGGATCGTGCCGCAAAAGCCGGTGACAATGACGACAGGATTTATTATTTGCAAAAGGCGGTGAAGTTATGCCCCTATCAGGCGCGGGCGCATAATGATCTGGGCGTGGCATTTTTTAATCGCAAAAATCGCCATGACAGGGATCGTGCCAGAAGCGAATTTAATGAAGCACTGCGAATTGATCCGGGTTATTCGGTCGCCAGAAATAACTTGAATAATCTGTAGGCGTTGAACCTGGTTCGGGCTATGGATATTGCTCCCCTCATCAAACGCATCGCCCGTGGTAAACACGGTTCGGAGCATCTAAGTCGCATAGAAGCTGAAGCGGTATTTGCGGCGCTGTTGCAGCCGGGTGCAGATGCCTTGCAACTGGGGGCGTTTCTGATTGGCCAGCGTATGAAAGGCGAGACCAGCGCCGAACTGGCCGGTTTTGTTGATGCGGCCCGCTCCCGGATTGCCGGGTTCGGGCATTTCAAAGCTGCAACAGGCGCGGTTGATCTACCCTGTTATGCGGGCAAACGGCGCGCTCCCCACGCTTATCTGGTTGCGGCGATGCAGGCGCGTGATGCCGGTATTCCTGTGTTTATTCACGGCGTTGAGCGCATCGAAGGGCGGGTGACGGCATGGCAGGTTTTGCAACATGCCGGCGTGAAACGGGCTGCGTCATTATCCCAGGCGGCACAAATTCTCGAAACCGAGCGCATAGCGTATGCTGATCTGGCTGATCTGTGCCCCGATCTGTTTCGTATTTATACGCTCAGATCGAGACTTGGGGTTCGCTCATTTTCCAATACGGTGGCGCGCTTGCTGAACCCCTTGCAGTGCGACGGCCAGCTGAATGGTTTTTTCCATACACCTTATGCCAATTATATGGCGGAGGCCAATGGCCTGTTGGAGCAACCGCGTTCGCTGCTGTTTATGGGTGCGGAAGGCGAGCCGGAATTGTATGCTGATCGCCAGAAGGTCGTGCTGATGCAGCAGCAGAAAACGATGAATCGGATTTTATATCCACAGGCCGGACTGGATGCCTATCGGCGCGAAAATATGGATTTGGGGCTGTTGCTGGGCTGTTTTACTGCTATGCTTGAGGGTGAAATGAAGCCTCGGGAAGTCGTCGTGACAAGGCGTATGGGCGAAGCCCTGGGCTGGGCTGCAACGGGAAAACTTCCTGCAATATGGCAGATGGAGACGTAAGCATGGCAAATATACTGATTCCGTTCACAACGGGCGTGGAAGAAATTGAAATGATTGCAGTGGTGGATGTGTTGCGCCGCGCCGATGCGCATGTGTGCATGGCCAGCCTCGATGGAATGTCAGTGACAGGACGTTCCGATATTACCATCCAAGCCGATGCGGCGCTGGGCGATGTGAAAGATCAGGCCTGGGATATGGTGGTATTGCCCGGCGGCCTGCCCAATGCGCATTTGCTGCGGGATGATGCGAATGTAAAAGCCGTTGTCGAAAGACTGCGCACGGAACGCAAATCGATTGCCGCCATCTGTGCCGCGCCGACTGCCCTGGCCGCTTATGGCGTCACCGCTGGCAAACGGGTGACCTCTTATCCGTCATGTCAGCCGGAAATGGAAGCGTTACAGCCTTCATCGGTGTATGTGGACGAGGCCGTGGTGGAAGATGATTTCCTGATCACCAGCCGTGGGCCGGGCACGGCGATTGCGTTTGCCCTGCGTCTGGTTGCCAGATTATGCGGTGAGGAAAAAGCAGCCGAAATCAGGGCGTCCATCGTGGCCTGATGATACTTATGGAATGATGGTAATACTTTCCCGTTAGTCTCCCTGAAATAAGCCGGACTCCGGCTTGCTGACATCAGCTTGGATACCTGCTCTGGAACAGGACAGTTTCACGGTGGTGAAATCCAGTGGAAATGATACCGGTTTGCGTAAATCCAGCGTGCCATGCAATGATTTGACGCCGTCGGCAATGATGTCGTAGGGAATGCTGGCGCAGTCACCCGAGCTAATAATCACCAGTCGCGCCATTTTGCTATTGCTGGCAATCACGCCCGGCGTGCCATGGTCAATAAGATATGAATATCCAGTAGCTGAGGCGGTGGTCGCGCACAGCATCAGAACAGCTAATAAAACAGTATTGCGTATCATGAATATCTCCGAAGTTTGATTTTTTATGGTGCCTTACTAGCCAGCAATTCAAAGTTTTCTGTTTCATCCTTGGTCACCGGCGTGATGGCGACGTCACGATATTGCGCTGAGGCCGGGTTGGCAAAGATTTCTTTTTTTACTTTGTCAAAAGTGAAATGCAGGCTCGCCATTTTTGTCATTTTATAGATAAATTCACCGAGTCGTTTGGGATAAAAGATGAACGGGTTTTCAATGGGCATGCCGGGGCGACGGTCGGTGCGGTATTTTTTGCGGTAATAACCGCCTTCCAGCGGATGTACGCCCT
>CAZKME010000138.1:0-5507 GCA_964553725.1 uncultured Zetaproteobacteria bacterium
CGGCCATGATTTCACCGGATTCCAGCGTATCACCTTCCTTTTTCAACCAGCGGGCAATTTTGCCCTCGGTCATGGTTGGTGAGAGCTGCGTCATAAACACATCAATCGGCATCTTTAAACCTCAAAAATATTTACCACGAAGGCACAAAGAAAACCGGGATAGTCTTTTACTTTGTGTCTTTGTGCCTTCGTGGTGCGTTCCATCAGGCCCGACCACAAGCAGTGCGGGCGGCTTCTACAATATCGCGTACGCTGGGCAAGGCCAGCGCTTCCAGATTCGCCGCATACGGCATCGGCACATCTTTGCCGGTAACGCGAATTACCGGCGAATCCAGATCATCAAAAGCGCGCTCCATGATGCGGGCGGAAATCTCCGCGCCGATTCCGGCAAAGCGCCATCCTTCTTCCACCACCACGGCGCAATTGGTTTTCACCACGGATGCGATAATGGTGTTTTCATCAAGTGGGCGAATGGTGCGCGGATCAACCACTTCGGCTTCAATACCTTCTTTTGCCAGCTCTTTGGCCGCCGCCAGTGCAAAACCGGTCATGCGCGAATGCGCCACAATGGTGACATCGGAGCCAATGCGTTTCACATCAGCCTTACCGAGCGGAATAATATATTCCTCATCGGGCACTTCGCCGACATCACCGTAATTGATTTCATTTTCGATAAAGATAACCGTATCATTATCCCGAATCGAGGCTTTCAACAGGCCCTTGGCATCAGCCGGATTGGATGGCATCACCACTTTCAGGCCCGGTACATTGGCCAGCCAGTTTTCCAGACTCTGCGAATGCTGCGCGCCGACGCGAGCGGCAGAACCGCCAGCGCCGCGAAACACCATAGGCACTGAATACTGACCGCCGGACATGTATTGCATCTTGGCCGCTGCGTTTACAATCTGATCCAGCGCCAGCATGGCAAAGTTCCAGGTCATAAACTCGATAATCGGGCGCAGGCCTGTCATGGCCGCACCGACGCCCAAACCGGCAAAACCCAGTTCGGTAATCGGCGTATCAATGACGCGTTTGGAGCCAAATTTATCCAGCAGACCTTGCGAAACTTTATAGGCACCATTGTATTCCGCCACTTCTTCGCCCATCAGAAATACACGGTCATCACGCGTCATTTCTTCGCTCATGGCCTGATTCAGGGCTTCACGGTAGGTAATTTTACTCATCTCAGCCCACCTTGCCCGGATAAGGGTATGCGCCTTCAATCGGGTCGCTATAAATATCTGTCCACAATTCGGAAGCATCGGGTTCTGATTGCGCTTCGGCAGCCTTGGCAATAGCGGCCACCTCTTTTTTAATATCCCGATCCTTCTGTTTGAACGATTCCTCGGTGGCCAGATTCGCTTCAATCATCTGCGCCTGCAAACGGGCAATCGGATCACGACCGGTACGCCATTCGTCCACTTCTTCCCGTGTACGATAGGTGGCAGGGTCAGACATCGAGTGGCCGCGATAACGATAAGTCATCGCCTCAACCAGAATCGGCCCTTTACCCGAGCGTGCATGTTCAATGGCTTCGCTCATTTTCTTTTTATATTCCAGCACATCCATGCCATCAATTTTCATGCCGGGAATTTTGAACGAAATACCGCGCTTGAATAACTGGGTTTCAGCCGAGGCTCTGTCGAGCGACGTGCCCATGGCGTACTGATTGTTTTCAACCATAAATACAATCGGAAGCTTCCACAGTGCTGCCATATTGAACGACTCATACACCGCGCCCTGATTGATGCCGCCATCACCCATAATACAGATGGTCACGCGCCCGTTATCCTGATACCAGCTGGAAAAACCAAAGCCAAGACCTATTGGCACCTGTTCACCGACAATGCCGTTGCCGCCGGCAAAGTTTTTGCTCGCATCAAACATATGCATCGAGCCGCCCTTGCCTTTGACCACACCACCGGCACGCCCCAGCAATTCGGCCATGACAGCCGTCGGCTCCGTACCACGCGCCAGAATATGGCCGTGATCACGATAACTCGTCATGATATAATCAGTGGCTTGGGCTGCATGCTGCATACCCACGCAGACCGCTTCCTGGCCATTGCACAAATGGCAAAAACCACCAATCTTTTTCAAGCCATACATCTGGCCCGCTTTCTCTTCAAATCGACGGATAAACAGCATTTGATTGTGCATCTCATGCAGTTGTTCCTGTGCAAAAAAGACGCCGTCATGTGTGATGCCAGCATCCTGTTTCTGCTTTGCAGACATATTGCCCCCGGCAAAAAATTTCAGAATATCATGCGAATAATGCCCAAGCCCGCCATGGGCAGCAACCTGCATCTCTGTGTGGTCTTTTCTCCTCGTGCGGAAAATTACAAAAAACGTTGTAAAATATACATTGTTCCCTAAGACGCCAAAGGGGAAACTTGCTTTTCATCTGGGGTTGCCCAAGCTGTGCGAATGGCGTGGAATTGGCAATAAATGGGTGACAATCGCAGACTGGTGTACAGCACGGAACATGGTTCACTGAGCAAACCAGCTCAGAATAAAGGTGCCACAGGCAAGAGCAAACGTCGGCAAGCAACTACTGCGCCTGCTATTAAAAACCCGAACAAGCAGGGTGTGCGTATCCGGCGCGAATCGAAAGGGCGCGGCGGCAAGACCGTTTCTATCATTGATGGTCTGCCACTGGATGAGGCCGCACTGAAACACACGCTCAAGCAGTTGAAAAGCGCCTTGGGAACCGGCGGTGCGATAAAAAATAATACACTGGAAATTCAGGGCGATCACCGCGACAAATTGTTATTACTGCTGGAAAAACTCGGACACAAAGCCAGACTTGCCGGTGGATGACAATCTAAGCTAAAGAGGTAAATGCATGATGGGATGGCGAAAAAAAAGAGCAACGGCATCAGCGCGGCATATTCTCGTTGCCAGTAAAGAGCAGTGCGAGAAATTAAAGGCTGATATTGAAAGCGGCGGTGACTTTGGCGAAATCGCCGAACAGCACTCCACCTGCCCATCGGGCAAGAAAGGTGGTGACCTGGGCACGTTCAAAGAACATCAGATGACCAAGGCATTCAACGATGTTGTCTTTTCGGCGGAGTTACACAAGGTGCATGGCCCGGTAAAAACACAATTCGGCTATCATTTGATCGAAATCACCGAACGGGAAAAGGGCTAACCCTGCCCTTTAGCCAGCTTGTTTTTGGCTTCAATCCAGCGCGACATAAATTCGGTACTGCGTTGGTGATGATGTTTAAGCATCAAACCGGTGAACTGGCATTGTCGATGGTCAGCGAGGTTTTTCTTCACCTGCAATAAACGGTGAATCAAGGCCTCGCCATTGCCGTTGGCGTCAAACACATGCCGGACAATGTCAAAACCATTTTTCTGCGCCTGCCGCCAATCCGCCTTATTGCGATAGAGCGATACGGCGGCTTCAGCAAATGCCGTATCCTCGTTGGCTACGGCACCCGCCCAAGACAACCCACCCTGCATGCCCTCAATGCCGATGCCTGTGGTCACACTTGGCGTACCGGATCGCATTGCATCAGCCAGCTTGGTTTTAATGCCCGCCCCGAATCGGAGCGGTGCCAGGCAAACTCTGGCCTGTTGCATCACAACATCGACATCCTGCGCCCGGCCATGCATATAAAAACCATCGGTGGGCTGATGCAGGGCGCGCGCTTTCGGCGGCATATAAGCGCCGTAAATATGCACTTCCGCGCCCGCTAAATTCGTTCGGATTCGTGGCCATATCCGCTGCTTCAACCATACGACGGCATCCCAGTTCGGAGCATGGCGGAAATTACCGATCATCATGAAACCGGTGCGCTGCTCAAACGGGGGAAGCGATACAGGCATGTGTTGAGGCTCAAACATAAACGGACAGAGATGAATTATTTCGGCACTAACGGCAAACTGCATTTGCAACAACGCCATTTCATAATCGGACACCAGTATCGACAGATCGGAGCGGTGGATGGCGGCGATTTCCCGCACTGCTATGTCATTGTATAAATCAGACTGCGCCACCTCCAGCACGACGCCCGGATGGCGTTTGTGCTGCACATGGCGGGCGCGACGCAGGCAATGCAAATCAATGGTTTCTATCACGCGCATGGCATTCGGGCAGTGTTTTTCCACCCGCCAGCCGAATTGCTCTTCCATGCTAAAACGGTCAAACAGTACCAGATCGGGTTGCAGTTCGATTATAAAACGGTCAAAGCCGCTGTCATTGACGGCGATTGTTTTGCTGCGGACATCTAGTTCATCCAGATTGGACGTATACTCTGTTCGCTCAGCTGTGCTGGCAAAGGTCACAGACCATGGTTGCTTTCGAAACAGATGAATCAGCTCCATCATACGCAAGCCAGCGCCGGAAGAGGAAGGCTCCGGCCAGACGCTGCCGATAATGAGTACGTTCACGTCAGCATTCCACTTTTCCACACAGGAAATCTCCTAACGATCCATCACAGAATCCATTCATGCGCAACCTCAAACAATAAACTGGTAAAATACCCGGCAATGCGTTTGTTCCCCGGATATTTGCTGTAATCGTCTGTTATCCACTCTCTTTTCAATATCGGCAGTCACCATCGGCAACATTACGAATGCTCAACAAGCCGGTATTTCTGCAAACGGCTGTTGGGTTTATCCGGGATAGTGTACTCAATCTTGTTCTGCTCCATCAGCTCCCTGATAGCCCGTTTAAATGCGCCGGTTTTTGACTCAAGTCCAAGCACACCCATTAATTCAGATGCAGATAATACCCCATCAGATAGCGCAGCCAGAATAGTATCCGACTGGGCCCCTGACTGGGCCCCCGGTTTTTGGCCCTTATCAGTCGGAGCAATAATATGTGGTTGTGACAGGTAGACAGTGAAACGCAAACGCATGCCGATCTCTTCGATTTTCGGTTCGGGTAAATCCAGCTCTTTGGCTTCCTCAAAGATGCGGCGAACGCCGGTTCCCCATTGCTCAATCAGATGCAGTTCACGGAACACGCGGGCAATCACATAGTTGCGGATTCTGGATGTGCCCTGTTACTTGTCCGCTTCATTTTCACGCCTCCAAAACCGGCATAACGGAACCAGTCACTTTTCCATTTTCCCACATACCAATCATTTTTTATCATCTGTCATGGCAAACCTGATAAAATCAATGAGTCGCTTGTTGTCTTTCACCTCATCATGCGGAATCAGTAAGTATTTCCACGCCTTGCCACCATGTTGTTTGAGATACTGGCTGGCATTCTCGCACCACTTCACACCCGCTTTGGCTTTTTCAGTCACTTCCGTATTCCATGAGCCATCTTCATTACGGTGCTGTGTGCTTTTCGTTTCAACCATAAGAATTTCAGTGTTTGTCTCCGCTACAAAATCGGGCACATATTCTGAGTCATCCATGACACCCTTTTTGTAATACATCTTGAACTGACCTTTCGCAGGTTTGAACCATTTCACAGCATCACGCTCAAGGGTGACAGCAAAACGACGTTCAGTATCCGAATCAAACTTCTGCATGGGATACAAACA
>CAZKME010000139.1:0-5482 GCA_964553725.1 uncultured Zetaproteobacteria bacterium
ATTCCGAGAATTTGATTGCGCTTTCTTTTTCCGCATCTTCAATGCGCTCCTGCCATGGGTCTTTATCCTGCGTGGCCAGATAGGCATGCAATCGCATCACCAGCGCCTTACGGTTCTCTATATCATCGACCACAGCCGCCTTGATGCTTTCCAGGCCAACCCGCAGCTGCCACGGCGCACAGCGTTCATTATGACGCCCTGTTTCGCGATAATGTTGCAGATAAGCCTTGCAGATTTCTTCCACTTCTTCGGCTGTTTCGACAATGCACAATAATTCGGTCGCCACCACATGCACGCCGCCATTGCCGCCCGTGCTGATTTCCCAACCGCCATCAACGCCGACAATACCAATATCCTTGATCGTCGCTTCCGCACAATTACGCGGGCAACCGGACACGCCCAGCTTCACCTTGGCCGGGAACCAGACACGCTCCAGTTCTTTCTCCAGATGAATGCCCAGCGCGGTGGAGTCCTGCGTACCAAAGCGACACCATTTGGAGCCCACGCAGGTTTTGACCGTGCGCAGGGCTTTGCCATAGGCGTAGCCGGAGGGCATATCCAGATCCTTCCACATGGCGGTTAAATCTTCTTTTTTCACGCCGAGCAAATCGATACGCTGGCCGCCGGTAATTTTCACCGTCGGCACATTGTACTTCTTGGCCACCGTGGCAATGCGAATCAGATCATCCGGCGTGGTTTCACCGCCATAAATGCGCGGAATCACCGAGAACGTGCCGTCTTTCTGGATATTGGCATGCATCTTCTCATTGGCGATGCGGCTGGTTCGATCATCTTCGCTATCTTCCGGCCAGGTCATGCCGATATAATAATTAATTGCCGGACGGCAGACATGACAACCCTCGCCCTCCCAGTCCAGTACATTCATCACTTCACGCACATGGGTCAGCTGCTTGTTGCGAATCTGTTCCTTGACCTGCTCGTGATTGAGTTCCGTACAGGCGCAAATCGGCTCATGATCGGATTCAACAAAGGCCGTACCGAGCGTGGAGGCCAGCAACTGATCGACCAGCCCCGCACAACCGCCGCAGGAACCGGCCGCCTTGGTGCAGGCGGTAATCTCTTTACGGGTCGTTAAACCTTCCTTGACGATGGAATCGACGATTTGTTTTTTACTGACGCCGTTACAGCCGCACACAATGGTATCATCGTCCATGGCCGAGGCCTGATCCAGCCCCGAGTGACCGGCATCACCCAGCCCGGATGCGGAAAACAGCAGCGTGGAACGCAGTTCCGACACATCCTTGCCATCCTGCATCCACTGGAAAAACGTCGGCCCGTCGGCGGTATCGCCGAACATGACCACGCCCTTGATCTGGTCATCTTCGAGCACCAGTTTTTTATAGATGCCGCCGACTTTATCCATCAGCTCAATCACATCCGCACCCGGTGTACCCATAAAATCGCCGGCAGAGAATACATCGACGCCGGAAATCTTCAGCTTGGTGGATACCACCGACCCGGTATACGCCTTCAAACCCTGACCGGTAATCATATGCGCCAGCGTTCTGGCCTGCTCGAATAATGGTGCGACTAAACCGTAGGCAATGCCGCGATGCTCGGCGCATTCGCCCACCGAATAAACGGACGGGTCGGTCACCGACTGCATATAATCGTTGACCACGATGCCGCGTTGACAAAACAGGCCGCAATCCTTGGCTAAACTCATATTCGGGCGAATACCGACCGCCATAATCAGCAAATCGCAGTCCAACGTCGAGCCATCCTTGAATTTCAGGCCGGTCACACGCGGCTCACCCAATACTTCGGTGGTCAGGGTGGACACCTTGAATTTCATGCCCTGCTTTTCCAGATCGGCCCGCAGCATTTCACCGGCAATTGAATCCAGCTGCATATTCATTAACGTGGCCTGATCGTGAATCACAGTGACATCCATACCCAGATGCAACAAACCCTTGGCCGCTTCCAGCCCCAGCAGCCCACCGCCAATCACGGCGGCTTTTTTGTAGGTTTTGGCCGCTTCGACCATGGCGTCGCAATCATCAATATCGCGGAAGGCCATCACGCCCTCTTTATCATGGCCCGGAATCGGAATAATGAACGGATTGGAACCGGTAGCGATAATCAAATTATCGTAGGCCACTGCGGTGCCGTCTTCGGCCACCACCTTACGATAACCGCGCTGAATCTCTTTGATGCGCTTGCCTAAATGCAGCGTGATGCCATTGTCGGCATACCACTGTTCGTCATTGAGAATAATATCATCAATCGTGGTATCCCCGGCCAGCACCGGAGAAAGCATGATACGATTATAGTTGGGGTATTTTTCTGCACCGAAAATGGTAATATCAAACATGTCCGGGTTGGCATCGAGGATTTCCTCAATCGCCCGCACGCCCGCCATGCCATTACCAATCATTACCAGCTTTTTCTTCGTCGTCATAGTTGTGGACTCCATATGTAGGAATAAACTTAGACCTAGATCCTGCAAGTGCTCGCACATATATAGCGCAACCTCTTGATTCATCTGGCATATCGAAAAAACGCTCATCACCAATAAGGTGACCACTCGGTTTTTCAATAAGCCATATAAACCAATATCTCACACTCTTTACGCACGATCACTTGCAGGATCTAGGTTAGATTATATGAGATAATATAAAAGCAAGCATCGTTCCAAAGCATAAATGGCTTATATCACCACTTTCCAGCCACCAAATTCCACATCATGCATAAATATTAACCAATTAAGGTTAATGATTAGGCATACAGCTCCAGCAAATTGGATTCCCCCGTCGATGGCAATATCAAACTTAACTCAAAGCAGTGATTTCCGAAAACATGGTCTGTACCTGGACGAACACCCGCTAACATCGTCCTTTAACCCAAGATTCGACATTGACATTGGCACTAATAATGGAGGATAAATACTCATCAAGACGCTGCATAGATTCAATCAATCCTGTCATGGCTTGAACACTTTTAAGTCCAATTCTTTGATCGGGCGGAAATGCTTGGTATTGGCGATAGCCAGCGGCAGGTGATGCTCCACTGCTGTTGCTGCAATGATGGCGTCACCGGCGCGCACTGCGTGGGATAAAGTGTACTCTTCGACATAGACGGATGCGCGATGGCCGATATTTTCAGTGAAGGGCAGAACCGTGAAATTAAAATCCTTAAGAAATTGCTGAACAATACGGTGCTGTTTTTTGTTTTTCGCGCATTGCAGTAATTCCATATAAGTCTGCGTGGAAATGTAGCGTTGCCCGGCATCCTCGACGAGCTCAGCGGCTTTGATATTGCCGCGCTGCACAAAGATAAGAACATCGGTATCAAAAAGCATCGAATCAATATCGTCCGTCACGCAGTCCATTAATCATACTTTCTACAGCAATGTCATCCTGATTCATGCCGAAAAAGGCGTGGTTGCGAACAGATGCTGAGGATGCCTGCTCAATGGGCAGAATCATGGCTTTTTCTTTGCCGTGATACAGCACAGTCACAGGCTCATTGCGCCCGACTGCTCGCATAATATCTTTCATGTTCCGACGCAAATCAACAGCATTTGTCTTCATGGGTGACCTCGATATGTACATTCTGAGTGTGCATTTTAAGTTGTTCGTTTCGGCTCTGCAAGATAAATTCGCTAATGTGCAAATTCTTTACTCCTAAACCTTACTGCTAATTTTATAGGCATAGATGCCCTTAATTTAACCTCCAGCAATCAGCTGGCCGCAAACAAATCGGGATTATTGTTGCCATGCTGAACAAAACAGCGCTTGGCAGAGCCTTTGCTCAATAGCATTACTATTCAGATACGCACTGGAGGTGCGGCTTCAGCCGCGCATGGTGACGCAGTTTCTTGCAAAACGGTTGGCGCGACTGCTTGCGCGGCTAAAGCCGCACTTCCGAACATTTTTTTACAAATAAGTTCAAGATCAGAGGAGAATATCACCATGAGCACATCCACAATGAGAACAAATTTCCTCTCATTCAAAAGCCGCGCAAAAATTTTACACATGACCTGGTTCGCCTTTTTTGTCACTTTTCTGGTCTGGTTCAGTCATGCCCCTTTATTACTGGTCATTCAGGAATCACTCGGTTTATCCGACCAGCAAATCAAAACGCTGTTGATTCTCAACGTCGCCCTGACCATTCCTGCCCGCATCGTCACCGGCATGCTGGTGGATCACTTCGGGCCGCGAAAAATGTATTCCGGCATGCTGTTTCTCACTGCCATCCTGTGTTTCTTTTTCGCCGCAGCCACCAGCTTTGAAGCGCTGGCTCTGGCGCGTTTTCTGCTCGGCTTCGTCGGTGCCGGTTTTGTGATCGGCATTCGCATGATCAGCGAGTGGTATCCTGCCAAGCAGCTCGGTTTAGCCGAAGGCATTTATAAAGGGTTTGGCAATGTCGGCTCTGCCGTTGCCGCCATTACCCTGCCAACACTGGCCATGCTCATCGGCGGTGATGATGGCTGGCGTTATGCCACTGCCGTCACCGGCGTGATTGCGCTGGTGTATGCCGGTATTTATTATATTTCTGTCACCGATACCCCGGCAGGCTCCACCTATTTCCGACCAAATAAATCAGGTGGACTGGAAGTATCCAGCAAAAAAGATTATTTCTTCTACCTGCTGATGAATATCCCCATGTATCTGGCCATGGCCGTACTGACCTGGAAAGTGGCCGGTCTCGGCTTGATCAGCGATATGGCCGCCAATATCATTTATATCGTTCTTGTGGCCATTTATGCTTTTCAGGCCAGCCAAATCCACAAGGTCAATAAAGAGATTTTTGTCAAACCCGTGCCCGACATTCACCGCTACAAATTCAAGCAGGTCGCCATCCTCAGCATCGCCTACGCCGTGACCTTCGGCTCGGAACTGGCTGTGGTGTCGATGCTGCCGTTATTTTTCAAGGAGACCTTTTTGATTCCGGTGGCGCTGGCCGGTTTATTCGGTGCCTGCTTTGCCTTGACCGATATCATATCCTGCCCGTCCGGTGGTTTTATCAGTGATAAATTTGGCCGCAAACGATCCCTGGTGCTGCTGTTATTCGGTGCTGCCATCGGATTCTTAGGCATGTCTCAAATCAGCGGCGAATGGCCGATTGCCATGGCTGTGGTTGTGATGATGCTCAGTTCATTATGTCTCGGCGCTGCGGCTGGTTGCGTATTTGCCGTGGTTCCCTTGATCAAACGCCGTTTGACCGGCCAGATTGCCGGTATGGTGGGCGCGTACGGCAATATTGGCGCTGTGCTATTCCTGACTGTCTTTTCGCTGGTATCCCCCGCCATCTTTTTCATGGTCATCGCAGGCGGCATTGCCTTCGCTGCGGTTTGCTCCATGCTGTTGGATGAACCCAAAGGCGTGATGATAGAAGTGCTACCGGATGGCACCGTAGAACGGATTGAAGTGCATTAATTTCATACCGCAGATGGACGCAGATACACGCAGATAAAAACCATTAAACATCTGCGTTCATCCGTATCCACACAGATTCG
>CAZKME010000140.1:0-5473 GCA_964553725.1 uncultured Zetaproteobacteria bacterium
CGCACACGCTGAATCCAGTCGCGCTTCACGCTTAATACTTCCACCTGAATATCGCCGATAGCCAGGCATAAACGTCCTTCCGGAATATCGCCCAGAATATGCACAATCAGGCCGCCAATGGTGGTGGCGATTTCTTCAGGCAGATCGGCATCCATTTCCTGATTGATATCATGCAGGGCGACCGTGGCGGCGGTGACCAGCGAACCGTCCGGTTGCGGCCACATTTCCAGTTGCGGCGCAATATCGGATTCATCACGAATTTCACCGACAATTTCCTCGATAATATCTTCCAGCGTGATTAAACCTTCAATATCGCCGAATTCATCCACGATAATCGCCATATGCAAGTGATTGCTTTGAAAGTCGAACAGTTGCGCCAGTGCATTTTTGGTGGTCGGAATAAATGGAGGGCTTTTCCAGATCATGGCATCGCTAAGGGGAATATCGGGGGTTTTCAGTTTGAGTAACTCGCGCAGATGCACAATGCCGATCAGATTGTCGGTTTCACCCAGAAATACCGGGTGGCGCGAATGCGGCTCCCTTGAAGCCCGTTTCAGGCATTCGGCCACGCTCAGCGAACCATCCAGAAAACGCACCTGTTGGCGCGGTGTCATCAGCGCTTTTACGGCGACTTCGTGCAGCGTTAAACTGCTGTTGAGCATTTGTTCGCGAGCCTGATCAAGTACGCCGGATTCAGCGCTGATATCAATCATGCTGGCCAGTTCCTTGTGGGTGAGCGGAGTCTCTGTTTGTTCAGGGACACGTAAGATGCGTTTGAGTAAGGTGATGATGCTCATCAGCACAGTGACCAGAGGCGACAGCAGGGTCTGGATATTGTGCATTGGGCCGGCAATCCGGCAGGCAATGCTTTCGGCATGGGCCACGGCGATGGTTTTGGGCAGAATTTCTGCAAATACCAGCACCACGGCGGTCATGGCGATGGTGGCATAGATGATGCCTACTTCACCGTAATGGGCGACAAACAGGGCAGTAGCCAGTGCGGATGCAAAAATATTAACGAAATTGTTGCCCAGCAGAATGGTTGAGAGCATGCGTTCGGGTTGTTCCAGCATGGCTTCGGCTTTTTTCGAGCCTTTATCGCCCTGCTCGCTGCGTACGCGCAGGCTAGCCCGGCGGGCCCGGGTCAGGGCAGTTTCAGAGCCGGAGAAAAAGGCCGATAAAAGCAGCAGGACAAACAGCGTTCCAAGTGCCAGCGAAAACGGAAAACCTTCAATGCCCATGCGTGGTTTGTTTCATATCAGTACATCAGGGAATGAATAAATTTAACCCCGAAATAGGCCAGCATGAGTAGCCCGTAAGCGGTTAGTACCGTGCGGCTGGCAATGCGGGTGGACCAGCTGGCGCGGCGGCGCTTGACCTGCAATAGAACCAGTACGCCGAAAGTGAACAGCGCCAGTAACACCTTGTGATGGAGCAGAGCGAAATGATGGTAGTCTACCCACTGCCATGTCAATCCGGTTAGAATGCTAATACCAATGAGAATGGTTGCCAGCTTGACCTGGGCAAACATATGCCGCTCGATATCTACCAGCGCCGGCAGTGCCTGAATGAGAATAGACAGCCGCTTTTTTTTCAGCGCCCGATCCAGCATAATTTGCATGATCGCATGAATGGCGGCCAGTGTCAGGATGGCATAAGCCAGCAAGGATATCAGCAGGTGGCTGGTTTCCAGCAAGGATGAGGTCTGTACCCAGTTGGGCGCATTGGCTTCCGGTAGCAGTGGAATCAAAAATAACGGAATCGTGATTGCCGGCAGTAAAAACAGCCCGAGCCCCTGAATGCCATGACGCATGATACCGATGCAGTAAATCAGCTGAATGATCAAGGTCATGACAGCTACACCGGTTGCCAGTGTGAAATTGATACCATTGATAGTCATGGAATCAAGCAGGTGGATGGCCCAGATATTGAGTATGATTGCAACCGCCAGGATGCCGGCAATGCTGTTGGTGGGGTTTAATGATGTATTGCGTTGCAGGGCGTTGCGCCAGACGGTGATGGTGCAGATGAGCGTCAGCAGCCCGGAGGCATAAAACAGAATCGTGGAAGTCATTGGTCAGTGTTTCCCTGTTGCAGGCGTAAACGCAACGGTGAGCGTGTGGAATTGCAGGTGGCTAACATGATGGCAGGATTCTTTCCGATGTGGTGAGCGAGTGCAATGGGTATCAATGCGATCATCAAAACGGCAGGCGTAAAGCCGCGCAAAGAAAACGCATGAACGGCGTGCCGGCAGTAAAATAATCGCAGACAATATCGCTGAAATCCTGTTTATGATCGGCAAACCAGTCGCGATTATTGTTGGCTGCCAGCGCTTCAAGGAAGGCGAACGTTGCAGGTGAGAAGTGCCTGGTGGTCAGCATCGACCGAAATCAGCAGCGTGTTCATCCATCCAGATGTGCGCTGCCTCCTGAAATGACAGTTTGTGACCATCCTCAGCCTGTTGCTGCTGGAATTGTAGAATATGGCAAACCTGCTCTACCATGCGTGCACGAAAACGGGTTTGCTCATCCAGAAACATCACGCCGATTTCAAAATAATTGTCACCATCGAGTTGGCGTCGCCAGCGCACAACACAGGCCGCCTCAAAGGGGGGATTCACATGCGGAATGCGGATTTTCAACACTTTACCCTCATCAAGAAACACATTGCTTTTAAAGGCCAGCCCGCCGCTGCTGATATCGTTCATCGACAAGTGTTCAGATGTTTGCTGCTGTGGAAATATCTGAATCGGCGCTGTCGACGGGTGTCGAAAAAATGCCCTGCGTTCATCCATCAGGATTTGCTTCCCAAATACGTTGGCGGCATGCCCATCTGACGATAGGTGCGAAAGCGTTCGCGCGCGGCCTGTTTCAGCGACGCATCCCAGCCATCGACAAAATCCACAATGTGGGAAAAACCGGATACGTCCGGCGGGATTTCCATGCCGCCATTGATGAGTATCTCCGGCTCATTATGGCGCACAATAACTGTGGACAGCAGAATCGGGTGATGCCTGTTTTTATCCGCTTCGGCAACTGCCACGCCGTGCGCCAGAAATGATTCGGGGTGAATCGTCCACAGCCGCTCATCGAGCTGGGCGGCAAAGCCGGCATCTGGGCAGAGAATCAGCGCATGCGGTGTTAAGCGCCCGCGCCTGAGCAGCAGCCGGGCGATGCCCTCCACGCGGTCGGGCTTCTCCAGCAGTTCAAAGTGAACCTGTGTTTCAGAATGATCAGCCATGCTTCCCCTTTGCCTGTTTTTATGTATTTAACTTCTCCTTCCAGACCTGCATCAGAATAAACAGTGCAGCCACCGGCATGATGAGCGTCAATGCCGTAGCTGTCGATGGTTGTATATGATAACCGAGCCCCAGCACAGCTGCTTCAGCAGCCACAATAAAGCCCGGAATTTTCCATGCCCATGTTGATTTTTCCCATGTTTTGACCGGCCACGTAGCTAACCAGCGCCAGCACAACCACATCGTCAGTATGCCAATGATCAAGCCCGCAGCAACATCAAGGGGAAAATGGACGCCAACATAAATGCGACCGATAGCGGCCAGTATAAACAGCATCGCAACAGCCCAGCTACGCCAGTCGCGCGGTGACCAGATCAGAAATGCCAGCAATACCATAACGCCATCGGAAGCGGCATGGCCGGAAGGAAAACTATGGGAGGTCAGGCTGTGCCCCAGTACATGCACATGATCGAGCACAGCGGGCGGGCGCGGCATATCGAATATCCGCTTGAGTAATTGCGCCAACAATCCGGATACAATAAAAGCCAATTGGGCGGCTATGCCGGCTCGCAGTCGAAATAGCATCAGCAACGAACACAGTAATGAGATCACCAATCCGTCGCCGAGTCCAGTCACAGTACCGAAAAATAGATCGCCCAGTGGTGAGTGGGCATCATTGATCAGGCGGAACAGGGCATGAGAATCAGCAGCAGCTTGCATCGGCGGGACGCTACCAGCTACGCGCCCTGTTTCTACAATCTAAAAATAACACTATTCATATCTATGGGGTTTTAAACAGCAATAAATCAGCTCGGATTATTCATAAACCGGTGTGATGATCGCGAGGAATTCTGGAAACAGTTTGCCTATTTAACACATTTCTTTCGGCCTGGCCTCTGTGGACGTAGAGCTCGCCCGGCAATCCGCTCCAGAAACACTTCATCGCTCAGCGGGCGGCCCGTTCTCCCATGCATGCGAAATGTTTCTTTCGTTCTACCCCTAATTCACCCCATGCACCTTGAGGCTTAAGTAATCATTCCCGAAAACACATGCAACAGACTTATCTTAATAAGTTACGGTTACAGTCAGTGTGTCAGTCATGGCGCCGAGCCTGTTGCCCGCATATGCTAAAGCATAAACTCTAAGCAGTTGAGGTGTGCCACTACCGGTGCCTGCCTTACTGGCTCCGCCATTGGCGAAGTTTGTGCCTGCCGTACAGCTATTGCCAGTATCAGAATCACCCCATGCAACAGTAAGAGCACCATCGGAATAAGTCTGATAATGTCGACTTTGAACAGGAACACTAGTCCCTTTCATTGTGCGGCATACGCCGACAGAGCTAGGGTTAAGCCCGGCATTAAGACTCACGGTATAAGGCATGGTGTTGGTTGCATTCACCGTGATGGTTCCTTGTGCTACAATGACCGGCGTCCCTGTGCTTACGTTACCGAATGCGATGGGTGTTGTCTGCACACTGGCGGTGCCTATATTTGTCAGCGTTACCACGACGGAGCCAGTGGTCACGCCTGCACACGCCTGACCGGCAAACAGCATCATAGCACCAATTGCTGCCAGGATAAATTTGTTTTTCATGGTTGTCCTCCCTTGTGCTTTTATATTGTCCCCTCCTCCCAGAGTGGGTGGGCGCATTCTAAAGTGGGAGAACCGAGAACTGAGCGAGTTGCAAAACAGCATATTTTTGATGGGAATCTTGGTCGGACCAAGCCAATAACCGTTCTGCTGTAGAATCGCTGATGGCTCTCAATATATTGGCGAAGAATGTCATCCACCCGCGTTTGCCAGCCCCGCCCTGTGGCTCGCAAGCGGGCTAGAACTTCGGGAGATCAGCGTATGCTGATCGATTTTTCTTGGCGGACAGATTCGGGTCGTCCACGCTCCACGGCCTGTTTGAAGGTGTCGGGCAGATTTGAAGCTTACAGCGTTGGCAATCATATGACCTGTCCTTTCCAGGTTGTCTCTATCAACCATTTCGGGTTTTGTTTTCATAACGCTTTACCTACTCTCTTATTCGCTTTTCGCAGACTAATAATACGGATAGTTTCATGGCGGCAGGTGAACACCAAGGTATGCAATCGTTTATCAATGTTGCCCAGTGCGCAGAAACGGGTTTCCTGATAATTCTCACTTCCCCATCTGCTCGCTACGAATTGCCATAGTCCTAGCCCGCATTATTCATAAATGCTGCCGCGCCCTTGCTTGTTCCTTTGCCCGCAA
>CAZKME010000141.1:0-5419 GCA_964553725.1 uncultured Zetaproteobacteria bacterium
TATGTCCGTGAAGGCTGTTATTTATGCCATTCACAGATGATTCGTCCGTTCCGTGATGAAAAGGAACGCTATGGTCATTATTCTTTGGCAGCTGAATCGAAATATGATCATCCGTTCCAGTGGGGCTCCAAGCGCACCGGGCCGGATCTGGCTCGTGTCGGCAAGAAATATTCCAACCAATGGCACCGCCAACATCTGCGTGCGCCACGCTCTCTGGTACCTGAATCGGTGATGCCGAACTACGCATTTTTTGAAGATCACATCATTGATGATTCGCTGACCGAGAGGAAGCTGCGGGCGCTGGCCATGGTCGGCGTGCCCTATACCGAAGCTGATTTCGCCGGTGCTGCGGCTGCGGTGCACGGCAAAACAGAGATGGATGCCGTCATCGCCTATCTGCAAGTGTTGGGGACGATGGTGAAATTTGAACCCGGGAAAGATTATCGTGAATAGTATATACGAATTCTTCTCTACCGACTGGGAAGCCATGACGCATGCCGACTGGACAGGATTGATTATCGTGCTCACGCTCGCTGCACTGATGGTTGCTCTGTATGTCTGGACATTCAAACCGGCCAACCGTGATCACTTTGAACAATACCGTGATTTTGTAAATGATGATTTTATGGAAAATAATAGTGAGGATATGAAGAGGGAGGTTGGACATGGCCAAACAAAATAAGCCGCAACATGCTCCGGATACGGGCCACGAGTGGGATGGAATCCGCGAGTTAACCAATCCGCCGCCGCGTTGGTGGATGATCTCGTTTCATGCCGGCTGGGTATTTTGTATCATCTACTTCATACTATATCCTTCCATTCCGCTGATTCATGACTCAACCAAAGGTATTCTGGGCTGGACGCAGATCAAGGAATTTAAGGAAGCTGTCGCTGAAAATGACGCCATCAAGGCACCTTATCTGAAGAAAGTGGCTGCTATGGATGGCAAGGCATTGCTGGCTGATGCCGGCATGCGCAATTTTGCCGAATCCTCCGCCAAAGCTATCTTCGGTGATAACTGTGCCGCCTGTCATGGATCAGGTGGTGAAGGCGCGCCGGGGCTATTTCCCAACCTGGCTGATGATGACTGGTTATACGGCGGCGATTTCGACACCATCGTTGAAACCATCACCGATGGGCGGGAGGGTTCCATGCCTGCACACGCCAGTATGCTGGATGATGCCACGATCAACAAACTGGCTGATTTCGTGACTGCTGCATCTGAAGGTCAAGCAACGCCGGAAGGTTTTGCCCTCTTCAATGAATCAGGCTGTGCTGGCTGCCACGGCGAAAATGCTACCGGTGGCGCTATCAATGATCTGGGCACTGGCGCTGCCAACTTGACGGATGGTATCTGGCGTTTCGGCAGTTCGCGTGATGAAATCCTGCGTACCATTCGTTATGGCGTCAATGAGGATCCTGCCGACGTACCCAATACGCGCGTGGCCATCATGCCTGCATTCGGTGAAAAGCTCAGTCCTGAAGCCATCAAGATGCTGGCCGTCAAGGTGCATGAATTCGGTGGCGGCAAGTAGGAGGCGATTATGGATGCAGTCGTCATCGGAGTTATTATCGCATTGGCTGGTACAGGGATAGTGATCGGTTATCTGACCTACCGTTTTTTCAAGATCATTAATGGTAAAGACGATTCCGAATAGTACCAGTCGAACAATTTATGAGGGAGGGAGGTTCGCAGAGCCTCCCTTTTTCTTTGCTTAACGCGCATGATTTTTTCATATTAAAGAATAAGTAGAACTACGGTAACTACTCAGCACCCCTTGGATTTTGTTCTCTGGCAAGGCGTGAGAAGCGCAGAATCCGTAGCATATGGGTTATATGTGAGGATTCGAGCATCGCAGCAACGTCGCTAGAGGGCAAAAGACGGGGGGTGCTGAGTAGTTACGAACTACGAATGAATAAGGAGTGAGCATGGCGGAACAGAAGCAAAACAATGTAGAGGACCTATACGCCGATGCAGCCCACTGGCATGTCAATACCGGTGATGAAACCATTCATGCCAAACGCATGCCCGGTCGTTTCCGCAGTTACAAATGGTATACCTCAACCCTGTGGATTCTATTTTTTATCGTCCCCTACTTGCGCTGGGATGGTCATCAGGCCATTCTGTTTGATATTCCACACCGTCAGTTTCACTTCTTATCACTTACCATCTGGCCTCAGGATGTCTGGATGTTATCGCTGGTACTGATTCTGCTGGCTATGACATTATTTGGCGTAACGGCTGTCGCCAGCCGGGTCTGGTGCGGCTACTTCTGTTTTCAGACCATATGGACCGACTGGTTCACCTGGCTGGAAGATAAAATCGAAGGCAACCCGATTCAGCGGCGCAAGCTCGATGCTGCTCCGTGGACCATGCAAAAAATTAAACTTAAACTTTTCAAGCATAGCCTGTGGCTACTGATTTCAATCCTCACCGGCATCACATTTGCCGCCTATTTCACCGATGTTTACGAACTCTGGTATAGCTATCTGACGCTTGATGCCCCGCTGATTGCCTGGGTGGTTCTGGCAGCCTTTATTTTCGGCACTTATGTGTTTGCGGGCTTTATGCGCGAGCAGGTTTGTTTCTGGCTATGCCCGTATGCGCGTATCCAGAGTGTCATGGTCGACAAAGATACGGAAATGCCCACCTATGATGAATCGCGCGGCGAACCAAGGGGCAAGCTGCGCGGCAAAGATGCCGAAACACGCGGCGACTGTATTGATTGCAAGCTGTGCGTCGGCGTCTGCCCGACCGGCGTGGATATCCGGGAGGGTATGAGCGAGGGGTGCATTACCTGTGGTATGTGCATTGATGCCTGCGACAGCATTATGGACAAGATCAATCGGCCACGCGGCCTGATTCGTTATGCTTCAAGAAAAGAGATGGATGGAAACCCCTTGCCTCCATTATTCAAGCGCCCGCGCGTGATCGCCTATAGCGCCATTCTGCTACTATCCATTGCAGGTATTCTCTACGGATTGACCCATATTCCACCGGTGGAATTATCTATCGTACATGAGCGGCAACCGTTATTTATCCAGATGTCCAATGGCAGCATTCACAATAAATACACCATTATGGCTGTCAATAAAACACCCACCGACCTGCATATGAAAGTCAGCATCAGCGGTGCTGAAGGCATCAGCATTGCCGGCAATGAAGGTAAAAATATAGTATTAAAGAAAGGTAAGATTGTTCCTTTTCATATATTTCTGACTGCACGGCCGGAAACGCTGAAAAACAAGCGAACGCCCATCCGTTTTGTACTGGAAAGCCTTGAATCCCCGGTCATTCGGCTTGAGTATGAGTCGGTCTTCATCAGAGGCAGGTAACAGGAGTTCATATGTTAAGCGCACAACTCAAAGAGGATCTCAAAAATCCGTGGCTCAAGGGAATCCTTGCCGTGGTCGGGGTGACGCTTGTCGTCAATTTCGGCTTTATATCCTACGCATTCATCTTTCCTCCCAATCTGGTCGTGAAAGATTATTACGAACGCGGAAAAAATTACTTTCATGCTGAACATGTGCGCGAAAAAGCAGCACCCACCGCGTGGCGCTTGCAATTACTGCTACCCAACACGCTGAAGGTCAATAAAGCTGGCATTTCACGCCTTTACGTCATGGATCATCAGGGCAAGCCAGTACACTCCGGCAAGGTCATCCTGTCAGCCTACCGCCCCAGCGATGCCAGCCATGATTTCAACGTGGAATTATTGCTGACAGATGCCGGAACTTTCGCTGCACCGGTTGCATTCCCCTTACCCGGCCACTGGGATCTGATTGCCCGCATTGATGCCGGCGATCAACACTTCGATACCGCACAGCGCATCTTTGTTCAAAGGTAATGGAACTGTGTTTAGAATCTTTCACCACAAAGACACAAAGACACAAAGAAAAGATAACAAGGGTTAAACAACAATCAAAACAGAATATGCTTCATTGGTTTACTTTGTGCCTCTGTGCCTTTGTGGTTACATCTTTTGCTTATAAGGCATTCCATTGGCGCTAACAGATAACTGTTTTCACTGCGGACTGCCGGCTAGCGGTTCGACAGCTTGCCATGGTGATGTGGACAACGAAAATCATCTGTTCTGCTGTGCCGGTTGTTTAAGCGTTTGTCAGGTCATCCATGAAGCAGGCTTGACTGGTTTTTATGAGCGCCTGCAAAAACGTGAATCGACCATGGCCCCGCCGCCGGATGCACCGACAGATATAGATCAGTACGATTTGCAAGAGGTGCAGCAGGAATTCACCAGCACCCTGGCTGATGGCACCCGGCAGGCTCGCCTGATGGTCGAAGGTATCCATTGCGCCGCCTGCGTGTGGCTGATCGAGAAAGCCCTAGGCGGCATGGCTGGCATCATCAGGGCCGAAGTCAATCTGGTGCATCACAGGCTGCTGCTGCAATGGCAGCCGGATACAGTATCCCTGCCGAAAATCATGACCCGGCTGGCAGCGCTGGGATATGCCGCTGTACCGTTTAACCAGGAACATGTTGAAGGCGCCCTGCAGCAACAAAACCGCCAACTGCTGTTTCGTCTGGGCTTCGCCGGTTTCGGCGCCATGAATATCATGTGGATTTCGATTGCCCTGTATGCCGGTGCATTTTCAGGTATCAGCGCTGAATATCGGCAATTTTTCCACTGGGTGAGTCTGGCCATCGCCACGCCGGTGCTGCTCTATTCCGGCGGCCCGATTCTCATCGCTGCCTGGCGTGGATTACGACAAGCCCGACTAAGTATGGATTTACCCATCAGTATCGGCGCACTGGCTACATTTAGCTACTCTCTCTGGCAAACCATGCAGGGGGACGAACATGTCTATTTCGATACGGTTGTTGTCTTTTTATTCGTCATTCTGATTGGTCGTTATCTGGAGGCGCTGGCGCGGCGCAATGCCTCTTCTGCCACACTGCGCCTGCTGGAATTGCAACCGCGCATGGCCACACGATTAACAGCCGATGGAGCCGAGGAACGGGTGGCCGTGCGCAAACTCAAACCGGGCGACCACCTGCGCATCAAGCCGGGCGACAAGGTGCCCGCTGATGGTATCGTTATCGAAGGACATTCCCATATCGATGAATCCATGCTGACCGGTGAATCGCATCCAGTGCATAAACAGGTCAACAACCGTATTGCCGGCGGTACGGTCAATGGCGAAAATCCGCTTGTCATGCAAGTCGAAGCGGCCGGTTCTGCCTCCGTACTGGCGCGTATCATTCATCTGGTCGAGTCGGCTCAGGGCTCAAAAGCCCGCATCCAGCGCCTGGCCGACCGTATCGCGCCATGGTTTGTCGCCACCACGCTGGCGCTGGCCGGGATAACGTTTATTTACTGGTGGATGCAGGCCGGTTTCGATACCGCCCTGCTGGCTGCCACTGCCGTGCTGATTATCACCTGCCCTTGCGCGCTCGGTT
>CAZKME010000142.1:0-5388 GCA_964553725.1 uncultured Zetaproteobacteria bacterium
GGAAAATCGCTTTCTCCAGCCCCATCAGAAACAGCGCCAGCCCGAGCAACACATAAATAAATCCACGCACTACGCGCCATTGATTGGCAATGGGCTGACGCAATACCAGCAACTGAAATCCGAGCAGCACAGCCACAATCGGTATCACATCGCGCAATGTCGAGAGCAGGGTATCGCCGAACTGGAGAATAAGGCTCATAAAAAAAGCAGACTCATAAAATCAGCATGCCGTAGGCCATCACGAAAATCATTGGCAATAGCGAGGCGAATGCAATCAAGCCGAAACCGTCCAGCAAGGGATTGCGCCCGCGAATCGAAGACGCCAGACCGATACCAAGTGCGGTCACCAGCGGCACGGTAATGGTGGAGGTGGTGACGCCACCGGAATCATAAGCAATGCCGATGATTTCTTTGGGCGCAAACATGGTCATGACCACCACCACAAGATAACCGGCCATAATGCAGAAATGCAACGGCCAGCCGGATAGAATCCGCAGCACGCCGAGCACAATGGCCGTGCCGACAGACAGGGCGACGGTCAGTCGCAAACCATTGGCATAGCCGTCCATGGCTGCATCTGTCATATCAATCATGCCGCTATCGGCAGCCACTTTGGCCGCCTTGCCCGCCACGGCAATCAGGGCTGGTTCGGCCACTGTGGTGCCGAAACCAAGCAGAAACGCGAACGCCAGCAGCCAGTAAATATTACCTTTTTTGGCAAAGGCATGCGCCATCGCCTCACCGAGCGGAAACATGCCAATTTCCAGACCACGCACAAACAACGCCAGCCCGACCAGCACCAGCGCCAGCCCGAGTAGCATTTCTTCCAGATTGGGGATCGGTTGCTGTAGCACCAGCCCCTGAAAAAACAGAATGACCAGCACAATAGGAGCAAGATCACGCGCCGCTTCAAATAACGGCCGCATGGCTTCCATCAATGCTTTTGGCATGACCGGTTATTTACCTGTTGCAACGATTCCCTCCGCAGCTGTTTCATATCAAAACAGTGTTTCAGACTGTAGCCAAACAAGTCGCATTCGACAATGAATCAGACAGCCCGCCGATCGGTTCTGCTGTCAATTGACGTCAATTGGTTCATGACAAAGCATGCGCATTCCGTAGCATTGGAGCCTATGACAATCCCTGTTGCCATCCTTGGTGCCACCGGTTACACCGGTGCAGAACTGATTCGCTTGATTGAAAATCATCCTCATTTCGAGGTTGTACACCTGGGTGCCCATTCGCAAGCCGGCAAACTGGCCGGTGACGTATTGCCCGGCTGCGCCGGTGCGATTGCGGCTATGAGGCTGGCTGCTGCCGATGCTGTTTTGCCTGAAACTGTGCAACTGGTGTTTACCGCCCTGCCCCACGGCGCAGCGGCCAACAGCGTATTTGCAGCCCTGGAAGCCGGTAAAAAAGTTGTCGATCTATCGGCTGATTTCCGGCATAAAACCCTTGCAGTGTATAAGGAAGCCTACGGCGTGGAACATCCGCATGCCGAATTATTTGGCGAAGCCGTTTACGGCCTGTGCGAATTCGCCCGGGCCGATGCGGCCAAGGCCCGGCTGGTGGCCAATCCCGGCTGTTATCCCACCTCCACATTACTGCCTCTGGTTCCGTTATTGAAAGCAGGCGTAGTTGATACGACTTCCATCATTATCGATTCCAAATCCGGCGCGTCCGGTGCTGGCCGAAGCGCCAAAACTGACCTGCTCTACTGCGAGATCAATGAATCGGTCAAAGCCTACGGCTTGCCTCGGCACCGGCATGTATGGGAGATGGAAGAATGGGCGGCAGGCTTTGGCGGTCAGACTGTTCGGGTGCGGTTCGTGCCGCATATCCTGCCGATGAATCGGGGCATGCTTACCACGCTGCATTTAAGCGGAAATAACACCGATACATGGCATAACATTCTGAGCGATACGTACGCTGATGAAGCATTCGTGCGGGTATTGGCGCAAGAAACACTGCCATCCACAGCAGGCGTATGCGGTAGCAACCGGTGCGATATCGGACTGGCCGTACTCGGCGAACATGAAGCTGTCGTTGTCAGTTGCATTGACAACCTGCTCAAAGGCGCGGCGGGACAGGCTGTACAAAATGCCAATCTGATGTTCGGCTTCGATGAAACATCAGGACTGTCCATGCATGCGCTTTGGCCATAGTAGTTGATTCCACCCCGGTTTAAGGCGCTAAACAGACCTGTATATATCCTGATCGGGCAAAAAAAAGATGCAGTCGCACGCATCAGTATCCGCCCGCTCACCCTGTTTTTGATCGCGCTTGCCATTATTGTGGCAACTGGCGTGACCGAAAAAAATATCCTTGTAGCAAATAATCAGCTTGAGCAACAACAAAAGACAACAAATCTGCAACAGGAACAGCTGCGTATACGTGCAAAACTCTCCGAAACCGAAGCTATGCTGGCGCTGCGCAACGCTGAAATTGAAAGCATGCAGCAACAATTGCAGCAGGACAGGCACAGCATGAAGGATATGCGGCAACGGCTGGACTTGTTTGATCAGGTGCTGGCGGAACGCAAAACGGCCGGCGTCCATTTCCTCAGGCCATCCGCAACCTGGAAAGATGAACACGCCATCGCCTATCAACTGATTCTGGTGAAGGGGAAAAATTATCCGCGCTGGATTATAGGGCATCTGGCTTTCACCGTCAGCGATGTCGAAGGTCGTTCCATATCACTGCCGGTCGCAAAAAAGAAAAATAGTGGCGGTAAAATTGAAATGACCACGCAAACTTTTATTGAAGGTGAATTAAACTGGCCCAAAATGTGGCGGCCAAAAAAGTTGACCATCACCCTGATCAATCACAAGGGCCTTGAAAAAGGAAACATTACCATTCCAATCACCCGCCCGAACCCCGTACAGATGGAGTAAGCATCATGATCAAATCGTACCTGCACTGGCATCCTGACATCGCATCATCCGCATTTATCGCCGCATCGGCCGATATTATCGGGCGTGTCAACATCGGCGCTGATGCCAGTATCTGGTATCAGAGCGTCTTGCGCGGCGATGTGCATGATATAATCGTGGGCGAACGCTCCAATATTCAGGATCACTGTCTATTGCATACCAGCGACGGCGTTTCCCCGTGCATTGTCGGTAACGATGTTACGGTAGGCCACCGGGTGATTCTGCACGGTTGCGAAATTCAGGATTTCTGTCTGGTCGGCATGGGTTCGATCATCATGGATCAGGCAGTGCTGGAAGCCGGTTGTCTGCTGGCTGCCGGCTCGCTGGTCACCGAGCGCAAGGTGTTAAAAGGCGGTTATCTTTATGCCGGTTCACCGGCGCGGGAAAAACGTCCCCTGCGGGATGAGGAAAAAGCATTTCTGCAACGCTCCGCTGCCCATTATGTCGACGTTGCCCGCAACCACCAGCATGCATAACGCTTTCCACGCCAACCGATTCGCCGCTATTGATATCGGCTCCAATACGTTTCGCCTGTTGATTGCCGAACCGGCAAAACCCGGCTCCAGCACGCCGTGGCAAACCATTTATTACACCCATCGCATCATCCGCCTCGGTGAAGGCCTGCATCATTCCGGGCGACTGGCTGAAGCGGCCATGCAACGCGCCATGCGGGCTTTTGCAGATTATGCCAAACTCATCGCCGACTATCAGGTGCCTGCCGCTCATGTATTCGCCACCGCCACCGCAGCCATGCGGGAAGCAGAAAACGGCGCTGCATTTCGCGATGCCGTGCAGGCTGAAACAGGCATTGATATGCACATTATCGGCGGCGAAATCGAGGCGGGCATGTCGCTGCAAGGCGCCTCCGCCGTGCTGCCGGCAACCACACGAAAAGATATGTTATTATTTGATATCGGCGGTGCCAGCACCGAATTTATCCGTGCTGCCAACGGCGAGTGCCGCGATGCGATCAGTCGCAAGATGGGCGTTGTCAGACTGGTGGAAGCGCATCTGCACTCCGATCCGCCATCGCCATCCGATTATGATGCCATGCTGAACGCTGCCGCTGCGCACCTGAGTGCGGTCGAGGATTACTGGGGCGATAAACAGCCGCCGGCAACACTGGTCGGCACTGCCGGCACCGTCACCACACTGGCCGCTACCGAGCTCGATTTATGCCCATATAACGCCGATATCATCAACAACCACAGCATGTCACGAAGCGCCTTTAAAACACTGCGTGATCGTTTATTGGGCATGAATCACGCTGAGCGCCAATCCATTCGCACCATAGAACAAGGTCGCGGCGATTTGATTGTGGCCGGACTGGCCATCATCGAAGCCATTATGAATCGCTGGCATTATGATAACATGATCGTTGTCGATGCCGGCCTACTGGAAGGGGCATGGCTGAAAATCAGTGCAAACGCACCCTGTCAGTAAGAACCGACCGACAACCTCCGGACTTATCGCTGAGCATCCTGTGTTGAGGCTTTTTTAAGCGCGGCGCCTAGCTTTGATGCCTTATCCGGACGATGTTTCAGTTGAAGCCCTTTGATAAAATTGCGTAAAACCTGATCTTTACAGACACGGTATTGCCTGCTCTCTGAATTGCGGAAAAAGGCGCTCAATTCAGCTTTACTTAAAGAAAATCCTGCCAGCTTCAATACGGCCAAGATGTCATCATCCTTCAAATTCAGTGCAATCCTCAACTTCCTGAAAATAATATTATTATTCAGTCGCAATTCGGGCCTGGACAGTGGCCCCTCTCTTTTACCACGCCTGTCGTTAATCAGCCCATTAAGAAAAATAGCCAGTTCTTTGGCGCTGCATTCCACCAGTGCAGGATCATCATCTTTTTTTAACCAGGCGCTGATCTTCTGCCTGCTCACCGAATGATCCTCCAAAGCAAAAAGAGCCATCATTTTTGAATCACTAAAGTCAAATGCATAGCGAATTCGACGTAAAATATCGTTATTGGTCACATACGCCTCTGTCTTCTGGATAAACGTGACGCTAACCAGCTACAACGCGGTTTTCCATCCGGGGCAATAAAAGACGCACTCATATATCTGTTTTCCGCATTTTGTTATCGTCGGCAGCCAGCGCCTGTCTGATACGCTCCACGCGTTTGCGATTGACCCCGAAATCGGAACGTCCGATGCGCGAAGCAGAACGTATTTGAATGACACTGCGGCTATGGTCAAAACGCATTTCCACATCATCCACATAACGGAACACCGGCGTTGTGAAGGTGACATGCATATAATCGCCATTTCGCTGCTGAACCACGCCACCCAATTGCGTCATCACCCGATCTAGCGAATTCCACACGCCGCTATCGCCCTTCAACGCTGCAATGGCGTGCTGCTTGTCGGACGGGCCAAATGCTTCGGAACAGACGCAGTTGGGTGAATCCGGGCACGGACGCAGCAAGCCCTGATCCAGCCCCAAT
>CAZKME010000143.1:0-5346 GCA_964553725.1 uncultured Zetaproteobacteria bacterium
GGATGATGGTGATATTGAGTGTGCGGGCCGTGGCCCGGGAGCAAAGTGGCGTCGAGTTACAAAGAGGAAAAAGGGGTAATACCTGTTAAAAGAGGTAATAGAAGGGGTAATAGATCGGATTGCACAGGAATAAGAAACACCATGGAAGCGGGTGGAGCGTAATGACAGATGGAGTTGGGTCTTGCTTGGCGCAGTCCCTATGTTGATTGAGGCTTTTTGGTAGGGAAACCATCATTTAAAGGTTCCTCGATAGAAGCATTCGAAGGTGATTTTATGCGATTATCCTGTGCTTCCCCTTTCTACTATTGTTCGATTCCCGGATGCCTGTTAGAAATGAGTCTGGAGGAGGAAACCATGTCATCAGCTATTACCAGTATTCTTGAAGAAACGCGTATATTCGAGCCGCCGCAGAATCCACAGGCCAATATTGATTCGCTGGAGGGTTATCATGCCTTGCGCCAGCGCTTCTCGGAGGATTTTGATGCAACATGGCGTGATTTGTCCAGAGAACATCTGGATTGGCGCGAGCCGTTTACGCGCGTATTAAACCGGGAAAAGGCACCGTTCTTTCGCTGGTTTGAAGATGGTAAGCTGAATCTGTCTGAAAATTGTCTGGATCGCCATGTGGCGGCAGGCTTAAGCGAACGCATTGCCATTATCTGGGAAAGCGAAGCGGGTGATGTGCGTCGTATCTCTTATGCTGATTTGCTGGCCGATGTCTGCCGTGCCGCCAATGCCATGCGCCAGCTCGGCATCGAATCGGGTGACCGGGTGGTGATTTATATGCCAATGATTCCCGAGGCGGCCATTGCCATGCTGGCCTGCACCCGCATCGGAGCCATTCACTCGGTGGTTTTCGGCGCGTTTTCGGCCAATGCTCTGCGCGACAGAATTCAGGATGCCGAAGCTAAACTGGTGATCACTGCCGATGGCGGCGGTCGTCGTGGCGCTATTCATGCGCTCAAGCCAAAAGTGGATGACGCTCTGGATGCTGGCTGCGATAGCATTCGCCATGTCATGGTCGTGCGCCATGCCGGCAATGACGTGAGTAGAATCTATGGCCGCGATATCGACTGGCATGATGCGTTACATATGCAGCCCGAAACGTGTGAGCCGCTGGCCGTGGATGCAGAACATCCGCTGTTTATTCTCTATACTTCGGGCTCGACAGGCAAACCGAAAGGCGTGTTGCACAGCACCGCCGGTTATCTGCTGTGGGCCAGGCTGACCATGCGCTGGGTGTTCGATTTTCAGACGGACTCCGATGTGTTCTGGTGCACGGCGGACGTCGGCTGGATTACTGGCCACACCTATTCGGTCTATGGGCCGCTGGCCTGCGGCGGTACGACGCTGATGTATGAAGGCGTGCCGACCTATCCTGATCCGGGCCGCTTATGGAAAATCTGCGCCGATCACGGCGTCACGGTTTTTTATACTGCGCCCACCGCCATTCGCGCCCTGATTAAGGCAGGCGATGAATGGCCGAATGCGCATGATCTGTCGATGCTGCGTGTGCTGGGCACGGTCGGCGAGCCGATTAATCCGGAAGCATGGATGTGGTATTACAATATCATCGGCAAAGGCCGCTGTCCGATTGTCGATACATGGTGGCAGACGGAAACCGGCGGCCACATGATTTCGCCTCTCCCGTTTGCAACTCCCGCCACGCCGGGCTCGGCCACGCTTCCCCTGCCCGGTATTGATGCCGCCATTGTGGATGAGCAGGGCAAACCTGTTACCGAGGGCGGCGGACTGCTGGTCATTCGTCAGCCCTGGCCATCCATGCTGCGCGGCATCTGGGGTGATGAAAAACGGTATGTCGATACCTACTGGAAAAAGTTCAACAACCGTTATTATTTCGCCGGTGATGGCGCCCGTTGTGATGATAATGGGTATTTCTGGATTATGGGCCGCGTCGATGATGTGTTGAATGTCTCCGGTCACCGCCTTGGCACGATGGAAATCGAGTCGGCGCTGGTCTCGCATGATTCGGTTGCCGAAGCAGCTGTTGTCGGACGCCCCGATGATATCAAGGGTGAGGCCATCTGCGCATTCGTGGTGCTCAAGGCCGAATGGAATGAGGTGCTGGCGAAAGAACTGCGCGCCCATGTTACGAATGAGATTGGCGCTATTGCCAAGCCGGACGATATTCGTTTTGCCGACAGCCTGCCGAAAACACGCTCCGGTAAAATTATGCGGCGTTTACTCAGAGATATCGCGGCTGGTCGCGACATCACCTCGGATACGTCCACGCTGGAAGACCAGTCGGTGATTGAGCAGCTCCAGCGCTCGGGGCAGCATTGAAAATCAATCATGCATCGCTTGCGCAATAATCCGGAGCTTATCTGAAGCATATCTTCCATCATCCGGTCGGTGTGTTTCCGGCTGCCGCCCGCTGGTATCTGGCCGGGCTTGCGGTATTCGGTCTGTTATGTATTGCTATGCAGTTGTCCATTCAGGCTCATGCCCAGCAGCAGGCCAGGGAGCTGGTTCAGGCATGGGGTGAGCGTGCCAATGTGCACATTGGCGATGTGCGCTATCATCTGTTGCGCAACGGGCTGATTCTTCGTGATATCCAGATAACGCGGGGCGATGACAGCATCAGCATTTCGCAAATGCTGCTGCGGGCCAACCCCAAACTGCTGACCGGCAATGCGCCGCGCATTGGCGTAATCGATATTTTCGGGCTTGATGGCGAAATTACGCATGTCGGACAGGCCGATATCTGGCGGCATGATCGTTACCTGAAACAAATCTGGCAGGCGGCCACATCGCTTACCGTGCACGACGGTAGTATAAAACTGTATATGCATGATAAAAATAGACCCGCACTTGAATTGAGCGGTATCTTCCTTCGGCAGCGATTGCAGTTCGCCATGCGCAGCATCACCGGTTCGGCAAGGATGCAGCAGGGTATGCTAAGCTGGCAGTGGGATATGCATGCCAGGCCCGAGCCTGCCGTACAGCAGCCGAATGAACACTGGCTGTCGAAAGGCTCGGTGCAATGGCAGGGGCTGGATGTCGCCAGGCTGACGGCATCAATGGCGCTCAAACAGATGGCCGGGCATCTGAGTGGCGGATTGGCATGGGAAACAAGCAGGCATGAGCAACAACCGTTACTCAATATGCACGGTGACATGCAATTCGATACCGGCGTGGATAACACATCATCACATGCGCATCACCTGCAATATTCAGCCACGGAAACGGGCGGCAAATGGCAGGTGGATTTGGATGCCACGGCATGGCCGCTGGATCCGTGGGCCGATGTATTGCCCCGGATTGGGGCGCGCCAGTTCATTTCGGCGCAGCTTGATGGCAATATGCATTGGCAGGGACAACCCGGAAACTGGGATATACGCAGCGATAAGGGCTTGTTACAGGATGTCACGTATGCCCGGACGGGCAGCAGTGAGTCGCCGGCATGGTATTGGAGCCGCATCCATTACAATCATGCGCGCATTCAGACAGCCAAACATCAACTCCATCTGGCCGGGCTCGATATGCTGGATTCCCGGCTGGTGTTACAGACGAGGCGCATGGATGCAGTCGACAAGCCAGACGATGAACAGGGCAACGATGCGGAACGCGGCGTGGCGGCAGTCAATCAGGATGCTGCGGTTGAGAGAAAAGAAGCCTTAAAAGAGCCTGTCTGGGATATCAGTGCGGATAAAATCAATGTTCAAAATATGATGCTGGCTCTGAGTATGCCTCAGGGCAGGGTGATAGTGGAGAGCTTGGACGGACAGGCTCGCAGCCCGAAAGGCAAAGCATTGAGCTTCAAACTGCATACGCATAAAAAACAAGCTGTAGATACAAAGGCGGCACCGGCTGGTGAAGGAAACAAGAAACAACCGCCACAACAATGGCAGTTGAGAGGGAAAGCGGATAAAAACAGGCGGGGACAACTGACATCGGCCAGCATCAGCATACGGGGCAGTCATATTCCTGTCGCCCGGCTGCGGCCACTACTGCCGCTTCAGGATGATGCTGACAGGCCGGTGAAGCTGGCTGGAGAAACCGATTTGAAGGTGACAGTTACAGTCGACCAGGGCGAGTGGCAGATGCAGGGCAAAGCGACTGTACTGGGTTTGAATCTTGCCCATGGCGGCGATGTGTTTCTGGCCGATCAGCTTGATTTGCGCTTCGGCCCGGTTGGCATGGGGCTGGAGACTCAGACCATCGATAAAATCGACACTCAGGGATGGCAATATATGGCGGCATTACGCCCGTTGCCTCTGCATGAGGCTGAGCATGCGGAACATGATGCCGGTTCGCAGGGCAGCGCGGCATGGTGGGTGATGGCGCTGCGTAACAATCATATCGCGATCACCCGGTTGAATCTGGACAATGGCAAAATCAGCGTAGGCCAACAGCAGGCCATCTGGGCCGGGCAGGTCAATATCCAGGCAGACAATATTCAAACAGATCAATGGTCGAATATTACCATGTCGGGAAAAATCGGAGGCAGTAAATTCTATTTGCATGGGCAGTGGCAGGCATTATCGAATCCGCAGCGTTTCAGGGGCGATGCCCGGCTGGAGAAGGCGACGCCTTTTTTCCTGCATAACTGGATGGTTGCATCCGGTATGCCGCGCCTGATTCAGGGGCGGTTATCGGCCAGTTTACATCTGGAGGACGGGCAGGCACCGGACAGTTATCAAGGGACGGTGAAATTTCAATTGTTACAGGGGTTGACGGAAACAGGCATTTTTACGTCCGATCCGATGTTGCCCCGAACCGGATATAGTACGCCCGAACTGCTACAGCGGCTGGAGCAACGCAGCGGGGTGATCGCGCTGCAATATGACTTGGACGGACTGTGGCCGACGCAAGCGATAACGCTGGAGCGGCTGGGTTTGTCGATGCAGCATGCTATGCACGAAGCTGCCCGCACGGGCCACTGGCGCAAGGAAAATGCCACTGAGCCAAACACGATTGAAGCACGTGTCCGGTTGCATGGCCGTGAACGGCTATCACTGAATGAGCGCATCCGGTTGTCCAAGGTCATTCACAAACTGCGCCAGCATCCGGAGCTGATGATTGATCTCAGGCCCAAATGGACGGGCAGGGAACTGACGGAACAAGAGCAGCAGCGTATCCGGCGCACCCAGTTCCTGATTGAAAAATATATGACATATCGAAACATTGATAAAAACCGAATTTTTCCCATTTGGCCGACAGCTGCCGATAAGGTCGATGAAATCGGCTCGGTGCAGGTGGAATCGAGAACCTCAGGATAACCGGGCGTGTTTGTTTGTCGGAGGGGAACGCTTTGTTATCCCGTTAACCTAGAGGCGCGACTTCAGTCGCGCTAAATATCGCCAATGCGCAGCTAAAGCAGCA
>CAZKME010000144.1:0-5339 GCA_964553725.1 uncultured Zetaproteobacteria bacterium
GTGATTGGCGCTATCAACATACCCTATTATTTGAGCAATGTCGGCGGCATGGGCACCGGTGGCGCAATAGGCACTGCGCCTACAGTTTTGCCCGGAGCGCTTACCGCACGCTTTGCGGTCGATGCGGCAGGCACGCCGACTGTACAGAGCACCGAAACCGTACCTTTTTTGATGACAACGCCAATCACGCCTGGCCCATGGCCTGTGGTGATTTTCCAGCATGGTTTTACGGTGGATAAATCTGTGGTGTTCGGTATCGCCAATACTTTGGCCAAGGCGGGTTTTGTTACCATTGCGATTGATTCTGTGCTGCATGGCAGCCGCACCTTTAAGCTCGACTTGCTGACTGAAAAGGTTGTGAATGGAAAACTGGTCACTACAGCCGCTGTCCCGGATGGGATAGATGACTCAAGCGGCAAGTGGTATTTGAATATCGGTCATTTGCTGACCACCAGAGATAATGCACGGCAATCAGTGGCCGATCTGATTCATCTGACCCGTTTGCTGGAAGTACAAACGATGGATGTTGTGGTCAATGCAACGGGTGCACCGGGTGCGGATGGTTTTGTCGACTTGGCTGTCAATAGTGCGGCAGCGCTTACAGCGCCTCCCATTTCCTATGTCGGTCATTCCAACGGCGGTATTCTCGGCACCATGCTGGCGGCAGTAGAGCCTGCTATTAAAACCTTCGTGCTGGCCAATCCGGGCGGTGTGTATTCTGATATTTTCCTGAATTCTTCCGAAGTCAGTCCGTTGATTCGAGCAGGATTGGCGACCAAGGGCGTGTTGCCCGGCTCTCCTGAATTCAATGCATTTTTTATTGCAGCGCAAACGGTGGGGGACGATGCTGATCCGGTTAATTACGGCGGCATCGTTGCCGGTCTGACGGTGCCGAACATCAAAAATGTACTGCTGTTCAAGCAACTGAATGATCTAGTGGTACCCAATTCCGCAACAGATGCTTTGGCTGCGGCTTTTGGCATGAAACAGGTAGCAGCGAACCCTGCCGGAGCCGTATGGCCCTTGGGTGTGGTGCCATCGCCCTATAATTTAGGTAACGGGTTTACGTTTTTCACGCAGGGAACGCATTCATCGTTCCTCAAACCTGATCCGGCGACTGTGGTCGGGACTGATGTTATCACTGAAATGCAGACTGAAACTGCAACCTATCTGGGTAGCGCTTTAGCTGGGCCGGCAACTATCGTGATAAGTGGTACCACTGCCAGCGGCCCTGCTATCACCACGATCATGCAATAGGGGAGATGAATATGAATTTACGTAAATTTACTTTATTGACAGCATCAGCGTTGATGGCGCTGACAAGTGTGCAGGCTTATGCCGGCGGTTTTCAGATTGCTGAACAGGGCGTCAAGGCCATGGGCATGGGCAATGCGTTTACTGCCGTTGCCGATGATCCTTCCGCCCAGTGGTTTAATCCTGCCGGATCGGCCTTTCAGCCGGGAACGCAGATTATGACCGGAGCGGATATTATCATTGTTCCGAGTACTGATTTTAATACCAATAGCTTCAATCCGGCCAATCCGGCGACGACATCGTCAAAAAGCAAGTTGATAGGCGTGCCTCATTTTTATGCCAGCCATAATTTTGAAAATAGCCCGTTGACGATAGGGCTTGGCGTTAATTCGGCCTTTGGTCTGGAATCGGATTGGCCTGTAACCGCACCCTTTGCCACGTCCAATACATTTTCACAAATCAAGACAGTGAATGTAAACCCCAATGTCACATGGCAAATCAATCCTAATCTGGCTATTGCTGCGGGGTTTGATTATGTCCGGCTATTCAAGGTGCGCCTGAATAATACTGCCCAGCTGCTGGAAGGCAAAGGCGATGGCTGGGGTGCGAATGTGGCTCTATTGTATCGCAATGATCAGTTCCGCTTTGGCGTATCTTATCGCACGCGAGTAAAGCTTGATATCAAAAACGGTACGGTGATTGGCGGCCCTGCTCTGGCGACGCTGGGAAATCCGCAGGCAGTCGGCGCAGTGGGCACGGCCAGCACCAAGCTTGTGTTGCCGGATCAGCTCAATGTCGGCCTGGCCTACATGCCCAATGAGGACTGGATTTTTTCACTGGATATTGATTGGGTGAACTGGAAAACATTCGATAATCTGGACTTCCGCTATGCTCCTTCGGCTGTGGCGAGTGCCTTGACCGGCGGAACCAATTTCCGCACTCTGCGTGAAAACTGGAGCGCGACCGTCGCAGTGCGTGTTGGTGCCCAGTGGCAGTTTACGCCTGATATCAGTTTGAGAGGCGGCTATAGCTTTGATCCGACGCCGGTCAGCGATCCCTTCTTTACGCCCGGTATTCCGGATCGCGACAGACATTTATTTACGCTCGGTGCAGGTTATGATGTCAACAAAGCAATGACGCTGGATGTGGCCTATATGTATGTTTATTTTGTTGATCTCAACCAGATAGCCTCGACTGCTACGGCTGCGGACAGGTTACGCAATGGTAATTATTCAGGCACTGCGCATATTTTTGCCGGTTCTATGACCTATCGATTCTAACCCGGAATAATGATCAAGCAAAGAGGGGCTCTGTAACAGGAGCCCCTTTTTTATTGCTTTGATGAAAGGAATAAGCATATCATAGGGACAAACGCGTATTGATGGAGGTTGCCATGTTCTGGATTGTGCTACTGCTTATTGTGTTTGGACTGCTGTTTTTACTGGCGCGGGGCGCGCTTGCATTGCAGGCATGGCTGGGGATATTGGCGCTGGCCGATGTGGTGCTGATGTTTGCCGGCATGAGCGGCTGGATCGGCTTTGTGCTGCTGCTGTTGATTGCTGCGGGCGGTGCCTTTTTTGCGGTGGATGATATTCGTAAAAAATGGATCAGTGCGCCGGTCAAGGCGATGATCAAAAAAGCGCTGCCGCCAATGTCCGATACCGAAAAAGCGGCCATTGAAGCAGGCACCGTGTGGTGGGATGCCGAACTGTTTCAGGGTAATCCGGATTGGGATGTGTTGCTGAAAACACCTGTGCCACGATTAAGCCCGGAGGAACAGGCCTTTGTCGACGGGCCGACCGAAACACTTTGTTCCATGCTGGACGACTGGCAGATTAATCATGAACTGCGCGATTTGCCGCCGGAAGTCTGGACTTATATCAAACGCGAAGGTTTCTTCGCCATGATTATCCCGAAATCCTATGGCGGCCTGGAATTTTCCGCCTATGCCCATTCGTGCGTCATTCAGAAAATCGCCAGTCGCAGTTCGGCGGCTGCGGTTACGGTGATGGTGCCCAATTCGCTGGGCCCGGCAGAATTGCTGATGTCGTACGGCACCGATGATCAGAAAGAATTTTATCTGCCACGTCTGGCCAATGGCGAAGAGGTGCCGTGCTTTGCGTTAACCGGCCCGTCAGCCGGTTCGGATGCTGGCTCAATCCCGGATACAGGCATGGTCTGCACAGCCGAATTTGAGGGCGAGGAAACGCTCGGGCTGTTACTTAACTGGGAAAAACGCTATATCACGCTGGGGCCGATTGCGACGGTGCTGGGTTTGGCCTTCCATGTTTATGATCCCGAGCACCTGCTGGGCGAGCAGGATGATCTGGGCATCACCTGCGCCCTGATTCCTGTCGATACCGCTGGCGTCGAAATCGGACGCCGCCATGATCCGCTGGGAATCGCGTTTCAGAACGGCCCCAATACCGGCACGGATGTATTTATCCCGATGGATTGGATTATCGGCGGGCAGGAAATGATCGGCAACGGCTGGCGCATGCTGGTTGAACGCTTATCCATCGGGCGCGGTATATCCTTGCCATCGCTGAGTGCGGCAGCAGGGAAAATGGCCTGCGATTCGACCGGCGCTTATGCGCGTTTGCGCAAGCAGTTCAAAACTTCCATCGGTCGCTTTGAAGGGGTCGAAGAAGCCCTCGCACGCATCGGCGGCCTGACTTATATGATGGATGCAGGCGTTCGGCTGAGCACATCGGCGCTCGATGCGGGTGAAAAACCGGCAGTAGTCACGGCGATTGTGAAACGCTATCTCACCGAGACGATGCGCCAGGTGATTGACGATGCCATGGATGTGCACGGCGGACGCGGTATTTGCATGGGGCCGTCGAATTATCTGGGCCGCACCTACCAATCCATCCCTGTCGCAATCACGGTGGAAGGAGCCAATATCCTGACCCGCAGCATGATGGTATTCGGGCAGGGGGCGATGCGTTGTCACCCGTATTTGCAGGAAGAAATTGCCGCTGCCTCGGAAGACGGCGAGGAAGCAGTAAATCGATTTGACAAGGCGCTGATATCGCATTTGGGATACACCATCGCCAATGCGGCGCGGGCTGTGCTGTACGGTATTTCCGGCGCATGGCTGGCACCATCGCCTGTACCCGGCGTAACGGCGATCTATTACAAACAGATTGCCCGTTTCAGCGCTGCCACTTCGACTATGGCTGATCTGGCGCTGCTGGTGCTGGGCGGGGCATTGAAACGCAAGGAATCAATCTCGGGCCGTTTTGCCGATGCGCTGGCTTATCTCTACCTGTGCTCGGCGGTGCTGAAGCGATTTGAAGATGACGGACGCCCGAAAGCGGATTTGCCGCTATTGCACTGGGCCTGCCAGCACTGCCTGTATCAGGTGCAGCAGGCGCTCGATGGCGTGATTCGCAATTTTCCGGTGCGTCCTGTGGCCTGGAAAATGCGGGTCTGGGCATTTCCGCTGGGGCGTCGTTTATCTGTGCCCGATGATCACCTGACGCATCAGGTCGCTGCGATGCTGCTGGAACCATCGCCTTCGCGCGATCGTTTGATTGACGGCATTTATGCCCCGGATGATGAGAATGATGCAACAGGCCGCTTGAAACATGCCATGGCTCTGACCATTCGGGCTGAGCCGATTGAACGAAAATTGCGCGACAAGGGGAAAACCCATCGTCCTGATCAGTCTTATGAAGATTGGCTGGAAGCATTGGTCAATGAGCAGGTATTAAATCGGGAAGAAGCCGATGTATTGCTGACAGCGCGTTCGGCAGTCAGAGACGCGATTATGGTCGATGATTTCCCCGCCGATGAGTGGGGCTGATTCAGCGCAAGTCACTATTCAGCACCATGACAGTTACCCGATAAAGCCCTGGAGGTGCGACTTCAGTCGCGCTAAATGGTTACGGTTTTCTTGGCGTCTTTGCGTCTTGGCGTGAAACGGTTTTGATTTTAAGCTTGAAAAGCGATGTCACGCAAAGGCGCAAAGAGCGCAAAGGGTGAACCGAAGAAAATTTCATTATCAACAGATGCTGGTGGCCTAAGCGCCGCTTTGGGTTAGCATTCGGGTATGGCTACCATCAATCGCCGGGCGCGGC
>CAZKME010000145.1:0-2183 GCA_964553725.1 uncultured Zetaproteobacteria bacterium
CCATCTTTTGAGCCTGATGAAAGCGGTTCTCCATATCTTCCAGTACGCTGAGATCGGACTGAATGCCAATAAAATGCGTGTAATGCGTTGCAATCCCTGAATCGTCAAAAATAGGGGAGATGGTCAACATGGCCGGGTAAAAGCTGCCATCCTTTCTCCTGTCGATGACTTTGCCATGCCACACCTTGCCGCTGGTAATGGTATCCCACATCTCAGCATAAAACGCTTCATCCTGATTGCCGCTATTCAGCAATCGTGGTGTTTGGCCCATGGCATCTTCGGCATTGTAACCGGTGATTTGGGTAAAGGCAGGGTTTACATATTCGATGATGCCATTTCTATCGGTGATCAGAATCGATTCACCGGCGTGTTTAATGGCGGAAGATAATTTGCGCACTGACTCATCCGCTTTTTTGCGTTCGGTGATATCCAGCACGGTGCCGATGGAGCGCAGAGGTTTATCATCCTCATCATAATCGGTTTTGCAGCGCTCATTGACCCATTTCACCCGTCCATCCTTCATCAGCAACCGATGTTCGATGTCGTAGGGCGACTTATTCTTTACAGAATTTTCATAGGCGTTTTTGACCAGTTCGCGGTCATCCGGATGTACAATATCGAGAAAAATATCATATGATGCGTCGAAGTTCTTTGGATCCAACTCGAATATACGATAGACCTGATCCGACCAGGCCAATTCATTTTTATCCATAGCGAGCACCCAGTGCCCCAGTTGCGCGATACTCTGCGCATCCTCATATCTGGCCTGAACCTCCCTGAGGGCATCTTCGGCTTTCTTGCGCTCGGTGATATCCCTGATGGTCGCCATCACTTTGTTCTGACCGTTATTCAGCTCGCAGAGGCATAGTTCTATCGGGAAGGTATGCCCGTCCTGATGCAATGCTTCTGTTTGAATGCATCGGCCAACAAGGCTGCATGTTCCGCTATCGGTGAATCTGCGAAATCCATCATCATGTCTGTGGCGCAGATGTTCGGGGATCAATGCTGTGATTTCCAGCCCTTTCCATGTTTCCGGGGCATAACCAAATATATCCACCGCAGCCGCATTGGCCTCCAGAACCATCCCTGTTCGGTCGGAAATGATAATGGCGTCAAAAGCGCTTTGCATAATTTCCCGATGCAACGTTTCACTTTCTATCAGCGTCTGCTCCGCCTGTTTTCGCTCGGTGATATCGCGCACTGTGGCTTGTAATACCTTTTTGCCATCTATCTCCAGCGCCGCCAGCAACACCTCAGCCGGAAATACTTCGCCATTAAGCCGCTGGTGCATCCATTCAAACTGGACGCTGCCATCCTTCAACGCGGTGGCAATGCGCTTGTTTGCTAACGTCATGGAATCTGTTCCGCATGGCTGTGTGGGCGGAGACAGCTCTGCCGGATGCATAGGCTTGAAATTATCCGACAAGTCATAGCCAAACATGCGCATCGCCGCCTCATTGCCGTCAACAAACCTTGATTCATCCAATATTAAAAGGGCATCTCTCGAAGACTCAAACAGCGTGCGATACTGTTTTTCGCTCGCGATGACGCGCATATCCGCAAGGTGCTTGTCAATCAAATTGTACACACGATGGCGCAGCGCAACCAGGTGGATGGGCTTGTTGACGTAGTCACTGGCACCGACTTCATAACACAAATCCACAGCTTGCTCATCGCTTAGCGCAGTCATCATAATCAATGGCAAGGATGCGCCTTCAGGCAAAGCCCGAATTTGTCTGCATGCCTCAAAGCCGTCCATCACAGGCATTTTTGCATCCATTAAAATACAATCAGGCTGGCAGGCATGGAAGAGAGCCAATGCCGCCGCACCATCTTCCGCTTCAATGGTATGGTATCCCTCCAGTTCAAGAAATTTCCGTAAGATCAGACGAAATGTCGGATCATCGTCGGTAATAAGAATCGTCTTTTTATCGGTTTGAATCATTGAGCATTCTCCATTGCTTTGCCCCTCCCACGGGTGGTTTGTTTCTTGCCTATCTATTCAGCATCCTTGGAGGTGCTGCTTTAGCTGCGCATTTTTTCGCCATTCAGCGCGACTGAAGTCGCACCTCCAAGGATATTGGTGCATCTTGTTATTCAAGCGTTTCATATTCATGATCTGTACAGCCTTCATGCACGCATCGCTTCAACCCAGTCTTGCCTGAATGCCTGCATCACGGCAT
>CAZKME010000145.1:2283-5246 GCA_964553725.1 uncultured Zetaproteobacteria bacterium
TCACGGGCAAAACAATCAACCGCCTCCATGCCATTGCTGGCTATATCCACATGGGTGAGGCCGATCTTTTTCAACATGCCTTGGGCAACCTTTCGGTTCATCGGCACATCATCAACCAGTAAAATCCGCTCTTTGCGCGCCGTATGATTTACAAACTGGTCTTTTTCTATACCGACATTTTCACCCATCACCGGTAGAATCCGGTTATACAATGTGGATTGGTGAAGCTGCGTGCTTTTTTCCAATGTAAGATCAAACCAGAAACGGGAGCCTTTTCCCACCTCGCTTTCGACAAAAATTTCACTGCCCATCAAGCTGACCAGTTTGCGAACAATCGACAGACCCAGCCCTGTCCCGCCATATTGACGCGTCGATGATTCATCCACTTGCGAAAATTCAATAAACAACTTGTCCTGATTCTCCGAGCTGATACCAATCCCTGTATCCGTCACTGAAAACCGTAACTGCATCTGCTTATCATTTTCGTGTAACGACTCAACCTGCAATCGCACTTCCCCGGCATCGGTAAATTTGATCGCATTGCTAAGCAGATTCATCAATATCTGGCGCAAACGGTCAACATCGCCAATGAGCTGGTATGTCAGTGCTGGCAACGCCACGCCAGTCAGACCGATACCCTTTTCAAGGGCGTTTTTGCTGAATAATCCAGTGGCAATCTGAATCAGATCATGGAGGGAAAATGCACAGGCATTCAGATCGAACTTACCCGCCTCCATCTTTGAGAAATCCAGAATATCATTGAGAATATTCAACAGCGTTTCGCCTTCGTGATACACGATGTCCAGATTTTCACGTTGTTCGTCCGTCAGTTCCGAATCCAGCACCAGTTCGGTGATGCCCAGCACACCATTAAGCGGGGTGCGTATTTCATGGCTCATGGCGGCCAGAAAACGGCTTTTGGCCTGATTGGCGGATTCAGCAGCATCCCTGGCTTCTTGTAGCGCAAGCGCCGCCTGCTTGCGCTCGGTAATATCACGAACCGCCGCCACCACGAATGTTTTTCCATCTGCCTCAATGAGAAAAGCAGATATATCGGCATTGCGTTTTTCGCCGCTTTTGGTCAAACAGGTCAGCATATCCGTCTGCCCTTCACCTGTTTCCATCACAGATGCAAAAAAGGCACTCAGTTCCGGCACTTCATCAGGGTGCAAATCCTGCATTGGCCGCCCCGCCAACTCTTGCGGCGTAAACCCCAGCATGATCTGCACCTGATGGTTGGTTTCAATAATGGTTCCCTGTTCCGGGTCGAGAATGAAGAGCGCATCATGCGAATGCGTGAACAGATTCTGGTAGCGCAAGGTCTGTCGGTCTCGCTCCAGTTCCGCCTGTTTGCGTTCGGTGATATTATGCACAGAAACCAAAGCAGCAGGCCTGCCTTGATATTCAATCAATGTGCCTGTCATTTTCACCCACAGGGTGGCCCCGTTTTCGTTCAGGCAACGCACTTCATACGGGGCAACAGGCCCGCCACCCGCCAGACGCTGCTTATGGATTTCGGCCATGCGTTTATGTTCATCAGGATGGATGAGAGCGAGATAATCCAGGCCAATAATATCTTCAACGGGCTTTCCCCAGATATTGGCAATGGCAGGATTGACATAGGCGTTTTTGGCATCCTGCACAATCACGACACCCTCGCTAATTTGCTCCACAACAGATTGATAGAGTTTTTGACTTTCTCCCAGTTCCTGCTCAATGTCTTCTCTGGCCCGGATCTCTCTGAAGGCAATGCCATAGGCCATCAACAACTGCATCAGAGGCAGGGAAGCGGCGCGAATTCTTTCTGAGCTGAAATCAGGGGATGCCATTAATTCGCTTATGGCAGCATCATGCATCTCACCAATATCTTCCGGCGGGATATTGGATTGCACCATCTCATGCCCCAGCCCTTCAATCGCCAGCAGCGGCGCTTCTTCAAATGATTGGGCATAGTCGAGCATCAAGGCGGTGTACCGTTTGAGGAATTCCTGTTTTTCAAGCGTCATGAGTCAACTCCTTATGGTAACTACTCATCACCCCAAGCCGAAAGGGCTGTAACTGCTCTGATCGCTCCTGATTTGTTCGAGTTCAAGGAAAAAAATGCGTAGTGTGCTCCTGCACATGAGCTTTTTTGACGCAGAAATCGGGCAAATCAGGGGATGAGCTGAGTAGTTACTCCTTGATGACGATAAACCAGTACACAGGCATCGTCGGTTTCTTTGCCTTGATCTTCAATCAGTGCTTTGGCCAGTCGTTGCGGCTCTGCCAGCACAGGCTGCCATGCCTCCAGATTATAGAATGGGTGTAAGCCATCGCTGTGCATCAGCAACAGATCACCCTCAGCCATGGTTAGTGTTTGCACATTCAATTTTTTAAAGCCGCCGCTGATCATGCCGCGATCCATATTCAGGTGTTCGATGCGATAACCGTCATCGCCATGCCGGGCCAGATAACCGGCGATATTGCCCACCGAGGCATAGCTTAATTGATTCCCCTCAATCCAGGCCACCGCCATCACGCCGCCGCGTCCATGCCGCATGGCTTCATCACAGCCGCGAAAAAGCTGTTCCGGCGTTTCAGTGCGATGATTGGCGACATATTGAATGATATTGCAGGCAGCCTCTTTGGCATGCAGCCCATGGCCCAGACCATCAACCACGCAGCAGGTCAGCCGCCCGCCGCCATGATTTCCCACAGCCCCATCCTGCCAATATTCGAGTTGATCACCGCAATCCGGGCATCCGCCCATGGCACGGCGCTGCATGGCAACCATACTTATGTCGCCATCCATTTGCGTGCGACAATGCGCGTGCCAGCCCCGTATTCGGATTCGATTTCAAACTCATCCATCAATCGCTGCGCACCGCCCAGCCCGCTGCCCAGCCCGCCATTGGTTGAGAATCCATCCACCATGGCGCTGTCGATACAGGCGATGCCGGGGCCATCATCCTGAGCAACAATTT
>CAZKME010000146.1:0-5173 GCA_964553725.1 uncultured Zetaproteobacteria bacterium
TAACGATGAGCAGAAGTGCGCCTGCCCCAATAATCAAAAACTGTTTATTTTTTTTCATGATACTCTCCCTCAGACGACAACCTTTTTAATTAGCTTCTTTCAGTATTTTGTACACATCCGGATTCAGCTTCTTTGCAAAAGAAAGCGGTGTATTGCCCTGATTATCCTGCACATCAACCTTCGCGCCCCGATCCAGCAGCAGTTGCACGATGGCCGGTTTCTTTGACGCCGAGGCAGTAATCGATGCCAGCAGTAGCGGGGTCATGCCGCTGGCAGAACGCGCTTCAATATCTGCGCCCTGATCCAGCAGCCACTGACTCGCTTCCAGATTCACATGCTCGGCGGCTTTATGCAGCGGTGTTTCATGAGCCTTGTTGAAAGCATCAATGTCCGCGCCGGATTTTTTGAGCAGGGCTAGCATTTCAACACGATTGTATCCGGCAGCAATATGCATGGCCCTGTTGCCCGCACCATCCTGTGCGTTCACATCAGCATTCTTACTGATCAGGAATGTCGCCAGTGCACTGTGTTCCTGTTTAACGGCCTGATGCAGCGGCGCGCCATATTTTTCGGATATTGCATTCACATCTGCGCCAAGCGCCAGCATGATTTTTGCAACCGGCAACGGGTCGGGCGTAAACGATGTATATTGCAACATATGCATGGCAGTTCGCCCTTCGTGATCTGTCGCATTTGCATTCGCGCCTGACTTCAGCAACAGGGCGACGATATCGCCCGAACCGGAGTAGGCCGCATCAAACAGCGGCGTTTGTCCATCCTTGTCTGTTGCATCTGATGATGCGCCTTTTTTGATCAGCATGGCGGCAAAGCGAGGGTAGCCAAAGCGTGCAGCCAAATGCAGCACCGTTTTTCCGTGCGCATCGCCCTGATCAATATTGGCTCCGGCTTTGATTAACATGTCAGCAATTTGAAGGCTGCGTCCGCTCTTGCCCACAGCCATTGCCAGCGGATAGGTCATAAGCTGTTTCCTGCCGAATGCTTCCGGTTTATTCACATCGGTTCCGCTTTTAATCATGGCGTAAACCGTTTCAGGCTCCAGTCTCGGGTCGCCCAGTACATCACCCCATGATGGTGAACTCTGGCCAACACTGCCAACAGGGCATGTGATGAATCGTTCGCGTCCACCCGCTCGATTATTGGGGATACGAACGGTGGCGTAACTGCCCTCGAACTGGGCCTTTTCAAGCCAGCCAAATGCTTGTGTGATTGACTGACCTGCACCGAGAACCATTTTTTCCGGAGGGCGCTCCCATATTCCTCTATCACCTTTCAATTCTCCCTGCAGATAAAAGCTCAGGGTTTGCTGGGTCAGCTTGAATATCTCGGCACTTCGTCTGCCGGTGTTGCTCAGTCGCAATCGCAAGGGGTATTTCCCTTCAACGATATTGCCAACTTCCAGCGTACAGGCAAGGCGAGCAGGGCCGTGCCGTCTTGCCGCAAAAGAAAGGTCTAAGCGGTAATCCGCCGGGCCGAAGCCCGTGTATTTTAACAATACAAGCCCTTCTGAAGGGCGGTCGAAATCCTTTCTGCTACCCGTACGCCACGAAAAAACACGCCCCGGTCTGGAAAACATGATGTTAATGACCGGTTGGAGATGGGTCGGCACTGCAATGGCCAGCGTGCCAGCCTCAGGTATATTGATATGGAAAGCCGCTTCCGCACCGGGGCCATCAAAGTGACCTACATAGCGGCCATGCACGCCAATCTGTTCGACCTGTTTTTTTGCAGCTGCTTCCCACAAGGCCAGCCTGCCATAGTTGTGCAGGCGCATGCCGTTGTATTCCTTTCCTGTTACAAGCCCTTTTTCTGGCGCAAGGCTGAATGATTTCGTCCCGGCATTCAGGTGAAGCACTGCATCCGCTTGATCAAGGCTCCATGTTTCATCATGGCTGTTTAATTGACTGAATACGGTTTGCGCCGGTGGCAGGCGTTTTGCCGCCAGAAAAATATCGCATGCATCCCGGCTGCGCAGCAAGACGATGCTGTTAATCTCCTCGCTCTGTGTCAGCCCTGTTTCGATGTGGATATTCTGCTCTGGTGAAGCGGTGCCGCGCACTTGATCGCCAAGCTTCTTAGAGATAAACACCGTGCTATCTTGCAGCGAAACACCCTTGCACTGATACAGTGAAGGATTGGTTTCTGCATCGGCAATTTCAACCACCACAGCGGCAGGCACCCGCGCCAGGGCAGGGGAGGTCAACAATGGTACGATCATGATGCCAGCCAGTAGTATGAGCCAACGGTTTATTTTTTGCATATTACCATTCCGAACGGTTCTCCAGCATTGACTTGTACTGCCAGCGAATGATTCTCCGGCGGCAAGTCGAGCTTATCGCTATAACGAATACTCTCTCCCGCCCCCAATAGTATTTGCTCAGGCGGCCTGCCCGGATGCGCGCCGACAACCTGATTATTGCTCAAAACCCAGGTTACCGTAGCGATAGATGGCTTGTTAATTTCCACCGCATGGCGGTTTTGATTATGCAGTGTGACGACCACTTCCACAGCACCTTCGGGCAACGCTTTGGTGCTGAGCTTGCAGGTGAGTGGGGCGGTTGCATCGGCATGGGCTTGCTGCGGCACAGCGGTATCAGCTTTTGCATTCTGGATGGCATCCATCTGATCTACGGTTTCACCGAGCCTGTCTATCAACACCTGGTAGGGGACATCGAGTTTCTTATCGCCGAATTCAACGCTCTTGCCATAGAGCTTCCATTGCCCCCAATGGTTATCGAGATATTCATACACCCGGTTCAGCGCTTCAATGACCAGATACTCAGCTTCATAATCCGCTTCCATTTCTCCTGGTTTGAGTTTTGCCATCACCTTTGAAACTCTGGCCTGCGCCGCCTGCTTGCCTGCGCCCTGATCTTTCAACATACGCAGCAGCGATTTCTCCAAATCGCGATGCATCACCGCCATCACGGAAGCAAAGCGGGAAGCTTCTTCCACCTCTTCGATGCGTTTGAACAGCACTTGGCGTGAATCAATGCCCATCGGTCCCATAAACAGATAGGGCAGCACCTTGGCCATTGCTTTGAGCCCAACAGACATGCGCTCTTTGCGCTGTGCCTCGAATAGCTGCATGGCTCCGTCAATGGATTGTTCTGCTTTGATCTCCTGAACCGATTCGGCGGCATGACTCAATGATGCTGTTTGGAGCAACAACAGAAACAATACGGACATAACAGCGGCCATGCATAGCTGAATTCTTTTAAACTTCCTTCTATTTATCACACAGTTCACCTTATTTTCGTAGCGGGCAATGAGAGGTCAAGATCAGGGAGCTTGTCCGGCTGTAATAAAACAGGCAGCGGCTCTGGAGGTTCGAATACCGGAGGTATATCAGGTAATTCTATGATCATCGGAGCAGGTTTTAGCTGGGGATTCATGCGATTCGATTGATCACAGTTGTTGCGAAAAGTTTCTCGCTTCCATGTGTATCTGGATAAAAAGACTGTATCCAGACTGACTTCATTGATCTTGCACGCCGTGTTTATCGAGCGTGACTTATATTTTGCATAGATTTGCTGGCGGGGATATTTGTTTGTGAAATAAAAGACGGCGTCTTCCCAATGATCGTGGAATTTTTTCATGCATGCCGGTTCCCGAATTCCGGTCATGCCGCTGCTATCCAGTCTCATGATATGGATTTTCCCGTGAATTTCCTTGCCAAGATTTAACCCTTTGAAATACTGCGTTTTTTTCTGATAGGCCTTGCCTTGCACTTTGAGAATATTTTCACATGAATCAGCTACCGAACCAGTAATTTTACTGCCATGAATAGAAACATCAATCAGTAGTTCTCCATTGGGCGTGCTATATAATCCGGCCAGAGCTGTATCCAGAGCAACAGCCTGATCTACGGATTGTATGGGTGTTTTTTCGCCTGTCTGCTTGGTTGGTGGCGTGAAAGGGTCAGGTGCCTTCTTTTTGCATTGCTCAAGGGTACGACGAAGCTGAGCAATATGGTTGTTTAGATTCTTAGCGCGGTTTGATAGCTGGTCTTTCTGGTAGCGCAGCTTCGCTTCTCGGACACGCTTATGATGCACAAGAGCTTCCTTCCGATCCTTTTCTTCCTTCCACTTTTTCAAAGTCGCCTGCGCCGAGTTCTTTGAACCGCCTATATAGTAACCCTGCCGCAATAACTGCGACGCATCCTTAATATCGCCGACCAGTTCTGCAATGCTGTCATCCAACTTTAGAATTCTGTTGTATGCCTTGACCCACTCCGTGTGGAGTTTATCGGCTCGCTCATCCAGATCTTTTCTCTGTTTTTCCAGCAACAGCAATTCATTCGCCAATTGGTCGCAGTTTGCGCTTGTTCCACCATATCCGGGGATCATGAGAGGATTGGGGTTTTGTATGCCTGATTGCAAAGGGCTATGGCCGGGGATGGCAATTGGAGATCGCTCCGCACTTTTGTATTGAGGTGCCGGATAACTGACAGGGTTTTCTTTAGGGCAAACCTTGATTTTCCCACAATCAAAAAGTCTGCGCATCAAAATTGCGTGCTCTTTTTCTATTCTATTACTGGCATCGGATAGTCTGCCAATCGAACCTTTCAGCGTATCTGCAAAGAGTATCAACAGTTTTGCTTGTAGTTTTACTTCTTCCGCCACAGGTGCCTTGTATACAAGATCGCCCACAGCCTGTGATATTTCACTCACTGCGGTTACAGCAGAAAAGGCAGTCCCCACAGGTGAAGTGACTGCAAACAGTGCAAACCCCACGCCTGCGAATTGATAAATCGGATGCGATGTAATCTTGGAAGAGACCCCTTTGGCATCCCACATTCTGGCAAGGTCTTTATGCGAACCGATCACTCCTTTTATTGCCCCCAGATAGACTTTGTTCCAGTCGTATTTAATCGCATCAATCTCATTTCTCAAATCTGAAATCGCCTTCAGAGCCTTGAGCATTTCACAGGTGTTGCAGTTCCCGGAAGCTCTCTTGGCAGAGGAAACCATTTGACCGGCGAGGATATCATACTTGTAGGCTTGCTCTTCGAAATATTGATACAATTTCAGCCTTGGCATCACATACTTCTTCAACTCTGCGTGTGAAAACCCCTTTGTTTCATAATCATCACCGCTATAAGCTCTGTATCCGTAAGTATCTGCAACCCGTTCAATGTCGTGAATAGCAGTAT
>CAZKME010000147.1:0-5155 GCA_964553725.1 uncultured Zetaproteobacteria bacterium
CTTCCCGATACAGCGGCACGACAATTGAAATCATTGTTTCGGCCATGCTTTCTCCTCTTGTTTGTTCCCCTGCGAATGCAAACCCAGCGGCTGTAGACTCACCAGCAGCAACCATTTTCGTGCATACATGCCATGCATACGCGCATGCACAATAAGATAGGGGATGATCTGTTTTGGCAACTCTTCAAGCGCATCCTGCGCCATGACCACGGCTTTGCCTGCTACCAGCCATGCCCCCACCTGTCCAACATCGTTCAACATTGGCAAGCGACCGCCATGATAAAACAGCAGCGATGGCTGGAAATAACGAAAGGTGGCCAGTTCGTTGCCATCAAAGCCTGCTTCAGTGGCACTGCTTGCCAACGCCTTGCTGATTTTATTGTGATCAATCCCCTTCACCGACCAGCCAGCCAGAAAAACAATTGAAACTGTCATCGCGACAGGCAATAACAAGCGGGTATCTACGCCCGTTTTTTCATTACGCTTCCGCAACCATTGTTTTTTCCATACCAACCAGGCTGAAACCAACAGCATCGGTAGCAAGGCCACAATATAATACCCCTCGCCCGGCCACTGTTTCTGCATGGCGATGCCGCCACCAATCATCATGGCAATGGAAAGGATTAACGCTGTCCATGCCAGCCATTGCATGGCCCGTTGGCGCAGTTCGTTGTCGCTATGCGCCCAACCATAAGCCATCAGTATGGCCGCTGCAGGAAACAGCGGTAAGACATAATTGGGCAACTGGGTGCGCGCAATACTGAAAAACACGATATACACCGCAATCCAGCACAATAAAAACAGCCGCACCGGCTCTTTCCGCAAGGCTTTCAAACGCCATGAACCAAACCATAATATCGCCGCTAATAACCCTGTCCACGGGAACCAGCCCAGCAACGGACTGAGAATATATAAGCCCGGAAAACCATGATGGCCCTGCAAGGCACCGGTAAAGCGGTCGATATTCTGATGGAAAATAAAGCCTTCGAGCCAGACCCCATGCGTTAATACGCCAACCGTAATATACCATGGCAAGGCCACTGCCAGTGCGATGGCCGCACCCTTGAACGGATGAAACAATCGCCAGTTTTTCCAATCCCCCATCAAAGTCAGAAAAGCCGCGATAATCAGCAGCGGCATCAACCCGGCAATCGGCCCCTTGGCCAACGTACCAAATCCAATCGCGACATAAGCGGCAATCAGCAAGCCTGATATACGTTCTGATGGCTGTTGCTTCTTTTTCAGCTCTGTCTGTTCCAGATAGGTAATCAGCAGAGCAGGCAAGGCAACGCCCAACGCCAGCATCAGTAGCGGATCAGGCACTGCCGCTCGCGCCATGACAATCATGTGTAACGCTGTCGCAAACGTGCCGGCTGCCATGAGTGCTGCATTATCGCGCACAACAACAGCAGAGCCCGCCATCAAACGCCGCGTCATAGCCCAAATGACCAGCACCAGCCCGGTCATTGGGAGTGCAGAAGGCAGGCGCGCCGTCCATTCATTGACGCCGAACAACGCATCGAGCGGCATCATCAGCCAGTAAATCAGAATCGGTTTATCAAAACGGTAATCGCCGTTGAACATCGGCACCCACCAGTTGCCGGCCAGCAACATTTCACGAGCGCATACGGCGTTATTCGGTTCATCAACATCCCACAGCGTATGGCCGCCCAGAAAAGCGAAGAAATTAATGGCACAGATAACAAGCAACCAGAACAGCGGCTGCTTCAGAATGGGTTTTGAATCAGAAATCAGCATTGAGCCAGTCGAGAATTTTCTGTTTCAGAATGGCGGACTCTCCACGCAGCAATATGCGCTTGCGCCGTGCGCTCAAGCCGGAAGTGATTTCGATCGCGGCAGATGGTATGCCCAGCGATTTGGCCATCATATTCACAATGGCTTTGTTGGCTTTACCATCCTGCGCAGCTTCGCCAATGGCAATTTTCACAGCATCACCGTGCAACCCTCGCAACTGCGGTCTGCGCGCCCCCGGCTGGGCATGGATGTTCAGATAAAGACCTTCTTTACCATCACAGCACAGCGTAGCGAGCTGACTCTCGGTAAACATGTCAGCCGCCTTGAATTAGCGGCAGAGCAATTCTATCCAGGGTAGCAACCAGAAAATTATCCATAAACATAAGAATCAACAGCACAATTAACGGAGAAAAATCGATACCGCTAATATACGGCACCCGTTTCCTGACCGGAAACAGCAGCGGCTCAGACAATTGATTGATGATGCGTACAATCTGATTATACGGATCAGGTGACACCCACGACAACACCGCGCGGGCAATAATCACGATAGTTGCTGTCATCAACAAAATATGTAGTACACCGGCCACGGCCTGTAAAAAATAACCGAGTATAAACATTAACTCAACTCCTCGGAACGTTTGCTGGCCGCCACCACCGCCTGACGCACGGCGGCAGGCAAGCCCATCTCATACATCACATCCATGGCCGCCTGCGTGGTGCCACCCGGACTAGACACCTGCTGGCGCAAGGCTTCAGCCGAACGCCCGCTATCAACCAGCATTTTTCCTGCCCCCAAAGCGGTCTGAGCAGCCAGTTTGGCAGCCACCGCTTTATCCAGACCAAGCTTGATGCCCGTAGCTTGCATCACCTCGGCCAGCAAAAAGAAATAAGCAGGGCCGCTACCGGATACCGCTGTAACCGCATGCATCATCTTCTCCTTGTCCACGCGCAGCGATTCGCCACAGGCGTTGAGTACATATTCAGTACGTTGTTTGTGGATTTCATCCGCATCACTGAACAACACCGACATGCCGACGCCAAGCAAGGCCGGCGTATTGGGCATCACCCGCACAATGTGCGCTTGTGCTCCGAGCCACGTATGCAATGACGCCGTAGTCAAACCGGCTGCAATGCTAATGATCGTAGTATCAGATTTCAGAAGTACAGAAAGCCCGCCCAGCGCCGTCTGCATCTGTTGCGGCTTCACAGCCAATACAAGCACATCCGCATTGGCCGCAGCATCAGTATTCTGTTGCACGCACGGGATACCATATTGCCGGACAAGGTAGTCACGACGATCCTGTTTGGGTTCAGATACGCAAATATTGCCGCTTGCATGGCCAGCCTGCACCAACCCCGCAATCAATGCCTCGGCCATATTACCGCCGCCAATAAACGCTATGTTCAATTCCTGCATGTTTACCTTACCTTGAAAAACTGATTTAAAACATTTCACCACAGAGTACACAGAGTTTCACAGAGTAAAACCACAAACAACCAGAGAGCTTAGAATCTGTTACGTAATAAATAGAGCTATTAGCACATCATCTGCGTTCATCTGTGGTTCCTGCCTTTGACTTACTCTGTGTACTCGGCAACTGCTCCATGCGTTGCTCTACCTCCTGCATCCATGCAGTCGTCTGTGGTAAAAGGTTTTGACTGGCTCTTCGCTTATTCCTGACATCCCAATTCCCAAACAGAATCGAACCCAGCCGAACCATCGTTGCCCCTTCCTGCACAGCGATTTGATAATCACTGCTCATGCCCATGCACAATTGCGAAAGGCTTCCATCGAACAGATCATCCCGCAAGTTTCTCACCGTCCGGAAAGCTTGTCGCGCATCCCCGCCGCGTGGCGCCATGCACATCAAGCCGACCAGATGCAAACCACCCACTTCCGACAATGCCGCCGCAAACGCCGGGACAGATTCAGGCTTCACGCCATGCTGGCCCGGCGCATTGGCGACATTGACCTGAATCAATACCGGCAACGTTCGCCCTGTGACGTATTTCGCCACCGCTTGCGCCGTCTCCAGATTTTCACAACTGTGCCACATGGCCGCATGTCGCCCGATATATTTGGCCTTGTTCTTCTGCATCGGCCCGATCATATGCCATGCACATTCAGGCCAGCGTTCAGCCCGATCACGCAAGCTTTGGGGTCGCGATTCGCCAAATTGAAGCTGTCCGGCATCAATCAGTAGCTGCACCGCTTCATCCGGCGCATATTTACTGACCGCCAGCATCGAAACACCGGCCTCTTGCAACGCACCGCCAAGTTGCTGATAACGCTGCACAATCTGCTGTGGATTCATCGGAGATTCGATGCCTTTACAGCGCTGCCGTATCCCAGTGGACACGCTGCTCCAATGCCCGGCTCAGGGTATGTTCATCCAGATATTCCAGTTCGCCGCCTTCGGGCACACCGCGCGCAATACGTGAGATACGAACATCTTTATGCTGATAACGATTGGCCAGATAATGAGCTGTCGCTTCGCCATCCACCGTGGCGCTGGTAGCCAGAATCAATTCATTGACCCCCTGCCCCACGCGTTTATCCAGCGCATCCAATCGTAGCTGCTCCGGCCCAATGCCATCAATCGGACTCAAGCGCCCACCCAATACATGATACACACCGCGATATGCCTGACCACGCTCCATCATCAGCACATCCACCGGCTGCTCCACCAGACAGATCACTGCCGCATCACGGCGCGTATCTTCGCAAAACTGACAACGTCCCTGCTCGGCAAAACAACCGCACACATCGCAGAAACCCACCTGTTCATGCAGCGTGTTCAGCGCTTCGGCGAGGTGCGCCGAATCAGCGGCGGGACGTGACAATAGATTCAAACCCAGCCGCATGGCTGTTTTCGGGCCGATACCGGGCAAGCTTGCCAGCATTTCAATCACCCGCGCCAACGGCACAGGAACGCCCGGCAGATGAATCAAAGAGAAAAACCGGGCGGCAATGGCATGCCAGCCATCAAGCCCTGCTGTTTTTGTTGTTGTATTTCAGACACTTTCTGAGAGGCTTGATTGACAGCCGCCGCCATCAAATCTTCAATCAGCGCCTTGTCCTGTTCTTCCCATACGGAGGGATCAATATCGACACGACGCACAACCTGATCACCACTCATAACCACCTTGACCATGCCGCCACCGGCCTCGCCGGTGACTTCCACCGTAGCCATTTCTTCCTGCATCTGTTTCATATTTTCCTGCATTTTTTTGGCTTGCTGCATCATTTTTCCGATATTCATGCATCTACTCCTGTTTTTAACCAGTTCATTTAAAACATAAACCTGAAAGCTTTTACCACAGAGTACGCAGAGTTACACAGAGTAGAGTCAAAGGCATAAATAAAAGGGGCGAAATGTTTCCTGTGTTTATTAGC
>CAZKME010000148.1:0-5151 GCA_964553725.1 uncultured Zetaproteobacteria bacterium
CCAATGCGATAACCCAATTCACGATATGCCTCAAACTGCTTCTCATCAAAAAACTGATCTGCTGTCGTTTCATCCGGGAAATCAGCATGGGCATTCTTGTAGCCGTAAATGTCTTTTGGCAGTTTTTCTATCATCGTGGTTTTGATATAGGCCAGCGTGCCGGTTGTTCCATCATCGTAGATAATCTCACCGACCAGATAACCTTTTTCTGCCGTATCCACAGCGAACGGATTCTTTTTATTGCCATGCTCATCATAAGCAGGCGTCGGGCACATGCTCAGAAATGATGGCATATCCACCGTTGCGCCGAAATCGACCCGGACTTTTTCAACAAAATTAGAGAAATCGTTAAACGTATAACCGGCATCAGCCGCCCCGTCGCACACAACTATCACGCTTACCCTGCGCCGAACCAGTTCATACAGCGCCAGATTTTCAAAATGACCGCCATCAGCCAGATGAACCAGCGGATCTTTTTCGGTCATGCCGCTGCCCGTCAATTCATGCCATCCCTGCCTGAACCATGTCGGGGCGCGAGAGTCTCCCTTGTTTCTCTCCGGATTGGGGTTGGGTGCCCAGTAACCCAGACGTACATTCAACAGCGCCATCAGCAGGGAAAGACTCCGGTTGCGCGTCAAACCTTCCCCTCCAGGCGCACCATGCGGATCTGCAGCCGCACCGGAAATCGCCATTGCAGTGGCCAATGACATATCGTCATCCATATATTTTTCCGTGCTCCGCCAGCCCGTAACCGCATTGCCGCAATACAATGGCGACAGGATAAAATTATCGCCACCGCGCGCTTGTAATTTCATATAGCTGGAGTTCATGGTGACCATATTGGCATTGATAATATGATAGGGGCCAACAATATTATTCTCTTTCGCGCCAGCCTTATCAAACTGACACATAGCGCTGAGCTTTGCCTCATTGGCCAGATCATCACTACCCATATGCTGTTTACGAAACAGCTTTTCGGCATTGGGCATGAACAATTCCATCAAACGATCACGATAATACCTGTGGATGGATATATGGTTGATATTCACACGCCTGCTCAACCAGAAAGACAGCAGAACCACTGTCAAACCAATCCACTTCATATGCCCGCTCAAATTTGAAAAGTGAATAGCGCCACTAAAAGCCAGAAGCAAAATGCCGTACACCATTAAAATCAGTGCAACGGGTGCGAGCAAACCCAATGGTATTTTTCCACCGCCTTTTTTCTGAGAGCCAAGAATCGATAACAGTGATGCCAATAATCCGCCGGAAGATACAACCGCAGTTCCCATAAGTTCTCCGAGCTCGGCATAGACCATCGGCAAGCTGGCTAATATGAGAAATATCCCTGTGGCAATCAACAGCCACTTTGAATAAATTTCATATTTTCGACGAAACTCGTATGCTTTTTCAGGCGGAATTTTTTTGCCTGTACGTAAGCCATAAACAACAGACACGCATGCGAATACGATCAGGGGAATCATCGCCAACCACAGGAATGGGTTCATTCCCAATTGAGAAACGTTCACCGGATCGGCAAGCAGTCCCGATGTCTCACCAAACAAACCAACACCATTCAATATCATAATCGCTGCGATCAACGGTACGATATAAACCAGTAAGCTGAGAAATGCCCCCCGCAATATCACCGCCAGCAATGACAGGCCGGTGATGCCGCCGCCGGGTGTCAAATAATTCCCATGCTGACGCAGATAGCGTAATAGCATCTTGGACTGATCCAGCTTCTTTTTATCATCCGCTGATTTGGAATCCGCCTTGGGCGTATCATCGAAGCGTTTGTATGGAAAGCTGCTGCCAACATCAAAGGAAAGCTTCTCGTTATCTCCGGTTTTCCACACTTTGTGCAACAGCCATGTGAGCGATGAGCCAATATAACTGCCGCCGGATACGGTGGATAAATAATGGAATTTTTGCAGCCAGCCTTTTTCGGCCAGCGCCTGCATCACACCAAGGCTGAATGTGGCCGAACGAATACCGCCGCCGGAAAAGGCCAGACCAAACAGATTCTGTTTATCGACAGTTCCATGTTGCCTGCCAATATGTTCCAGCTCTTGATTGAGGAGTTTCTGTTCAAACTCCTCACCTGTAATGAAATCGTGGCGTTTATCTGTTCCTGATAGATCGTCAGATGCGCTCATCGCTACCCTCCCGCCATCACCGACAGGTGATACAAGAGTTATAGACCAAAACAGCACATGTTGCAATCTTCAGAGCCATCGGGAGAGAATGAACCCACCCGATGATATTACCCGCGCAGGCTGGCTCCGAAGCGTTTATTCATGGCGTCGATAATGGCGGCTGAAGCTGAATCAGAATCTTCCTGTGTCAGGGTGCGTTTGGCATCTTGCAGGGTAAACCGGACACCCAGACTCACCTGACCATCCGGCACGCCTTTACCCGCGTACAAATCGAAAATACGCGCCTCTGTCAGCAATTTGCCAGCTGCACTTTTCACTGCATTGAGAATCGCATCGGAAGTTACACGCTTATCAAACAGGAATACCAGATCGCGCTCCAGACCCGGAAACTCCGGCAATGGTACGAACTTCGCCAGCTTGCCTGCCGCTAAAACATCCAGATTGATTTCAGCTACAAACACCGGCGCATCCATATCCAGCCCGGCAGCAATATCGACATCGACTCTGCCGATACGACCAGCCTCGCTGCGACCCACCAGTATTTTGGCGCCCTGGCCTGCCTGCAAACCCTGAATGGAATCATCGGCAATAAAACGGGCAGTCAGGCCGCGCAGAGACAACCACGTTTCAACAGCGCCTTTGATATCAAAGAAATCAGCCGCTCTGGCTGCGCCATGCCACTCATCCCGCCCTGCCTGGCCAGTCATCAGCCATGCAATCACATTGTTTTCATCGTGACCGGCATCGGTTCGTACATAAGTGCGCCCCTGCTCTACCAGCGCGACGCCCGACTGCTGCCGATTCAGATTATGACGGGCTGCATTCAGCAAGCCCGGCCACGGCGAACGACGCATCACGCTCATAGCATCGGAAATTGGATTTTGAAGTACGATATCCCTGCCATCATCGGTCACAAACAAACGCTGTTCGGTAGCGGAAATAAATGCGTAACTCACCACCTGCAAAAAACCGCCTGCGACAGCATCATGAATGGATTGATCCGGTCTGGCAGGCGCGGTTGTAAGTAATGGCGGCAGAATGGCCAAAATGGCATCGAAACCGATGATGCGGGCATATTCTTCAGAAATATCCTCAGGGATCGCCACATCGTGACGAAATGACGGTACGGTCACATCCAGTCTGTCATCGACCCGGACAACGCCGAATCCCATACGCGCCAACACTGCATCGGCAGACACGGGGATCTCCACGCCCAAACGGCTTGCAAGGCGCGATACCGAACAGCTGACACTGCGCCCGGCATTGATTGTATCGGGATTGCCACATCGGATAATTCCACCCGCCACGCCGCCAAACAGTTCGATAATCATGGCGCTCGCACGGGCCATGGCGATTTCGACCATAGCCGGATCAACGCCGCGTTCAAAGCGCATCGACGCCTCGGAAACCATAGCATAAACACGCCGCGTTTCACTCACCCGTGCCGGACGGAAAAAGGCTGATTCCAGCACGATATTTGCGGTCGCATCGGTAACGCCTGACGGCGCTGAACCCATAATTCCGGCCAGCGCAATCACGCTCTCATTATCACTAACCACGAGATCACCGGCATGCAGTTTTAATGCACGCCCGTCGAGTGCAGAGAAATTCTCGCCATCGGTGGCTGAACGAATCGAAATATCACCGTCCAGCGTGTCGGCATCGAAAGCATGCATCGGCTGGCCGATATCCAGCATCACATAGTTCAATACATCGACAATACCATTCACCGGACGCATGCCCGCCATGATCAGCGCCGTCTGCATCCAGGCCGGTGAATCGATCACTGTGATGCCTCTGATACTCCTGGCCAGATAGGCCGGGCAATCCGTATCGGCAGACACGCAAACAGATGGCGCTGCAACAGTATCATCCACAGCGATCTTGGACATCTCGATTTCAGCCAGCGTCAGGTTGGCATCGGCAGCCAAATCGCGGGCGATACCGCGCACATTCATGCAATCGCCACGATTCGGGGTAATGGACAGATCGAATACGGCTTCTTCCAGTTCGAGATAATCACCCACTTGTGCACCCACCGGCGCATCGGCTGGTAAAATCAACAAACCGGCGGCATCTTCGGCCAGTCCCAGTTCCGCTTCCGAACAACACATGCCGCAACTGACTTCACCGCGAATTTTACCCTTTTTAATCTTCAGACCATTGGGTAAACTGGTTCCAATGGTGGCAACGGGGATTTTATCACCTTCGCCCATATTGGCTGCGCCGCAAACGATAGCCAGCGGCTCGGCATCACCAATATCCACTTTCAGCAGGCTGAGCTTATCGGCATCGGGGTGTGGTATTTTCGATTCGATCAAACCAACGCGCACGCCTTTTACTGCTGCACGTGGCATCTCCACGCCTTCCACTTCGTGACCGAGCCGCACCAGATCATCGGCAATTTGCGCGGGCGTGGCTGTCAACGCCACATGTTCTTTCAACCAGGAAAAAGGAATTTTCATTTCATTACCCCCATCCGGTTCAGGAATCGAACATCGTTTTCAAAGAACAGCCTCAAATCGGGAATGCCCTGCTTCAGCATCACCATGCGCTCCACACCAAGACCAAAAGCGAAGCCGGAGAATTCGTTCGAGTCGATACCTACCGCGTTCAACACATTCGGATGAATCATGCCGCTGCCCAACACCTCGATCCAGCCGCTACCCTTACAAATCCGGCATCCTTTACCTGCACAAAATACACAACCGATATCCACTTCAGCCGACGGTTCGGTAAACGGGAAATAGTGCGGCCGCAAACGAATGGCCACATCTTTCTCGAAATAAGCCGAGAGAAAATGCTGCAACACACCCTTGAGGTGGGCCAACGACACATCGTGATCGACCTTGAACACCTCGACCTGATGAAACATCGGCGAATGGGTAACATCGTAATCGCAGCGGTAGACGCGCCCCGGCGCCACCACGGCCAGCGGCGGCTCGCCGTTCTCCGCCATAAAACGTTTCATGGCGCGAATCTGCACCGGCGA
>CAZKME010000149.1:0-5040 GCA_964553725.1 uncultured Zetaproteobacteria bacterium
CATCGACATGGCTGCGATCCTGAGCCATAAAAATAGTGGCATTGGGGATTTTCACATCCTTGCCGAGGCGATGATGATGCACGCTCATGCCCTTGCTGAATTTGCCGGAGCAGATGCGGAAAAAGGCGATGCGATCCCGATGCATGGGATCCATATTGGCCTGAATCTTGAAACAGAAACCGGAGAAATCTGATTCTTCAGGGTGAACCGTTCGCTGCATGGCATCGCGCGGGCCGGGAGCCGGGGAAAGCTCAACAAAAGCATCGAGCAGTTCCTTGACTCCGAAGTTGTTGATGGCGGAGCCAAAAAATACCGGGGTCTGCGAACCGGCCAGGAAATGTTCCAGATCAAACGGATCGGCGGCACCTTCGAGCAATTCTATATCATCGCGCAGTTCGTCTGCTTGGGAAGAACCGAGCAATTCATCCAGCCGTGGGTCGGAGAGGTCGCTGATTTGAATGGTGTCGAAGTCGCTGGTCTTGGCGCCGGCGGAGAACAGGTTAAGCTCTTTTTTGTACAGGTTATAGACGCCCTTGAATGCTTTGCCCATGCCAATCGGCCACGACATCGGGGTGCATTCGATTTGCAGCTTCTCCTCGATTTCGGAGAGAATATCCAGCGGTTCCAGCCCTTCTCGATCCAGCTTGTTGATGAACGTGACAATGGGGGTATTCCGCATGCGGCAAACTTCCATCAACTTTTCAGTCTGCGGCTCCACGCCATTGGATGAATCAATGACCATCATGGCCGAATCGACGGCAGTGAGCACGCGATAGGTGTCTTCCGAGAAATCCTGATGGCCGGGGGTGTCGAGCAGATTGATTTCGTAATCGCAACCATTGGTGTGATAATTGAATTTCATCACTGAAGAGGCAACAGAAATACCGCGTTCCTGTTCAATTTTCATCCAGTCGGAAGTGGCATGACGGGTCGCTTTGCGCGCCTTGACCGCCCCGGCCATCTGGATAGCGCCGCCGAACATCAGCAGCTTTTCGGTCAATGTCGTTTTACCGGCATCCGGATGCGATATAATGCCGAAGGTGCGGCGTTTCTGGATTTCAGTGGAAAGACTCATGTGCTCCTCTTGTTGCGGCAGGCTGGTGATGCGGGGCGCGCAGTGTAGCCATAGTTGATGCCGTTTCCCATTGATCCTGTAGAGTAGAAATGCAAAACGGCATCTGCTAAGCCGCATTGCCGGACGATGCTTCGTTCTCCGGCCTATATTTATATTGCCTGTGTTGTCAGGCCGGGTGCGTCGTGATGTTGCAAGGCAAGCATATGAGAGCTCAGCAGTTTATAGGAAATCGGCTTGCTCATAATATAGGTGTTCGGGTGCCTGATTTCGTCGAGCGAATGATCTTCACTAAATGCCGTTACCAGTGTGACAGGCAGATCGCTATCGTGCTGGCGAATGGCTTTGGTCAGCGCGATGCCATCCATTTTCGGCATCATATAATCGGTCAATACCATATCGAAGTCGCCATTGTTTTCCTTAATCATCCTGAAGGCGGATTGGCCATTGTCGGCTGTTTGTACCCGGTGCCCCATTTTAGTCAGAAACAGTTTGAGAATATTCATCACATCGGCCTGATCTTCAACCAGTAGAACATTCCATGGCTGTAGCTGAATGCCGGATTCATCCGGCTTAAGCGCTGTCGTTGCCGAAGCATCGCGGTTTTTTTCGCGACGCCCGGAAAATGCCGGCAGAAAGATATTGAAAACGGTGCTGTGATCAGGAATGGATTCGACATCAATCTGCCCGCCATGCCAGCGTATAATGTGTTGCACCATGGCCAGACCGAGCCCGGAACCGCCGTCATTCTTGCGCGTACTCCAGAATGGTTTGAACACCGACTGAATAAATTCCGGTTTGATGCCGGTACCGCTGTCGCGCACCGAGATGCGCAGGCCCGGGCTGTGCGCATCAAGCCGAAAGCGCGAGAGTTTGATGCTTATTTTGCCTTTCTGATCCGGCATGGCATGCACGGCGTTGGCCACCAGATTCAGCATGACCTGCTCGATCTGGGCCAGGTTGACACGCACTTTGGGTAATTTTTTATCTGCTTTAAGGCTGAGATCAATGTTTGGAGGCAGTTGCACGCGGGCCAACTGTACCATGTTATGGATGGCATCGGAGATATTCAGCACCTTGGTATCCAGCGGGTCGCTACGCCCCATCTGTAGCAACTGCTCGACCATGTCAGAGCCCCGCTCACCGGATTTGATGATTTGGTCAATGTCCTTTTGTAATTGTGGATCCGGATGCTCCATGCTGATTAATTCGGCGTGGCCGATGATGGCTGACAACAGGTTGCGGAAATCATGCGCCACGCCTGCCGTCAGCGCTGCCATTTGCGACTGCTTCTGGGCTTCGGCCAGTTCGCCCTGTAAACGTTCGCTTTCGCTGATATCGGTCAGATAACACAGGCCGATCTGTCTGCCCTCCTGCAAGGTTCTGCGAATTTCACAGCGCACCTGCACATGTTTTCCCTTGTTGTCGGGTATGCGGATATAACACTGCTGCATGGCCGGGCTGACAAGCTGTTTCAGCATGGCATCGCGCAGGGCCTGCCTGTCTTCGGGGATGACCAGATTGTCAATGGGCGTGCCGGCAAGCGAGCCCGGCTGCGTTGTAATCAGCGTAGCCATGGCGGGGTTGGCATAAATAACAGGCGCGTGTTCAGCCTGAAAATCGAACGTGAAGGCCGGGTGCGGTGCTTCTGAAATCAAGCGGCTGGCGGAAGCCTCTGCGGCGCGTTTTTCATACACGGTGCCCTCGGTTCTTTGCAGGATGCCATAGGCATAACTGGAGATATAAATAATGGCGAATAATTCTGCCGACAGCCCGAGCCAGTCGATGGGTTGATGGAGAAAGTGTACGGTGGCAAAGCTGATGGCCGCCATGGCAATCAGGCCGAGCCCCTGACAGTAACGCAACATTTTGCTGCCGTAGCGGAAACCATTGCCGATAATCGGGCTCATCAACATAAAATACATGACGCTCATCTGGCCGCCATCGCACCACATGGCCAGAACAATAATGTAGCAGTCAAAGATTGGAATAAGCAGCAGGCGTATCAATGAATAGGGGGTCTGCCTGATCCAGTGAAATGAAAACAGATTGAGCAGCAGATAGGTCAGGCCGGAAGCAACCATCAGCGGCATGCCTGCATAGATGGCATTACCGTGGGTGACGGTGAAAATAGTGAACAGCGCAAGCAGTCCGATACGCATCCAGACCTGCAAGAACTGGATTTTGATGAATATTTTCTGCTCAGGTAGCAGTTCTACATTGATAATATGGCTGAATGCAACGATGGCGCGCCCCCTTTCCTGCCTGTTAGTGTAGAACAAATTGGCCATAGTGCAACCGGGTGTAATCACACAACCGATCCGGCGACGAAATGGCATTGGAGAAGCTTATGAAAATCATGGTAGCTATTTTATTTTTACTGCTGATGCCTGTCGGCAGTGAAGCTGTGGAAACAATCACGTTAACGCAGACACATTGCCAGTTTATCGAAGCCGAGGCTGGTGAACATCATTTCACAGCCAATTCTTCGCAGCAGTGCAAGTCGATCAATGCGAAAACATCCGAACAACGGCTGAAAATCGCACCACCGCTGCGCCTGAAGGCTGGCGATTATATCTTTCGTGTGAAAAACCGCGATGTGCCTTATGAGGTGGGTTTCTGGCTGCGCGGTTCGGGCCTGTCACGCTGGAGTTTGCCCGATGTTTCCGGCGGCGGGATTGCAATGGGCGCGACGCATGATTATGCCATTTCACTGGAGCCGGGTGAATATCGCTACTCCTGCCCCTTGAATCCGACGCCCGATTATGTGCTAATTGTGAAATAGGGGATATGATGCTTAAACGATTGATTCCATTGCTGGTGCTGGGGCTGATTCTGATACTGTTTTTTGTGTTTGATCTCGGGCGTTTTCTGGGTTTTCATGCATTGGCCGAACACAAGGCATGGTTGTCCGCCTGGGTGGAAGGGCATCGTCTGCTTGCACCGTTGCTTTATATACTGCTTTATATCGCAGTCGTGGCCTTTTCATTGCCGGGTGGTTTGGTGATGACGATATCCGGCGGTTTGTTATTCGGAGCTATATCCGGCGCTTTGTATGCCGTGGTCGGCGCGACCATTGGTGCCACGGCGCTGTTTTTGATTGCCAAGTCATCGTTGGGTGATTTTCTGCTGGCCAGGGCGGGCGGTGCTGTAAAGAAGATGCAGGCCGGTTTTGCCGATAATGCCCTGAGCTATATGTTTGTCTTGCGGCTGGTGCCGTTGTTTCCGTTTTTTCTTGTCAATCTGGCACCGGCGTTTCTCGGGGTGCCATTGCGCATGTATGTGATTGCTACGTTTTTCGGTATTATGCCTGCTACGTTTGTGTTTGCGCTGGCCGGATCAGGGCTGGGCAGCGTGCTGGATCAGGGTGGCGATGTGTCGCTGGCCGGCGTCATGACGCCGCAGATTATGGCCGCCTTCGCTGGCCTGGCCTTGCTGGCTCTGGTTCCGGTGATTTACAAGCGATTTTCAGGCAATAGCTGACTATTTAGTCTCTTACGAAAAATATCTTGTGCAAAATGGAGAAGAAATATTTAGAGGTATTGAATTGTATTGTGAACAGGTTAAGTGTTTATTTTAGTAAACCGAATCCAGCCACGAATGACACGAATGAACACGAATTAAAAGGCAATATGCAGAAGGCGATGAGTGTTTTTTCAATATATCAGATGAATCAAGAGGTTGCGCTATGTATGTGCGAGGACTTGCAGGATCTAGGTTATAATCAGTGATAATTCGTGAAATCAGTGGCTCGGGTTTTAGATCTTCCAGTTTGGTTCCGGCTATGCTGGGTAGGGATAAAATTGAACTTCAAAGTGCGCAAAGTAAAAAACAAGAATCGAGATAGTGAAGCTGATTTGAATTTCTTTGCGAAACGTTGCGTCCTTTGCGGTAAACATGTGTTGATTTACCGAACAAGAATGGAGAATGGATATGATTGAAGTCGATGTGTGTGTGATTGGGGCCGG
>CAZKME010000150.1:0-5031 GCA_964553725.1 uncultured Zetaproteobacteria bacterium
CCACCTTGGGTTGATAAAATAATGTCATCTCATCATGTTCCAGCGCATGATATAATTCACCCTCCAGCTGGATCCGGTTCTGACTTTGTCGACGCAGTTCATCATCATAAAAGAATACACCATTGCGACCGCTGGCTTTAACCTGATACATCGCCGCATCGGCATGTTTGAGCAGGGTATCAATTTCATCGCCGTCATCAGGGTAAATGGCAATGCCGATGCTGGATGTCACCACGACGCGATTACCGGCCAGCATGAATGGTTCGTTCAGGCTTTCCAGAATGCGTTCGGATACAATGTTGATCTGCTTCTCATTCATGAGATCGACCAGCATGACGGTGAATTCATCACCGCCAAGGCGAGCCAGGGAATGGTTGCTTTCATCGTTGCGCTTCGGGCTGAAAGCATCTGTAGCGGCAAGATCGGTAGCGCGAATGCATTGCTTTAATCGGCGTGAGAACTCCTGCAACAACTGGTCGCCGGCAACATGCCCCAGGCTATCGTTGATGCGTTTGAAATTGTCCAGATCCAGAAACAGCACGGCTATTTTCGTGCTGCTGCGTTTGGCATGGTGCATGGCCATGCTCAGATGTTCCCGAAACAGGGTTCTGTTCGGCAATCCGGTCACCTGATCGTAAAATGCCAGTTTGTGCATCGCTTCATCGGCTTTTTTTCGATCAGTAATATCCTGCATGGTTCCGCGTAAATTATTTTTGCGTGCTTGCGCATTGCGTTCGGCATGCACCATCAGCGTGCGATCCAAACCATCCGGACGATGAATGCGCAGTTCCACATCCGCAATGTCACCAGCCAGGGCGACTTCAATCAGACGATCCAGCGTTTTTTTATCCGCATCATACAAGGCATGGATAAACAGCTGATGGAATACGCAGGGTGAGGCCATGGGTACGCCGAAAATACGGCATATCTCATCGGACACATGCATCTCTTCGTTGCATACATCCCAGCTCCAGTTGCCCATGTGTGCAATACGTTGCGCTTCAGCCAGCAGACGTTCATTGGTTCGCGCCGCACGCATGGCTGTGCTGGTCCGCAATATATAGCGCAAACGATGCGTAAACAGCGGCCAGTGAATCGGTTTGATGATGAAATCGGTGGCGCCATTGTTATAGGCTTGCTTGATCATATCGACATCGTCTTGTTCCGTAACAATGACAAGCGGCACATCTCCAGCCGTAGGCATAGCGCGTAAATTCCGGCAAAAGGCGATGCCATCCATATCTGTCAAATGCTTGTTTATCAGGACAAGCGCTGGCATTTGTTCGGCACATAAGTTCAGCCCTTGCTGACCAGAATCGGCCTTGACAACGTCAAACCCCGCATGGCTAATTGACTGCTGCATCAGTGTTTGCGTATTCGCATCCGGCTCAACGATCATCATCGTTTCCAGTTGCATCATTTGCTGTAAGCCCTGATGGACAAGGTGAATAGCCATGAAGCGTCAATGAGCAAGAGGTATGCCATCCTGACGCGCTCGGCACCGTATAATAGGGAGACGCTAACCGGTTCAGGTGAACGTGAACGGTATGATTCATGTATAGCATGCTCAGCTTGTGCTTGAATGCGCCCTTAACGCGCATGATCTTTTCCATCCCGTGGAGCCAATTGCAAAACTCTGGGTGGATGAACGGCAATCCCACGTTGAGATCATTTTCGGGGTGGAATGAGATGCATGGTGGTTCCATGGAACGACAACCAGCTCGGAAATGGGCCAGCGTGGGGAAGCCGGTCGCCGCTCACGAGTTTTGCAATTGGCTCCGTGGTATGAAATATTATTCCCACGGGGCAGAAAAGATCATGCAGGCGCGTTGTTTTTTCATATTAACCAGAAACAAACGAACGGGGTAAAGGCATGCAGGGGAAATCTGAAAACAGACTGTTGATCGCCATGATGGTCGCCATTGTGGCCGGTGGATTTTCCGGTTTTATCTGGGGTGAAGCCATGGTCTCGGTGGCATGGCTGGGCGCATTATTCCTGACCACGCTGAAAATGCTGATCGTGCCGCTGGTGGCCGCCAGCATTATTACCGGCGTGGCCGGACTCGGCGATGTACGCAAGCTGGGCCGAATGGGCGGTTTATCGGTTGGCTATTATGCCTGCACCACCCTGATCGCAGTTTCGATAGGTTTGCTCATGGCCAATCTCTGGCAGCCCGGCGTGGGTGTAGATCTCGGTGCCGGCGCGTCAGCAGTAAAACCGGAAATCGCCGATGTCGGCATCACTGATCTGATTTTATCATTGGTGCATCCGAATATTATTGATGCAGCCGCGCATATGAAACTGCTGCCGATCATCGTGTTTTGCATTCTGCTGGCCGCAGCACTGACCACCTTGGGTGATAAGGGAAAGCCGGTAATCGCCTTTTTCGAAGGTCTGAACGAGGCAATGATGACCATCGTGGGCTGGATTATGGTTTTCGCGCCGATTGGCGTGTTTGCATTGATTGCTTCCAAGCTCGGGGCTGCCGGTGGTGGCGAGGCATTCTTTGCCCAGTTGGCGGGCCTGGCCAAATACGCGCTGGCGGTGATTTCCGGCTTGCTCACACATGCGGCTGTGTTATGCCTGCTGCTTATGCTGTTTGCACGACGCTCTGTTTCGGAATACATCAGGCACATGGGCACGGCCTTGATGACTGCATTCTCCACCGCCTCATCGAGCGCCACGCTGCCGCTCACGCTGGATGGTGTGAAAGCAGCGGGCGTAGATGAAAAAGCGCGCCGTTTTGTACTGCCGCTGGGCGCTACGATCAATATGGATGGCACCGCCTTGTACGAGGCCGTAGCCGTGCTGTTTATCGCCCAGGCTTATGGCATTGATCTCAGTTTCGGGCAGCAAATGCTGGTATTGGTGACCGCCACCATGGCGGCCATTGGTGCAGCGGGTATTCCTGAAGCGGGACTGGTGACCATGGTGATTGTGCTGGAGGCGGTCGGCTTGCCGCTGGAGGGTATCGGTCTGCTTCTGGCCATCGACTGGTTCCTTGATCGCTGTCGCACCACGGTTAATGTGTTCGGGGATTCCGTCGGTGCTGCTATCGTGGGTAAAATGACAGCACGGCCATCCCGTTCCAGCCACGATATGGCGTAAAACACTGAACTGGATTTGTGAATTCGAATTTCTCAGCTATACTTCGCGGCGCGCATTTTAATAATTATTATTTCACCAAACTACTTTTAACCAATCCAAGGCGGGGAACTTCATGAGCCAAAATTTTGTTTTTACATCTGAATCTGTGTCCGAAGGGCACCCGGACAAGGTCGCAGACCGCATTTCCGATGGCGTGCTTGATGCCATTCTGGAACAGGATAAATATGCACGCGTGGCCTGCGAAACCATGGTCACGACTGGTTTAGCGCTGATTGCCGGTGAGATTACCACTTCCGCCATTGTCGATTATCAGAATGTTGTTCGCAGTGCGATCAAGGAGATCGGATACAATTCTTCCGCCATGGGCTTCGACTGGGAATCCTGTTCGGTACTGGTGTCGCTCGATAAACAATCGGTGGATATTGCTGCCGGCGTCAATGAAGGCGAAGGCATTGATCTGGATCAGGGCGCTGGCGATCAGGGTCTGATGTTCGGTTATGCCACCAACGAAACCGACGTGCTGATGCCAACCGCCATTCATTTATCGCACCAACTGGTGGCCAAACAGGCTGAAGTGCGCAAATCCGGCGTGCTGGACTTCCTGCGTCCGGATGCCAAATCTCAGGTTACGGTACGTTATGAAAACTACAAACCCGTCGCCATTGATGCTGTGGTGCTATCCACCCAGCACAACCCGGATATTGAGCATAAAGATTTATCTGATGCCATTATGGATGCAGTCATCAATCCTGTTTTGGCCTCGACAGGTTTATTGCATGCTGATACGGCATATCATATCAACCCGACCGGTCGTTTTGTGATCGGCGGCCCGGTAGGCGATTGCGGCGTGACCGGGCGTAAAATCATTGTCGATACCTACGGCGGTTTTGGCCATCACGGCGGCGGCGCTTTCTCCGGTAAAGATCCGACGAAAGTGGATCGTTCCGCCTGTTATATGATGCGTTATGTGGCCAAGAACATTGTGGCTGCCGGCCTGGCTGATCGTTGCGAAGTGCAGGTGGCTTATGCCATTGGCGTGGCGCATCCACTATCCGTCATGGTCAACACCTTTGGCACCGGAAAAATCGACGAGGATAAACTGGCCGAGATTGTGCGCGAGGTATTCGATCTGCGTCCGAAGGGCATTGTGCAGGAGCTCGACCTGCTGCGCCCGATTTATGCCAAGACCGCAGCCTATGGCCACTTTGGCCGTGAATTACCCGAATTTACATGGGAGCGCACGGACAAAGCCGAAGCGCTCAAGGCTGCTGCCGGAATTTAATTCTATCTTTGGCCGGATAATACCGGCCTTCCCAGACTGAGGAGCACTGCAGCAGATTCGTTTGATAATCTGCCAGGCTCAGTCGCAACATGTTCAACGGTGCTCATATTTTTATGCCTGAGTGATTTCAGGTAATATATAGGAGTATGAGAATGTCTGATTTTACCGATTACAAAGTGGCGGATATGTCGCCGGAAAATATTTCATGGGGTCGTAAAGAACTCGATATTGCCGAAACAGAAATGCCCGGCCTGATGGCTATTCGCGAAAAATACAGGGCCGAACAGCCACTTAAAGGCGCACGCATTGCAGGCTCTCTGCATATGACCATTCAGACCGGCGTGTTGATTGAAACACTGATCGCATTGGGCGCAGAAGTGCGCTGGGCGTCGTGCAATATTTTTTCTACCCAGGATCATGCCGCCGCCGCCATTGTCGCAAAAGACATTCCGGTATTTGCCCATAAAGGCGAATCGCTGGAAGAATATTGGGAATTCTGCCATGCCATCATGGAATGGCATGATGGCGGCACGCCAAACATGATTCTCGATGATGGCGGCGATGCGACTGTGTTGCTGGTGCTCGGCGCAAAAGCTGAGAAAGATGCATCGGTACTCGACAGCCCAAGTTCCGAAGAAGA
>CAZKME010000151.1:0-334 GCA_964553725.1 uncultured Zetaproteobacteria bacterium
ATTTGAACAACGGTCATCTTTGCTGCAACATTTAGCGCGACTAAAGTCGCACCTCCAGGACTTTAACGGATAACTGTCTCGTGCGTGCTGAATAATTACCGGTGAACTTGATAAGCGGTAGTGAACTATATCGAATATCCAAACAGGCACGCAACAGCTTGACAGCACAAAGCCAGATGACAATGCTTCGCGCCGTCTTTCAATAACCTTCACAAGATATGCCGAAGTGGTGGAACTGGTAGACACGCTGGATTCAAAATCCAGTGGCTTCACGGCCGTGCCGGTTCGACTCCGGCCTTCGGTACCAACAAGAAAAAAGGAAGTGACTCAATGT
>CAZKME010000151.1:434-3276 GCA_964553725.1 uncultured Zetaproteobacteria bacterium
CACTTCCTTTTTTCGCGTTAGGCCTGCATGCAAATAACAGTGACTCAATGTCACTTCCTTTTTTCGCGTTAGGCCTGCATGCAAATAACAGTGACTCAATGTCACTCCTTTTTTCGCGTTAGGCCTGCATGAAGCATCAACCCCTGGAGGTGCGACTTCAGTCGCGCTAAATGTTGCAGAAATGCGCAGCTAAAGCAGCACCTCCAAGGATGCTGAATAATCACCTTCGATTCTCCCTTTGCGTCCTTTGCGGCAAGGTGAATTGCGCAGCAAGAGAGGGTGCCCTGGGGTGCTTTGCGTGACATTTAACAGAAATAGTCAATAGGCTTTCACCACAGAGTACACAGAGAAAAATAAACCCATCACCAATGCAAGAAACCGTTACCCCCCAAGAAACGAAGTGGCATTTATTCATAGTGCAAGCTATGGTTCGCATATCCTGAAAGACGGCACCACACCCTGTTTACACAGATGGGCCGAAGCGGAAAGGAAGCGATGACACAAGAAAACAGCAAACAAAAGCCTGTGACGGCAGCAACACTGTTGCGCGCCAAACAGCATAATGAAAAAGCCGTATGGCTGACTGCCTATGATGCCGTGACAGCCCGAATTGCCGAGGCCGCTGGGTGCGATGTGCTGCTGGTCGGCGACTCACTCGGCATGGCCTGCCTGGGCTTCGACTCCACCATCCCCGTGACACTTGATCAGATGATTCATCACACGGCTGCCGTCGTACGTGGTCGCAAACACGCCTGGGTGGTCTGTGATTTACCGTTTGGAACTTACCAGAAGTCTCCTGAACAGGCTTTTGAATCCAGCGTGCGCGTATTGCAGCAAACCACCTGTGACGCCGTCAAAATTGAGGGCGGCGAACACATGGCTGAAACCATTGCCTTCCTCGCCGAGCGCGGCATTGCCGTGGTCGCCCATATCGGACTGACACCGCAATCGGTGAAAAAATTCGGCTCCTACGGCAAGCGCGGCAAGAATGATGCGGAACGCGCCCAGCTCATCACCGATGCAACAGCAGTCAGCGCCGCCGGTGCGGTTTGTGTGGTGCTGGAAAATATCCCCGCCGACCTTGCTACAGAAATCACTGCCAGGCTCGATATTCCAACCGTCGGCATCGGCGCAGGCATCGACTGCGATGCGCAGGTGCTGGTTTTTAATGATCTCGTCGGCCTCTCTGCATCCAACCCGCCATTCGCTCCGGCTTACGGCAATGTACGGCAAATGATGGGCGATGCCATTTCGCGCTGGAGCGCCGATGTCAAAGCCGGACGGTTTCCTGCATGAAAATAGCCGGCATGAGAATCGCACACACAACATCTGAATTGCGCCGCCAGTTACAACCGCTGCGCTCTAACAATACCATCGCCTTTGTACCCACCATGGGCTGCCTGCACGATGGCCACCTGAGCCTGATCGCAAAAGCCAAAAAACTGGCTGATATCGTCGTCGTATCGATCTATGTTAATCCGCTCCAGTTCGGCCCGACCGAGGATCTGGACACGTACCCGCGCACCTTTGATGACGATGCGCGTGCCTGCGCTGAAGCTGGCGCGGATTTCATTTTTCACCCGGCCACATTATACCCCGAAAACGGCTCGGACATTACGCTGACAACTGGCCCTCTCTCCGATTGCCTGTGCGGCGCTTCGCGCCCCGGCCATTTCGATGGCGTGGCCACGGTGGTCAATATTCTGTTCAATATTATCCAGCCGGATATCGCCGTATTCGGTGAAAAAGACTGGCAACAACTGGCCATTATTCGCCGCATGGTCAACGATTTGCAAATGCCTGTTGAAATAGTCGGTGGCGACATTATTCGGGAAGCAGATGGCTTGGCCATGAGCAGTCGCAACCGGTATTTATCCGATACCGAACGCAAACAGGCGCTTGCCCTGTCACAGGCATTGAATGCCATGTGTCAAGCCGCCCTGGCCGGTGAAACAGATGCCGAAATACTGAAAGCCATAGCCCGGAACATGCTCAACGCTGCCGCCATCAATATTGAATACCTCGATGTGCGTAACGCAGACTCATTACAAAGCACGCACAGACTGGGCACAAAACCGGCGCGCGCCTTTATTGCTGCCAACATTGGCAAAACGCGCCTGATCGATAATGTGTCGATCAATACGCCGCTCGAATTTATCCCAGCCGAACCGAGCACGGAGGAATCCCGATGAAACTGACCATGCTGAAATCCAAAATCCACCGCGTCACCGTCACCCATGCCGAACTTGATTATGAAGGCTCCTGCGCCATCGACCAGAACCTGATGGACAAGGCCAATACCCTGCCGTTTGAGCAATTGCACATTTATAATGTCAGTAACGGCGAGCGTTTCACCACCTATGCGATTACTGCACCCAGAGGCTCTGCCACCATCGGCGTCAACGGTGCAGCCGCCCACAAGGCGAGCCCCGGCGATATGCTGATTATCTGCACCTATGCCGACATGGAAGCGGCTGAAGCCGAGCATTTCAATCCTGCGCTGGTCTATGTAGACGGCGACAATGCCATCACGCATACCAGCCACGGCCATCTGGCCGCAATCTGAACGGGGCGTGTTATACGCAATCACCAATGTCAAAGTAGAACTCGATGATGATGAAAACACGGTAACCACTCGCCTGATCGCGTATCTAGGCATCAAGCCCGAGGAGTGTATTGCCGTTGTTTGCGTCCGCCGCGCCATTGATGCGCGCAAAAAGAGCCATATCCATTTCGTCTGTACCTATGAAGTCAGCCTGACAAAACCGTTACAGCAAATGTCTTCACAAGTACGCAGTATTTCGCATTCATCACTCCAACCCGACTGCCCGGAGATTTTCAA
>CAZKME010000151.1:3376-5000 GCA_964553725.1 uncultured Zetaproteobacteria bacterium
TATACGCGCATCAAGCATCCGTATTTGCGCCATGTATTGCATAGCTTCGTTCGTTTCGGGGCCAAATCTGATATTCTGGTCGATGCGCATCCGCATCTGGGCACCGACAGACTGGTGCGCATTGTCCGAAATATGCGCCAATACCTGCTTGGGCTCGGCGTCGATTACCGTTTTGAAACCCGCGTCGATGATTTACTGATGCATGAAAACGCAGTGAGTGGCGTGCGTACCGCAACGGGTGAAGAGATTGCCGCTGACTGCGTGATTCTGGCCACCGGCCATTCGGCCCGCGACACCTTTGAACGCTTGCATGAGCTGGGCATTCAAATGGAAGCCAAGGCATTTGCCGTCGGCGTTCGCGCCGAGCATCCGCAGGAACTGATCAACCGGAATCAGTATGGCCGCATGGCCGGTCATGCCCGGCTTGGGGCGGCGGAATACAAATTGACGCATCAGGTGCCCGACCCGTATCTGGACAAACGCGGCGTCTATTCATTCTGCATGTGTCCGGGCGGGCTGATTGTGCCCTCCCCGACCGAAACCGGCGGCATGGCGGTCAACGGCATGAGCAATGCCAAACGCGGCGGCCAGTGGGCCAATTCGGGCATTGTCGTACAAATCACGCCGGACGATATCCGGCGTCACGGCATGAAACAAAGCCCGTTGATGGGCATCGAATTCCAGCGCCAGCTCGAAACGGCCACATTCCGGGCAGCAGGTAATCGGTACGCATCCCCGGCCATGCGTCTGGTCGATTTTATCAGTAAACGGCCCACCGGAAAACTCGCCCCGACCCGATTCAAACCTGAGGCCGTCGCTGCCGATTTATGGGATATTTTCCCGGTCTGGCTGGGTGAACCGCTATGCATCGGCATCAAGGGATTCGGGCAAAAAATGCGCGGTTTTGTCAGCACCGAAGCCAATTTACTGGCGGCGGAAACCCGCACCTCATCACCGCTGCGCATAGAGCGTCAGGCAGATATGCAAAGCGTTTCTCTGCAAGGCTTATACCCGGTCGGCGAGGGGGCCGGTTATGCCGGTGGCATTGTCTCAGCCGCAGTGGACGGCCTGAAAGCCGCAGCAGCCATTCTGGAGGCCGGATCATCATCATGAAAAACCGCTGTAACTATTCAGCATGCAGTGGAAGTGCCGCTCAAGGTGAATGCTGCTTGCAGCAGAGAGAGTGCCCTGGGGTGTTAGCCGCGCATTGCTGTAGTGATTGCGCGACTGAAGTCGCACCTCCGAAGGCTTTTTGTAATATGGCACCATTGTGCTGAAGAGTTACAAACCGCTTTCCTTTACACGGATGGCCGGAATAACAGCGGTTCAGATACCCGATTGATTATTCTGTGCCGCCAGATGCTTTTGCTTCTCGCCTTCAAAATCAGGCCCAAGATTCAGCCAGTATCGCGAGCCTTTCCGTTCCCCTGTTTTGGTAAACGCGCCAGGCTTCACCAGTTTGCCGAGATCATTTGTAGCGGTCGTGGGTGGGGTGTCTGTAATTTTCATGTAGTTGCTGGCAGACAGGCCGCCCTTAAACCCATCCATTCCTTCAGTAAACATCCGAAGCAAAACGGCCTCCTGCCGCTCGTTAATCTGACCATGAAGCCGGTCAAAGAGCCTG
>CAZKME010000152.1:0-4878 GCA_964553725.1 uncultured Zetaproteobacteria bacterium
GTGACGTCGTAAAAGCCGTTGAAGCCAATAATCGTAATGCCGGTGGCTGGTATCTTCCGCAGGGCGATGAACAATTGGTTATTCGCGGTGTTGGTTGGGTGCCCAGCGGCAAAGATGGCCTGAAAGCCATCGCCGCTATTCCGGTAAAAACCATCAACGGCACATCGGTGCGCGTGCGCGACGTGGCCAAGGTCGCCTTTGGCGGTGAAATTCGCCAGGGCGCAGTCACCATGACCGAACGCAGCGCTGATGGCAGCATCAAATCGCTTGGCGAAGTGGTGGTTGGTATTGTATTGAAACGCTTTGGCGCCAATACAAAAAATACCATTGATGATGTGAAAGCACGGTTGGAAATTGTCCAAAAATCGATGCCTGAGGGCGTGACCATCGCGCCGTTTTATGATCAGTCCGATCTGATCAATGAAGCCGTATGGACGGTGGAAAAAGCGCTGCTCGAAGCCTTCGTGTTGATCATCATTATCCTGTTTCTGTTCCTGATGAATGTACGCGCGGCGACACTGGTGTTGCTTTCTGTGCCGATTTCAGTGTTGTCCGCGCTCGCCGTGATGCAGCATTATGGCATTTCAGCCAACCTGATGAGCCTCGGCGGGCTGGCCATTGCCATCGGCATGATGGTCGATGGCTCTGTGGTGATGGTAGAAAATATCTTCAAACATCTGGAGAAAATGCCGAAAGGAGATGATGGCCGGGAAAACAGGGAAGGAATCCCTTTGCGCATTACCGAAGCCTCCAAAGAGGTGGCGCGACCTGTGTTGTTCGCCGTACTGATCATTCTGCTGGTGTTTACGCCGTTGTTCTCGCTCGAAGGCGTGGAAGGCAAAATGTTCACGCCGATGGCCTTATCGATCTGCTTTGCCATGTTTGCATCGCTGTTGGTGGCGCTGTTGGTGATGCCTGTGCTGGCAACTTATGCGTTTACCAAAGGCGTGGTTCATAAAGACAGCCCTGTGCTGGCACCGATTGCACGCGCCTATCACCGTTTGCTGCGCTCGGCTTTGTCGGCGCGTAAAATGGTAGTGGGCGGCGCAGCCGTAGCCTTTGTGGCAACCATGGCCATCGTTCCGTTTCTGGGTACGGAGTTTGTACCTGAACTGGAAGAGGGAACGCTGGCTATCCGGGTGACGCTGGCACCGTCTTCGTCACTGGGATTTGCCAAAAAAGTGGGCCAAAAGCTGGAGAAAATACTGGTTGAGTCATTTCCGGAAGTTACCTATGTCTCATCTCGCATAGGGCGTGCTGAAATTGGCGGCGATCCGGAACCGGTATCCAATGTGGAGCTGTTTGTCGGTCTGAAACCGATTGCCGAATGGACGAGCGCCAGCGACAGATTAAGTTTGCAAAATCTGATGCGGGAAAAGATGGACGTGGTGCCCGGTTTATTGGTTGCATTTACCCAGCCGATTGCCATGCGCGTCGATGAGTTAATCTCCGGTGTTAAAGCGGCGCTGGCGATCAAACTGTTCGGCCCTGATCTGAAAGTATTGGCCACGATGGGTAAAAAAATCGAAACGCTGACCAAAAGCGTCGAAGGCACGCGTGATGTGGCCATGGAGCAGATTGAGGGTGAAGCCCAACTGGTGATTCGCCCTGATCGCGGCAAACTGGATCGTTATGGGATCCCGGTGGATAATGTGATGAGTCTGGTCGCCGACGCCATTGGCGGGGCCAACGCAGGCCAGGTGATTTCCGGTAATGAGCGTTATAATATCTATGTGCGTCTGGCCAGGAATTTTCGTGATAACCCGAAAGCCATTGGCAATCTGATTCTGCAAGCGCCTGATGGCGGATGGGTGCGCCTGCAAGATGTGGCATCCATTGGCGTCGAACAGGGGCCACCGATGATTCGGCGTGATGATGTTCAGCGCCGGGTGGTAATTCAAAGTAATGTAGAAGGCAGGGATATGGGTTCCCTGGTGGCGGAGCTGGATCAGCGCATTCAGAATGAGATCGATCTGCCGCCGGGTTATACAGTAGTATTTGGCGGTCAGTTCGAGAATCAGCAACGGGCGCAGGCCAAGCTGATGATCGTGGTGCCGTTGTCGCTGTTAATGATATTCCTGCTGCTTTATTTCATGTTCCATTCGGTAGGTCAGGCCACGCTGATTATGCTCAATGTGCCGATGGCCCTGATCGGCGGCATTCTGGCGTTATGGGCATCCGGGCAATATTTATCGGTGCCATCGAGTATCGGTTTTATCGCCCTGTTCGGGGTGGCTGTGCTCAATGGCGTGGTGCTGGTGGATGCGATTAATCGGCACAGAGATGATTGCGACGATATCAATGAAGCCATCTGCAATGGCGCCGAGAGTCGTTTAAGGCCGGTATTGATGACCGCCATGATTGCAGGCCTGGGCCTTGTTCCGCTGCTGTTGGCCACCGGCATTGGTTCGGAAATTCAAAAACCATTGGCGACCGTGGTAGTGGGTGGACTGGTATCTTCGACGTTACTAACACTGTTTGTGCTGCCTTGTCTGTTTGGGCGTTTCAGTAGTCATAAATCATGAGCTATCTAACCCGGACTATTCATGAATCGCCGTGATGATCACGCCGGGCATTTGCTCGCAACGGATTCTGAGGAAGAAGGTCGTAGCCGTGCATACGGACGACAGACGAAGGATTCGTTGCGGGCAAATGAACAAGTGAGGGCGCGGCAGTATTTATGAATAGTCCGGGCTAACTTTGACCTGTGGTTATAAATGCTGATAGTGGGCCATTCATGAGCCATGCCAATCACCACCATGCATTGAACGCTGCCTTCTGGTTGACTGCGGTCTTTGCCGTGGTGGAGCTGGTGGGTGGATTCATGTCCAACTCACTGGCGCTGCTGGCCGATGCAGGGCACATGGTTTCGGATGTCGCTGCTTTGGGCCTGGCCATGCTGGCCGGGCGCATTGCGCTGCGTCCGGCGCATGGGCAAATGACCTATGGTTATGGTCGCGCCAAAGTGTTGGCAGCGCAGGCCAATGGTTTGATGTTATGGTTTCTCAGTGGCTGGATCGTTTGGGAGGCGACAGGCCGCTTGGCCGATCCTCCGGACGTTCAGGGCGGCATGGTGTTATGGATTGCCGCCATCGGCCTGATCATCAATCTGGTGATTATGCGCTGGTTGCATGGCAGTCATGATATCAATATGCGCGCCGCCTACTGGCATGTGCTCGGCGATGCGCTGGGTTCTGTCGCTGCGATTGTTGCCGGTGGTGTGATTCTGTTAACCGGATGGATGCTGATTGATCCAATTCTATCTTTTCTTGTGGCCGGTATTCTGGCCTGGGGCGGCTGGCGACTGGTGCGTGAAACGACGCTGGAACTAATGGAAGCTGTGCCGCAAGATATTGATGTAACAGCGACCGAACAGGCCATGCAAAATATTGAAGGGGTCGTTGGTATTCACCACATGCATCTGTGGCGTTTGCCGGCGGGTAAGTTGGCAATGTCCGCTCACGTCCGGATTGATGATATGCAGGATTGGCCTGCATTGTTGTCCCTATTGCTTGAATCGCTTCAACAGCAGGGCATCGAACATGCCACCCTACAGCCGGAGCAGGGTAGCCATGACGGTTGTGTGGTATCTGAACACAGTTCGTCGCATCGCACCGGATGCAACGATAACACGGCAAAACATTCATGATTACATTCCCTGCCCCGTCGCATGCCAATGCAGAGGGTTTGCTGGCAGCTGGCGGAAATCTGGAGCCGGACACATTATTGGCGGCATATGCCGAGGGTGTTTTTCCATGGTATTCGGAGGGGCAGCCGGTACTGTGGTGGTCGCCTGACCCGCGCATGGTGTTATTTCCTGCCGAATTTCATTGCTCAAAGCGCCTGGCGCGGCGCATGCGCCAGAATATATTTACTATTTCATTTGATACGGCATTCGGCGATGTAATAAAAAACTGCGCCGAAATACCGCGCAAGGGGGAGAGCGGCACCTGGATTTTGCCGGAAATGATCAGCGCTTATTGTCGGATGCATGCGCTTGGGCATGCTCATTCGGTTGAGGTGTGGGATAATCATGAGGGGGCAGGTGAACTGGTTGGCGGCCTCTACGGCGTGTTATTGAATCGGGTGTTTTTTGCCGAATCCATGTTCAGTCGCAAAACTGATGCATCGAAGTATGCCCTTGCCGCTCTATGTGAGCGAGCTTTGCAGGAGGGGTGGACGTTGATCGATTGCCAGTTTCACACGGATCATTTGCAAAGCCTTGGCGCACGCGAAATCACGCGTTCAGATTTTCTACAGCAGATGCATGAGACATAATGCTTTCGCGTAACTTTATGATAGTTTGAGCGACTGCTGATGACGCACAAGTTTTTAGCAAGGGGGTTACAATGAAAAAAATCTTACACTATACGCTACTGGTTCCGGTGCTGTTTTTGCTGGCGGTTCCTTCCGTTCAGGCTGCGGATGCTGAAATCACCGCCATTGCTGGCGTCATCATGCATTTGAATCATTATCCGAATGGTGGCGAGCAGAAAAAACTGGCAGCGATTGAAGCCGACGGGCAGGCAAGTGCCGGTGAAAAGGTGCTGGCGGGGGCTCTGAAAAACATGCAGCACAAGGTATCCGGTAGTGATGCGGACAAGTTGCGCCGGTTGCAATCCGATGCTGCTGCCAGCAAACAGGAAAAAGAGCTTGCCTCTATTCTACTTGGCATTGCCCATCACCCGTCCGACTCTGACAAACAACGGCTAAAATTACTGCTCAATTAATTCGTATGTTTTAGCCATGTTCTGCACTATAACACGAAAACTATCCCTGAGATTTACTGGTTCCAGGATTTCCACCTGATCGCCAAAACCCAGTAACCACCAGCGCAGTTCATTGGTGTCCTGCACGGTAACGCTCAACAGCATACGT
>CAZKME010000153.1:0-4873 GCA_964553725.1 uncultured Zetaproteobacteria bacterium
GCCAGTTCAATCAGTCCCATGCGGCCAAAACGGCCATGTTTGGGTAAATAGGTGGCGGCATAAAACGGTTTTTTGTCCGGCGTCAGGATCAGATTCAACGGCCAGCCGCCGGAGCCGTTGATCATCTGGGCGGCATGCATATACACTGCATCAATATCCGGCCTCTCTTCGCGATCCACCTTGATGGTGATGAAATAACGATTTAATACTTTGGCCACTTCTTCATCTTCAAACGATTCATGCTCCATCACATGGCACCAGTGGCAGGTGGAATAACCGATGGACAGGAAAATCGGCTTGTCCTGCAAGCGAGCCAGCGCGAACGCATTTTCTCCCCACGGCAGCCAGTTGACCGGATTATGCGCATGCTGCTGCAAATACGGGCTGGATTCATGGATCAGGGCATTGGTGTATTTCGGCTCTGTTTTGGCCATATCGACCTCCTTACTCAAGGCTGGCGTCACCAGCAAACAGACCAGCAGCAGCGCCGATATGCGTTTAATAAATTTCAACATCTCTCCGAACGGCGAATGATAAGGCTTCGCCCGGCGCATCGCCGAGCGTCATCACCGAATGCCAGACACATGTGTTCAGATCACGTTGCGGCATCAGCAAGACATCACCGGCATGCAGAATAAAGCCGTAGCCGTGTTCGACCAGTTGCCGCACAAACAGCGGCGAGCGATCCATCACAGCCTCGACCAGTTCGTGATCTAATGCATCCATGTAGTTCGATAACGCCTGTCTGTCCCGGATGAGTCCGGCCAGTTCTCTGCGCGCATCTGCATCGGGCAACAAGCGTTCGATTTCGGCGACGTTGTCGGCTTGCTCGATAAACGCAATCAGTTCATCGATCAGGATCTGTTTGCCCAGCGCCAGCCAGAATGTGCTGCCACTGAGTTGGCCGTAGACCACCCCGTCGTGGCCGCGTTCGACATCGTGGTGCATTTGCGCGCCGCCGTTGGGCGCATTGAAATACACGATGCGCTCCACAAAGGCAGGCGTGCCGCCAACCACCGGTTGCAGCGTTTCGATGATGGTTTCGTTGTTGGTAATGGCGGCGGATTCGGGGAACAGCGCATCACACAGGCGTCCGGCCCAGCGCTGGCGCACAGGATCGGCGGCAACATCCTGCATGCACTCCATGCCGAAAGAGAAACGAAAGCGCAACGATGCGTCCGCCTCAATAAAGGATAACCATGAGCCCTTGCACCACAGATTTTCGGCCACGCAAATTCGTTCACCCCCGGCATCCGCCTCCGCATCAAAGTAGATTTTCTCGATGCCCTGCTCATCGTGATCTTCAAAGGATGACGCCACCAGCGGAAAGTGCGCCGCCAGACGATGATTGTACGGTGATGCTCCCAGTAAGGTAGAAACTTCTCCGCTTTCCAACGTTGCTTCCATCAGGCGATGGGATTGCTCGATATCGGACTGCCAAGGCTGCAAATCGAGTATGCCGGGCAGCAGTATGGCCTTATCATGCTGCCAGTGGCGGGTTATCGTATTTGCATCCGGCATTTCGGGTCGCGCAAGTTGTTGTACAAAACCGAGTTCATAGTCGCGCCGCAGCAGTGAAAAAAATGCCCCGGTTTCCGGGGCGCTATGCAAATACTGCATTATCGCGGCCCCGCACGCCGTAACGCATCGGTGGCCTCATCCTCAAATTGGGCGAATGCTTTTTTAAAGCGTTTGGCCAGATCGTTGGCTGATTTCAGGTAGGCTTCAGGATCGCGCCATGTGGCAATCGGTTCGAGCGTTTCGGGCATATTCAGACCAAATATCGGATGTTTTTGAAAGGTGGCATTCTCCAGTTTCCCATTCAGTGCAGCGGATAGAAGCGTACGCGTCAGATCAATATCCATACGCTCGCCAACACCGTAACCGCCGCCGCTCCAGCCGGTATTGAGCAACCAGACGGTCACATTATCGCGTTTAATTTTTTCGCCCAGCATATTGGCATAAACGCACGGATGGCGGGCCATAAACGGCGCTCCGAAACAGGGGCTAAAAGTTGCCTCCGGCTCGGTGATGCCCGCTTCAGTGCCGGGTATTTTGGCGGTATATCCAAGTAGGAAATAATACATCGCCTGTTCCGGCGTTAATTTTGAAATCGCAGGCAATACGCCAAATGCATCGGCGGTCAGCATAATGATATTTTTGGGCGGGCCGCCGACGCCGGGATACACGGCATTGGCTATGGCCTGAATCGGGTAGGCGGCGCGCGTATTGGGCGTCAATGTGACATCATCGAAATTCACCCGCCTGGTGGCGATATCCAGCCCGACATTCTCCAGAATCGAACCAAAACGCTGGGTCGCCTCATAAATCATCGGCTCTTTTTGCTGCGACAGATGCTCTACTTTGGCATAACAGCCGCCTTCAAAATTGAACACATGGTGTTCACTCCAGCCATGTTCGTCATCACCAATCAAACGGCGCTCCGGATCGGAGGAGAGCGTGGTTTTACCGGTGCCGGAAAGGCCAAAGAAAATGGCCACATCATCCGGATTATCGCCCACATTGGCCGAGGCATGCATGGGTAACACATCCTCTTCCGGCAGCAGATAGTTCATAATCGTAAAAATCGATTTCTTGATTTCTCCGGCATAGGAGGTGCCGCCAATCAAGGCAATACGGCGACCCAGATGCAAAATCACAAAGGCTTCGGAATGGGTGCCGTCCATGCTCGGCATGGCATGAAAATGTGGCACATGAATAACCGTGAATTCAGGCTCCCCGACCGCCAGCTCGCGGCCCATATCGACAGGGCGGACAAACATGGTGCGCGCAAACAACGCATGCCAGGCATCCTGCGTGATCACCCGCACCGGTTTTTCATATTGGCTATCGGCGCCGACCAGACAATCCTCGACATAGACCTGTTTGCCTTCCATATAATGGCGCACCCGCATCAACAGCGCATCAAAACGCTCCTCGGGCATGGCCCGGTTGAATTCGCCCCACCATACCTTGTCATGGCTGGATGGCTCATCAACAATAAACTTGTCTTTCACCGCACGTCCGGTGAAATGCCCGGTGCGCACAACCAGCGCGCCCAAATGGGCCAGATGCCCCTCATGATTATGAATGGCATGCTCATACAGGCTTGGGGTGGGCAGATTCCAGTACACGGATTCCAGGTTTTTCAGCCCCAGATGGCCGGTAGCCAGTTCCTCAATAATTTGATTGGTCATGTAAGGCATGGTCTTCGTCCTCTCATCGCAGCACGACACGCAGCTGCGTCATCCGTTTAAACTGCGCTGACTCGCATCTGAATCATTATCGGTATGTTGTACAACGGCTGAATATTTGCAATGAATGATGTGGTGAAAAGCCCCCCCAAGACGGGCTAGTGCTGGCAGCCCGGACAGTAAAATGTGCTGCGACCAGCCTGTGTGAAGCGTTTGACCATGCGCTCGCAACGAAAGCATGATTGTCCGGCCCTGCCATAGACCTGGAACTGGTGGGCAAAATAGCCGGGTTTGCCATCGGTATGCACAAAATCGCTGATCGTGCTTCCACCTGCCGCAATGGCTTCGGTCAATACTGTTTTAATGGTTTCTACCAAGAAACCCAATCGCACCAAAGAAATTCTGCCTGCCGAGCGGGCAGGGTGAATACCGGCCCGGAACAGGGATTCGGCAGCATAAATATTACCCACCCCGACCACAGATGCGGCATCCATCATAACGTTTTTTATGGGCGCTTTGCGCCCGATACACTGTGAAACAAGGTGGTCTGTATTGAATGCACCCGATAAAGGTTCCGGCCCAAGCTTGTTAAACCATGCATGTGTTTCCAGTTGCGCGCTTGGCAGCAGGCCTGCATATCCGAAACGGCGAGCATCGCGGTAACGCAGGCTTTGTCCATCGCTCAGATCAAAATGCACATGCTCGTGCGCTCCAGCTTCTGCATGTCGCGGCAAAACATGGAATTGGCCGGTCATGCCCAGATGCCACACCAGCGTTTGACTGGCCTCCGGCATTTCACCTGACAGGTCAAACAGCAGGTATTTGGAACGCCGTCGCACACGCGTCACGCTCTGGCCAACCAGCGCCGCCAGATTCGGCAGCGGGTAACGCAGATTGGCGCGGTGACAGATCACATGCGTGATTTCCCTGCCGACCATCAACGGCTCCAGCCCGGCCCGAATCGTTTCAACCTCAGGTAGTTCAGGCATCGGTAAAATTCTTGGATACAATAACTTTCAGCAGATTTTGACTACATCCGCGTTTATCCGCGTCCATCTGCGGTTGAATGATTTTGACGTTCAATTCTCTGGAACCGCAGATGGACGCAGATAAACGCGGATAAAAAAAAGATATACGGCGGTTCGTTCTAATAATTACGAACCGGCAAGCTGGCGCAGTACATATTGCAGGATGCCGCCGTGGCGGTAGTAATCCCACTCTTTGGGCGTGTCGATGCGCACAATAGCTGTGAATGCCTTGTCATCGGCAGTCACCGTAACTTCACCTGCGCCTTCTTTTACACCGGTAATGCTGAATACTTCACGACCGCTCAAGCCCAAAGAAGCAGGTGATTCTCCATCCATAAATTGTAAGGGTAAAATCCCCATGCCAACCAGATTGGAGCGGTGGATGCGCTCATAACTCTCTGCAATCGCAGCACGGATACCCAGCAGGGACGGGCCTTTGGCGGCCCAGTCGCGTGAGGAACCGGAACCGTATTCCTTACCCGCAATCACAATGGCCGGGATATTGTCGGCTTTGTACTGCATGGCAGCCTCATAAATGCTGGTCTGCTCGCCATCCGGCAGGTGAACGGTAACGCCGCCTTCGGTGCCCGGCGCAAGTTGATTGCGCAGGCGGATATTGGCGAAGGTGCCGCGCATCATCACTTCGTGATT
>CAZKME010000154.1:0-4799 GCA_964553725.1 uncultured Zetaproteobacteria bacterium
CGCTATACAAAGACTTTTCAGGAGGATTCTTTGAATTATTTGTTTAAATCTATCTATGTTTTATTTGCGTTTACATTGTTTTTGTCTCACTCAGCCCTGGCGGAAGAATCCAGTGTTCCGGTTTTGGGACTGGAATCAGGGATTCAGGATACCACTGCTCCGAAAGCAAAGGATACGCTTACTCTCAGTGAAGCGGAGAAGATGGCCTTAAAAGACAATACGGGGCTTGCCAGCATGGCCAGCCGCGCCAAGGCTATTTCTCAAATTCCACCCCAGGTGGGAACACTGCCCGATCCACATATTGCTTTTGATGCCGTTAATCTGCCGGTGGATACCCTGTCCACGACGCAGGAAAACATGACGCAGTTGCGAGTCGGTTTGTCACAGGAAATACCTTTTCCAGGTAAGTTAAAGGCCAGAGAAGAAGCCGCGCAGTTTGAGGCGGAATCGGCCAGTTATGACGTGGTGGAAACCCGTTGGCGGCTGATTCGCAATGTGCATATTTCATGGTGGAATCTGTTTTATCTGGATCGGGCCCTGGAGATTGTCAAACGCAACCAGGAACTGCTCAGGCAATTTATCCGTATCGCCGAAACCAAGTACAAGGTGGGCGAAGGTTTGCAGCAGGACGTATTGCTGGCGCAGGTGGAGCTCTCTAAATTACTGGATGTTGAAATCCAGCTTGTGGGGGCACGAAAAGATGCAGAATCGAGTCTGAACAAGTTATTGAATCGCCCCACCTATCTTGGCATAACCCTGCCGGGCAAAGTGGAAGAAACATTGCCGAAGTTGCCGCCTGAAGCCGAATTGCACCGGATTGCCTCGAATGCGCGCCCGCTGCTGGCCAGCCAGAATGAGCGCATCAAGGCCGCCAAAAAGAGAGTGGATCTTGCCGAACTCGATTATTATCCTGATTTCAAGCTTGGCGGTGCCTGGGGTGCCCGCAGTGGCATTAACCCGGCGAATCGCCGGACACGAGCGGATTTTACAACCTTCGGTTTAAGTTTTAATTTGCCGATTTATACATCGACCAAACAGGATCGTGCTCTCGATCAACAGAAAGCGAATGTAGCAACAGAGCAGTTTGCCTTGCAGGATGCAACTGAGGCGGTGTGGTCCGAGGCATCGACAGCACTGGCCGATTTTAACAAAACCAGAGATCAGGCATCGCTGTTCAAACAGGGCATTATCCCGCAAGCCAGTCAGACCGTGGATTCGATGTTAGCCGGTTATCAGGTGAACAAGGTCGATTTTCTTAACCTCGTTCGCTCCCAGATCACACTCTATAATTACGAAACCCTGTATTGGAGAGCCTTGACCGGTGCCAGACAAAGCCTGGCGCGTCTGGAAGCAGCTATTGGAAAGAAGATTGCCAAGTAAAATGAAACAAACAACGCGCCTGCATGATTTTTTACACCCCGTGATAATTTTTCATCACACGGGGTGCAAAAAATCCATGCGCGTTAAGGAGACTACGCATGAATAAAAATATCATAGGTGTTGCTATCATCACGCTGGCGCTGGGAGCTGGGGGGGGCTACTGGCTGGCATCCCAACAGCAGCCAGCAGTGACTCAGAGTGGGCAAAGCGCCAAGGCGGAAACGGAACGCAAACCGCTGTTTTACCGCAACCCAATGAATCCGGAGGTCACCTCTCCTGTTCCGGCCAAGGATAATATGGGTATGGATTATGTCCCGGTCTTTGCCGACAGCGGCCAGTCCGCCAACGAGCCTGCGGGTACGGTGAGGGTCGATCCGGTAACGGTGCAGAATATCGGCGTACGTACAGCCCTGGCCGAGCGGAAAACCCTGAGCCGCGAGGTGCAAAGCGTGGGCCGGGTGGATTACGATGAAAAGCGGATCACCCGCCTGCACCCCAAAACCGAAGGCTGGATCGGCAAACTGCGTGTTGATGAGACTGGCGAGCAGGTGAAGAAGGATGAAATCCTGTTGTCGATTTATTCGCCGCAATTGGTGTCGAGTCAGGAAGAATATCTGCTGGCCCTGAATAATATGAAAATACTGAAGGATAGTCCTTTTCCGGATATTCGGCGCGGCGCCAAAAACCTGCTGCGCTCCACCCGCGAGCGGCTTGAATTGCTAGATGTGCCCGAACATCAGATCAGGAAGCTGGAGAGAACACGCAAGGTGATGAAATTCCTGCATATCCACTCACCATTCGATGGTATTGTTGTCAAAATCGGTGCCCGCGACGGGCAGTATGTTACGCCGCAAACCGAGATCTACATGATTGCCGACCTCACCAGAGTATGGACTTATGTCGATGTGTACGAATATGAACTGCCGTGGATCAAGGTTGGCGATGAGGCGCATATGCGCCTGGCATCTCTGCCCGGCGAAGAGTTTAGCGGTAAAATAACTTATATTTACCCCTATCTGGAGGCCAAGACGCGCACCATCAAGGTACGTCTGGAGTTTGATAATCTCGATCTGAAACTGAAACCCGATATGTTCGCTGATGTCAATATTCATGCCAGCAAGCAGGTCAATGCTATTGTCATTCCGAGTGAAGCGGTGCTGCGTACGGGGAGCCGCAACGCGGTATTCGTGGTGCGCGGGCCCGGCAGATACGAGCCGCGCGATGTCAAACTTGGCATCAGCTCAGAAGGTCTGGTGCAAATTCTTGACGGCGTCAAGGAAGGCGAAGAGGTCGTAACCAGTGCTCAATTCTTGATTGATTCCGAATCCAAGTTACGCGAAGCCGCTGCTAAAATGATGGAAGTGAAAAAACCTACGAAGGCCGATCCACGCCCTGCTATGGATGCTGAAAGTATGGATATGAAAGGCATGGACATGAAGGGCATGGATATGAAAGGTATGGATATGGGTAAGGGGAAAGGAGTCAGGCGTGAAGAGTAAAACCTGCACCTCACTCACCCCTTACCCCTCACACTTTACGCCTCACATCTCACCCTTTACCCCTTACCCCTCACGGGCTGCGGAGTAGCCACCCATGATTCAGGCAATTATTGATGGCTCACTTAAAAACCGATTTCTGGTACTGATCGCTACGGCCTTTTTGATCGCAGCCGGGTACTGGGCGGTAAAGAATACGCCGCTGGACGCGATTCCAGATCTGTCCGATGTACAGGTGATTGTATTTACCGATTATCCAGGACAGGCACCACAGGTGGTCGAAGATCAGGTGACCTACCCGTTGACCACAGCCATGTTGGCTGTGCCATTTGCCAAAGTGGTGCGCGGTTATTCCTTTTTCGGTTATTCCTTTGTGTATATCCTGTTTGAGGATGGCACGGATATGTATTGGGCCCGCTCGCGCGTGCTGGAATATCTGAATTTTGTCAGTGGCAAACTACCTGCCAGCGTCAACCCCACGCTGGGGCCGGATGCAACGGGTGTGGGCTGGGTGTATGAATATGCGCTGGTGGATCGGACAGGCAAACACGATCTCTCCCACCTGCGTTCTATTCAGGACTGGTATCTTCGATACCCGCTGCAAACCGTGGACGGTGTATCCGAGGTGGCTTCCGTTGGCGGTTACGTTAAACAGTATCAGGTGGAAGTCGATCCCAACGCCTTACTGGCTTACCACATTCCGCTATCGAAAGTGAAACGGGCGATCCAGCGCAGCAATAACGACGTTGGCGGCAGGCTGATTGAGCGCGGCGAAACCGAATTCATGGTGCGCGGTCTGGGATATATCAAATCACTGAGTGATATAAGAAAAATTGCTGTCGGTGTGGATGGAAATGGTACGCCCATCCGCATTCAGGATGTTGCCAACGTCCATCTGGGGCCGGAATTGCGCCGTGGCGTGGTTGACCTCAACGGCGAGGGTGAAGTGGCCGGCGGCGTTATTATTATGCGTTACGGGGCGAATGCCCTGTCCACCATTGATGCGGTGAAAGCAAAACTGGAGGAGCTGAAAGCAGGTCTGCCGGAAGGTGTGGAAATTGTGCCGGTCTATGACCGCAGCAGCCTGATTGAACGAGCAGTGGATAATCTCAAGGACAAGCTGATTGAGGAGTCCATTGTCGTTTCGTTGATTTGTCTGATGTTCTTGCTGCATGCACGCTCCGCACTGGTTGCTATTCTCTCCTTGCCAGTCGGTATCCTGATCGCCTTTATGATTATGCGTTGGCAGGGCATCAACGCCAATATTATGAGTCTGGGAGGTATCGCCATTGCCATTGGCGCCATGATTGATGGGGCGATTGTGATGATCGAGAATGCGCATAAACATCTGGAACATGCGGTCAGAGCCAAGGGGGCGGAATTGAATGCCAGGGAGCGATGGCTGGCTGTGGGAACGGCATCCCGGGAGGTTGGGCCAGCGCTGTTTTTCTCGCTGCTGATCATCACCGTGTCATTCTTGCCGGTGTTTACATTGCAGGCGCAGGAAGGACGATTATTTTCACCACTGGCATTTACCAAAACCTACGCCATGGCCGGTGCCGCTATTCTGGCGATCACCCTGGTGCCTGTTTTGATGGGTTATTTTCTGCGTGGTAAAATTCCGCCGGAAGACAAAAACCCGGTGAATCGATTCCTGGGTTATATCCACAAACCAGCACTGGGCAAGGTGATTCAGTGGCGTTGGAAAAGTGTGATCGTGGCATTGTTATTGCTGAGTGCTACGGCATATCCGTTATCCAAAATCGGTAGTGAATTTATGCCGCCGCTGGATGAAGGCGATATATTTTACATGCCCACGACGTTCCCCGGCATCTCCATCACCAAGGCCAAGGAACTGATGCAACAGACGGATCGGATATTGAAATCCTTTCCCGAAGTGAAATCGGTATTCGGCAAGGTGGG
>CAZKME010000155.1:0-4798 GCA_964553725.1 uncultured Zetaproteobacteria bacterium
TAACCGGCGTTGGCGCAGCCGCTGTCGCCGCTTTCTGAGGGGGTAAAGGATTTTCCGCAACCGCAGGTGGACGATGCATTGGGATTGCGAATCACGAACGATTCACCCTGAATCGAGGTCTGATAATCAATCTCGGCACCATTGAGCATTTCCATGCTCATCTGATCGACCAGCAGATTCACGCCATGGCTTTCAACCACGGTATCATTTTCTTTAATCTCATCATCAAAAGTAAAACCGTACTGAAACCCTGAACAACCGCCGCCGGACACAAAAACGCGCAAGTTCAGCTTCTCTTCTTCCTTCTCCAGTAAACCCTGTACTTTTGCTGCTGCTGCTTCGGTTAATACCACGCTCATTTTACACCTCGTTGAAATACTTGAGCGCAATTATCGGGTATAACGCACACAATGGCAAATGCACAAATCGCACACGTCAGACAACCGGTTGCTTGCCAGCCATCCGATTCCGGCAAGAATGGCGTCATGCGCCGCTTCCTGACTGTTGCCCTGTTACTGATTTCCACCGCATGCTCACCCCCTGCCGATATCCACGAAACACGTTTTATCATGGGCACGCTGGTTGAATTCACCATTGCCGCGAATGATGCTGATCATGCTGCAACTGCCATTGTGGCGGCAGCGGCGGAAATGCAGCGCGTCGAGGGTGAGTTTACCATTTACGGCGACCACCCCAATGCGGTCAAGGCATTCAATGCATCCATCCCCGGCTCGCCGGTTAAACTGCCGGATGAAGTAGCAACCGTGCTGACGCTGGCCCTGAAAGTGAAACAACAAAGTAACGGCGCATTCGATCCGGCGCTGGGCAAACTCAATCTGTTGTGGGGGTTCTCAAAAGATCCTCCGCCAACGTCACCGCCGGAACAGGAAGCCATTGCAGCAGCCATTCCGCCGACGCACTGTATCGACAAACAGGGCGAAAAATGGCTACGCACCGATGCACGCTGCCGGCTCGATTTCGGAGCTATCGCCAAGGGCTATGCCATTGATCGCGGCATTGCCATCCTGCAACAATATGGCATTCACAATGCCATCATCAATGCTGGCGGTGATATTCGCCTGATTGGAAGCCATGGGGATCGGCCCTGGCGCATCGGCATCCGCCACCCGCGCAACAGAAATGATGTGATCGCCAGTCTGGATTTACAGGGTGATGTCAGCATCGTGACATCGGGTGATTACGAGCGCTTTTTTATGTATAATGGCAAGCGCTACCACCACCTAATCAATCCGAAAAGCGGCTGGCCTGCAAGCGGTTCTCAAAGTGCGACCGTCATTGCCGCCAGCGCAACCCTGGCGGATGCATGGAGTACCGCGTTATTCATTCAGGGCGCGGATGGAATAAAACTTATGAAGAACATGAGTGGAAATATTCTACTCATTGATCATAACGGTAAAAAATATGGAACGTTGAATGATTCAAGGCAGCAGGCGCTCGAACATTAAGGCGTTGTTACGGAATAACATGTGCAATTATACGCCTGTAGTGCGTTAGATTGTCGTGATATGATTGAGCATGAAACGATAATGTGGTTGTTCCACATTGAGTTTCATGCGATTGAGTAGCGCGGCAAGATGACGTGAATACTGGATGGATAGTGTATATGTTATTTCGTAACAACGCCTAAGCGACGTTCATTGCTACTGTGGATTCACGATAAACATATAAATTAACGCCATGGCAAACATCATGGCGAAAAAAATAAGGCTGCGATATTCAAAGCGTTTTCCGCGTGAAATCTCGATTTGATTCAACAACCAGTCGGCTGCGAAATACAGCGCAATACCGCCAATGGTATACCAGAGTGCAAAGTCCATTGATCCTCCCCTGTCGCCAATAGCTGTGTAGCAACCACGCCTGTATATAACATGGATCGCAGCCATTGATTCAAACGAATGCTTGTCCATTCCGGAAGCGATAGCGATAACTTTTTTAACACCGCTCACCCACGAAAGTTCATTCACAAGAACTTGACCTGAATCAAGGCCAGAGCATTTCATTGGGTTATTATTTGCGTGTTATTATCGTTGTAAGGGGAGTTCATCATGACTGATTCCAATCCAGATACAGAATTCACTGAAGATCAGGATCCGGTTTCAGGCTGGCAGGCATTTCTGGATGATCCATCCATGTTGCTGTTTCTCGGCATTGCCAGCCCGACGCTGTTGTACACGCTCTGGGGCGTGATGGAAGTGCTTAGCGTGCCTGTGGCGGGCTATTAACGATGGCTGAGTTGTCTGAAAGCGCCTTGCCTGAATTAAGCCCGAGTGAACGCAGATCGAGAAACGGACTGCTGGCTCTGTTTATCTTTCTGATTGTGTTTGCCACCATCGTACTTGCCTGCGGCGTATTGTCATTGGTCTTTCCCGATGCCGGCATACCATTTATCTGGATGGCCTTTCCGATTGGGCCGCAACCGGTTCCACTTCCATAAGTTAAGCTTCCAAGGGGGGGTAGTATATGAGTTACACAAGCATGGATCCCATTCCGCATCGCCATTGGTGGCGATTGCCCGTTGGGCCCGATGAAAAAATATGGATTGCCGTTGCCTATGCATGGTGTCTGGTCATGGTGGTCTGGATGGTCGGCTGGTATTTTGTCGGTAATCAGAATCAGGCCGGCGAAGCATTTCGGGTCACGATTGACGGTTTTTCGGACAAAATGGATCAGATGATTGATCAGTATCAGTTGAAAGATGCCTCCGGCAAGCTCATGACTGAAGGCACGACGGATATCCCCGTCGTTCAGGTGCCAGCGGGTGGCAATGTATTTATCGGTGCCCGCCAGTTTGAATGGCCCGTGATCGCGGTGCTGGAACTGGGCAAAACCTACGTCTTTCATCTCTCGTCACTGGATGTGAATCACGGTTTTTCGCTACTCCCCATTAACGTCAACCTGCAACTGGTTCCCGGCTATGATTACGTGCTGCGTTTTACGCCCAACAAGACCGGTATTTATCGCATCACCTGTAACGAGTATTGCGGGCTTGGTCATCATGAGATGGCCGGTAAACTCTATGTCATTGATACAGCCAATCACGTGGTTCTTGACGGCAAGGGCGGCATCATCGGAGGGAGCGTATTATGAGCACCTTGAGAAACCCGCAAGATTTTATTACCTGCCCGGATACCGGCCAAAATCTCAATAAACCGGTGATTGGACTGGCCAAGGCGCATATCCTGACCGCCATCATTTATCTAATGGCCGGCGGCGTACTCGGGATCGGCGTAGCGCTGACCCGATTGCCTGCGCTGCATCTGCTGCCCTCGGAATGGTTCTATATTTTCCTGACCGGCCACGGCGCTGCCGTATTGTTATTCTGGTGCCATATCTTTGAAATCGGTGTTGCCTATTATTTCTGCACCACGCCGATCAATGCCCGGCTGGCAACGCCAAAACTGGCATGGTTCAGCTTCTGGCTGATGGTGGCAGGTTCGGCGCTCGCCACCGTGATGGTGCTGACGGGCCAGGCAACCGTCATGTTCACGGCCTACCCGCCTTTGCAGGCCAATCCGTTATTCTATGTCGGCGTCATCCTGTTTGCTGTCGGCGCGTTGATTCCCATGTTTATCGTGATCGCCACGCTGGTCAAAGCCAAAAACGAGCGTACCTATACGGGCTCCATGCCACTGGTCACCTTCGGCTGCCTGACTTATGCCATCATCGCTATTTTTACATGGGTGATGGGCGCGGTCATCATGATACCTACCCTGCTATGGTCGCTGGGACTGGTTCACAACATTGATCCGGAGATGTACCGGGTAGTCTTCTGGGCGCTGGCCCATTCCACCCAACAGGTGAACATCACCATGCACATCACCATCTGGTATGCACTGGCCGCCATCCTGTTCGGCGCCCGTCCGCTCAATGAAAAAGTAAGTCGGATGGCTTTCGTGCTCTACCTGTTCGCCCTGCAACTCGGTTCAGCGCACCATCTGCTGTCCGACCCCGGCACCAGCTTCGCATGGCGTACCTTCAACACCAGTTACGCCGCTTATCTGGCCGTGCTCGGCAGCCTGATTCACGGTTTAACTGTGCCGGGCGGCATTGAACTGGCGCAACGACGCAGGGGATTGACTCACGGCCTGTTCGAGTGGCTACGCAAGGCGCCGTGGTCCAATCCGGTCTTCTCCGGCTTTTTCCTGTCCGTTGTGTTGTTCGGTTTCCTGGGCGGCATTACCGGCGTCACCATGAGCAATCAGCAAATCAATATGATCATCCACAACACGGTATACGTCCCCGGCCATTTCCACGGCACGGTAGCCACCGGTACGACACTGGCATTCATCGCCTTCTCTTACTGGATTGTGCCGCTACTGACCCGGCGCAAACTGGCCTTCCCCGAATTGGCCAAACTATCAACATGGCTGTTCGGGCTCGGCATGGGCACCTTCGCGCTGTTTTTTATGGCCGCAGGCCACCTGGGCGTGCCCAGACGCCATTGGGATATCACTTACGCCGATGCTGCTTTACCATTTGATTTCTCCGCCATGGCGCACATGCTGATGACCGTGGCTGAAATCGGTGCGGCAATTGGGGGCATTGGGGCGCTGTTCTATCTGATCTGTATGTTCGGCACCTTCTTCGGCAAGGAAGTGACCAAGGGCGTCCTGCCACCGCTGGCCGAACCGGCAGGCGTGGTTGCAGCCCGGTTGCATGGTGGCACAGAGCCTAAAATGAAGGGGCTGGAAGTGCCGGGTTCTCTGGTTCTGGTCATGGTGCTGCTGACATTCATTGCCGTCTATTACTTCGCCCAGTTCAAATATCTGGCGACGAT
>CAZKME010000156.1:0-4778 GCA_964553725.1 uncultured Zetaproteobacteria bacterium
ATTGTTATTGCATATCCTCGCCACACGATACAAACATCGCATCGCCATAAGAATAAAAGCGGTAGCCGTTTTCTTTGGCATATTCATAGGCGGACAACACGCGCGTGCGTCCGGCCAGAGCTGCCACCAGCATAATCAGAGTGGATTTGGGCAGGTGAAAATTGGTCAGAAGCGCGTTCACCATGCGAAAATGGTAACCCGGATGAATGAAAATGGCAGTCCGGCCTGCGCCGGGCTGCAAGCAGCCACTCTGACCCGCAGCCTCCAGCGTGCGCAAACTGGTCGTACCCACTGCCACCACGCGTCGCCCTTCTGCTCTGGCCTGATTCACCATCATAGCGGTTTCATCAGGCACGATATACGCCTCTTCATGCATGTTATGTTCACTCAGATTTTCGACCTGTACCGGCTGAAACGTACCGGGGCCGACATGCAGGGTGAGGTGTGCAAACACGGCACCGGCATCCTGCATGGCCGCCATCAGTTCGGCGGTTAAGTGCAAACCGGCAGTCGGCGCGGCCACAGCACCGGCATGGCGGGCGAATACGGTTTGATAACGTTCTTTATCCGCTTCGCTATCGGGGCGATTGATATAGGGGGGCAGCGGCATGTGGCCAACCGATTCAATGGCAGCAGGCACATCATCGGCAATCAGGCGCACTTCGACATCCTTGCCATCGCGATGCAATATTTCGGCAGAAAATGTATCAGAAAAGAAAATGCGCGTGCCCGCTTTCAGCGCCTTGTTGGCCCTGCCCCAGGCGTGCCAGACATGCGCTTCAACGGCTGGCTCCAGCAATAAAATTTCGACCTTGCCACCGCTTGTTTTATGGCCAATCAAGCGGGCCGGAATTACTTTCGTATCGTTAAGCACCCAGACATCGCCGGGCTGTACCACCTTGGGTAAATCCCGAATCAGACTATCGTCAATATCTTTATCCGACGCGTTCAGGCAAAGCAGGCGGGATGCATCCCGTTGCTTTAGTGGTTGTTTGGCGATCAGTTGTTCAGGTAAGTTAAAATCGAAATCGCTGACTTGCATGGGCGCAAACCCTACGCACGAGCCTCAGCGATGAATACACTCAGGCTGAATGCATCACCTCGTAGAGCGCTGTTTTCAATGCTTTGGCCTTGAATGGCTTTTGTAGAAACGCATCGGGCCGGTCGCCCCTGATCAGTGCGCCCGCTTCGATTTCCGAATAACCGGACACAATAATAATAGGCACGTCAGCATTAATTTCCCGCATGCCGGCCATGGCATCAACACCGCCCATGACCGGCATGGTCATATCAAGCAACACGGCGGCAAGATTATTATGTTGCTTGCTGAACACATCCAGGCCTTCTTTGCCATCCTCCGCCGTAATCACATCGAAATTCAATTTTTCGACAAATGATTTGGCCACATTGCGTACCCGCAAATCATCGTCAACCACCAACACCTTGCCATCGCCGCACCATGCATCCACTTCAACCGTGCTGACAATTTTCTCACTGAATGACTGCGTGGTGGAAGGTAAATAAACCCGGAATGCCGTACCCTTGCCAGGCGTACTAAACACCTGAAGCGCGCCACGATGGCCACGTACAATGCCCAGCACGGCGGACAAACCCAGACCGCTGCCGGTTTCCTTGGTGGTAAAAAACGGATCGAAAATCTTGTCCTGCATCTCCTTGTCCATACCGCAGCCGGTATCCCGCACTTCAAGAATAACATATTCATCTTCGGGCAATTCCGAACCGTTGAACAGCTTGATCAACGCTTCATGCGCCATCTTTTTCACGCCGGTGGATACCTTGATCTCACCGCTGGCACTGCCAATCGCATCGGCGGAATTGACGATGAAATTCAAAATCAATTGCTGGATTTGCGCCGTATCCCCTTCTATGCCGGGTAACTGGCTATTGAGCTTTATCTTCAGGGCGATATTGCTGCTGACCGAAGCCCGAATCAGCTTACCCATTGTTTTGACCATATCATTGAGATTGATCACCTTCATCTCATAACTGCCCTTGCCCGCATAGGCCAGCATCTGCTTGCATAATTCAGCCGCGTTATCGCAGGAGCCGACAATATTATCTATATGCCCGATCACCGCCGGTTTGTCATCCAGCCTGCCTCTGGCCAGTTCGGCATTGCCCAGAATCGCGGTCAGCAGATTGTTGAAATCATGGGCGATGCCGCCAGCCAGCACGCCGAGCGATTCAAGCCGCTGGGCATGCTCAAGCTGCGCTTTCAATTGATGATGTTCATCATCATATTCTTTCTCAATACTGACTTCTTCAGCGCTGACCAGAAAAGCCTGCCTGCCATCATGTTTCACCGGACTGGACTGGAGTTTAACGATCAGCTCATCGCCATTTTTACGCAACAACCGCTCTTCGATCACTGGCGCAGGCCTGCCGGTTTTGGTCATCTGTTCGATGCGCTGTTTGACTTGCTCATGATCATCGCGATGTACATAATCAAAGATGCATGTACCAATTATTTCTTCCGGGCTATCCGCTCCCCACAAGCGGGCAGCCTCCGCATTGCAATAAATCCACCTGTTCTCACTGTACACACCGAGTGCATGCGGCAAGGCATCCAGCAATGACCTGTGGCTTATTTTGCTATCTGACAGCAGATGTTTTTCATGTTTCAGACTACTGCTTGTTTCAGACAGGCGATACTGGCTGCTCTCTTGCATTTTCTCACGCCACAGCACCGTATAGATTGCCAACAGGCTGAATGCGATATAACCCAAACCGATATAAACCAGCTTTTGCCATGCCATATCGCCCATCACAGTGCTCAGAACAGCAATAGCTGCTGCATAGAGAATCGTCCAGGCCAGACCGGTGCGAGAACCGGCGCTCAGGCAGGCGACAAATGGAAAACCGAAGCTCCAGATAAACCCGATATCACTATAACCACCCTGCATGAACAACAATGTAAACAGTATGGCAGGGTGCATAATGTACAAATTCTGCTGCCAAAATGGCGCATCGTGCCGGGTTGTCCACCAGTACAGGGCAAGCATTGTGCCCACCATGCCTATCTCAAGATCACCCAGATCATACAGCGACAGGGAGAAATTAATCAGGCTGAACACCAAAACGAACGGAATGGACACCAACAATGACAGCTGCAGAGGATTCATCGCCAGAATAGCGGATCTCACACCTTGAGATGAAGAATTATCTGCCATTTATAGCGTGCTCCTTTTCATCAGACCCTGTTTTATAGCTAATAAACCCTGCTGATTTGTCGATAAGCTTGCGAATATCCCTAGCCCACAACTTCAACGCCATCGGGCGTGCCCATCAGCACCACATCAGCCCCCTGGTGCGAGAAAATACCATTGGTCACCACGCCCGGAATGCTGTTCAGATGATCTTCCAGCCCACGCGCATCGGTGATGCTTAAACCATGCACATCGATAATAATGTTGCCGTTATCAGTCAAAAACCCTTCGCGCAGTTTCGGCTCGCCGCCCAGCGATCTGACCACATTGGCGACCAGCGCGCCAGCCATTGGAATCACCTCAACCGGCAGCGGGAATGCACCAAGATACTCCACCTGTTTGCTTTCATCCACAATACAAACAAACGCATCGGAAGCTGCCGCCACAATCTTTTCGCGCGTCAATGCGCCGCCGCCGCCCTTGGTTAAATTTTTACCGGCATCAAATTCATCCGCGCCATCAATATAGACGGATAACGAATCCACCTTAGTCAGCGCCTCATTCAGCTCCAGCACGGCAATGCCATGCCCGGCCAGGCGCTCGGCAGTCGCTTCGGAACTGGCCACCGCGCCAAGAATCTCATCTTTCATGCCAGCCAGCGCATCGATGAACATATTGGCAGTCGAGCCCGTACCAACACCGACAATCGTACCGGCTTTGACATATTTCAGCGCCGCCTCGGCTACTTTCTGTTTCATTTCATCCTGGGTCATGATTCCCCTCCTTATATGTGAATGTGCAGCCTAACCGTTACCCCGCCTTTCGGCAAAGCGGCAGAGCAGTTAGTCTGACGCTCATGTCTGAAACGATAGCCACGAGCGATTTGATTTTAAGCATACTGGTTACGCTGGGCATCCTGCAATTGACCTGGTTCTCGGTGATGATTCTGCGCCGTGGCGCGCCCCCCGTTACCATTCAACACGCCATTCCCCCGTTGTTGAGCATCTGGGTGCTGATGTGGCCGGTTTATATTGATGCACGCTGGTTATGGAGCGGCATGGCCGCGCTGATATTGCCAGCCATGCTGTCCATCATGCTGAAAGCGCCGTTCTGGCAACACTTGCGCCTGGCATGGTCATCCCACAGAATGAATGCGGAACTGGGTATTTATCCCACTCTGCCATTGCTGCCGCTCACGCATCTTCTCACGGCGCTGCTGATTGCCATTCTCTGGTTCCAGCACATTCCCGAGTTCGGTTTCGGGCTGGCGCTGTGCCTCTGTCTGGCCTTTCCTGCAGCCTACTGGGTCGATCATCTCGGCCTGCGCAAGCCGGGCTTTGTCACACTCGGATTTCCCGCCCATCCTGAACAGACGCTGGCCGGTCATCTTGTGCTGATTGCGACAAGCACGGCGCTGCTATGCTGGAGCCTGCATGTTTACCACGGCACCGACTGGCAATCGCTGTTGATTGCCACGCTGATTGCATCCCTGACCGCCTCGGCTACCCGCGCTCTGATGCCGGGCCAGTGGAATGCCCCAGCCGCCATGCTGAGTATGGGTTTTGTGATGTGGTTGCTATAGTCTCTTATTCGTGAAATATCATGTAAAAC
>CAZKME010000157.1:0-4751 GCA_964553725.1 uncultured Zetaproteobacteria bacterium
GGCGGCTGAACAATACCGGCGCTGTGCAACAGCTTTGAATACAGCACGTCAGGATGCTGGCAAAGCGCTGGCTGATCAATTGCGTCCGTTTCTGAACAAACTGGCGCTGGCCGGTATGCAACTGCGTTTTAATGTGCACGCAAGCGGTGACGAATCGGGCTGGTCAGCATCGGGTTGGGATACAGTCGGCATTCAAATTATGTCCAATCCGGGTGAGCCGTGGCGAGAACTGGCAGCTGTGGCTTCCGGCGGTGAATTGTCCCGGCTGGTGCTGGCCTTCAAGGGTTGCGGCGCATTGACCGATATGCCGCAACTGGCTGTATTTGATGAAGTCGATACCGGCATTGGCGGCGAAACGGCCTGGTGTGTGGGCGAATTACTGGCTCGCATGGGGCAGGAGCGGCAGGTGCTGGTGATTTCGCATTTACCGCAGGTGGCTTCGTGCGCCGATCATCAGGTGGTGATTCGCAAGATGGAGAAAGACGGACGCACCGTGACCGGGCTGAAACCGGTTGCTGCTGATTCGCGGCAAAGTGAAATTGCCCGTATGCTGGGCGGGGCGGGCGAGCAGTCACTGCAACATGCAGCCGAGATGTTGCGGCGCGGGCGGGATGCGATTTCGGCATGAATCCCGATATTCTGGTTCGCCATGCCATTGTTGATGATGTCGAAGCGATTTATCAATTGCTGCTGCCCTATGCTGAAGAAGACATCATTTTACGGCGTGATCGCGATAATATTTTTCAGCATTTGCAGGAATTTCTGGTGGCAGAATTCGAGGGTAAACTGGCTGGAGCGGTCTGCACCCATATTTATGCCGAAAATCTGGCCGAAGTGCGCTCGCTGGCGGTTGAACCGGCCTGTCAGCAGCATGGTATCGGGCGCTTGCTGGTTGAGGCTTGTGAAACGTGGTTGTCGGGGCTGGGTGTTAGCAAAGTATTTGCGCTTACCTACGTCACCGGTTTTTTTATCAAACAGGGCTATGCCATTGTTTCCAAGGAAAGCCTGCCGCATAAAATCTGGACGGTATGCGTGCATTGTTCCCGTTTTGCCGATTGCGATGAAGTGGCGGTAGAAAAAACGATTTGACGGTGTTCGGAAAAAGCATCTCACGCAAAGCGCCCCAGGGCACCCTCTCTTGCGCAAGCGCAATTCACCTTGACGCAAAGGCGCAAAGAAAAGCAAAACAACCATGTGTAGCAAAACCATCATTTCATTGGCATGTGATTTGCTCGAATCTGTCGATAATGAATTTATTCCTGTGGAGGCGGCAGATGGCAGAGCAGCGAAATCACAAATGGTACGATAAATTTACGGTAGCACATCGCTTGGCAGCTGTTGGCGGCCTGACTGTGGTGGCGGTGGTACTGGTCGGACTGGTGCATAACAGCAGTATGACGGCGCTGGAGAAAATTGACGGACAGATGTATGTCCTGTCAAAATCCATGGAGAAGCTGGATACGCTGGCCGAGCAAACCAAATGGCAGGATGCGCTGGTCATGCGCCTGAGTTCCGGTCATGGCGGTCTGACTGAGGAATATAAGGCGGTTAACGCCGAGAATCATGCTACGGTCAAAGCCCTGAAAACAGCGTTGCCGGGCGATAGCCTGCAACAGGATATATCAACCTTTGGCGAAGCGCTGGATCGCTTCGATCAACTGGTGAAAGGCTATGCTGCCGATAAAACGGACATGGGTTTAACCGAAAAAGATGGCTTGCGCGGCAAATTACGCGATGCCGTGCATGGCATCGAGCGGCATTTGAACAAGGTCGGCGGCGATAAAATCATGATTTCGATGTTGATGTTGCGTCGGCATGAAAAGGATTTTGTTATACGCGGGGCCGAAAAATACCTGAAGAAGCACGCCGCAGAAGTGGCGCATTTCAAACATTTTCTGGATGCATCCTCCGATATAAACAGTCAGGAAAAGCAGACGTTAAAGAACGAACTGGCTAGTTATACGGAAAGCTTTGGCAATTATGCCAGCAAGCGTTTGGACATGGCGAAGCAGCGCAGCGAGTTTGATACAGTGTTCGATGCAAAGCTGTTACCGATGCTGGAGAGTATGGATCAGGGGCTGGGTGCGTTGATTGATGGTAAGCGGGATGAAGTTGCCGCCATTCATGACGGTCAGGCGCTAAAATTCTGGGGCATTGCTCTGGGACTGCTGGCGCTGGTGCTGGCGTTGTTGTACGTGATTGTGCAATCCATTCTGTCACCGTTGCGCGAGGTGGCTGAAGCGATGGATGCGCTGGATGACGGCGATACGAATGTGGAATTGAATGTTCACATGAGCGGCGCGATCGGTACCATCGTGGTGGCTTATAAAAAACTACAGGAAACCAGTCGGCAGGCTTTCCAGTTGCAGCAAATCGTCGAGACCACACCGGCGGCCACGATGCTGGCCAATACCAGTGATTTGACCATTACCTATCTGAATCCGGCAGCGCTGAAGCTGTTCAGGACGATTGAAGATTCACTGCCATGCCGGGCCGATGAACTGGTGGGCAAATGCATTGATATTTTCCACAAAAATCCATCCCATCAACGCAACTTCCTGGCATCCAAATCGAATCTACCGGCCAAAGCCAGCTTTGAGATTGGCGGGCGCGCTATTGAATTCGAGGCATTCCCGATTGATGATAATGGCGGAGACTGGGTGTCGATTATGGTGGCCTGGGTGGATGTGACCGAGCGGCAAGAGCTGGCCAGTGATTTTGAAAGCGGTATTGGTGCCGTGGTAAGCGAAATCATGGATTATGGCAGCCGCATGCAGGAGTCGGCAGAAGCCTTGTCGGCCATGGCCGAGCAATCCACGGCACAGGCCGAATCGGTATCCGGCAGTGCGCAGGAAGCCAGCGCCAATGTGGTGACTGTGGCCTCGGCCTCGGAGGAATTGTCGGCATCCATTGCCGAAATCACCCGGCAAGTGCGCGAAGCGGTGGAAATTTCGCATCAGGCCGTGGCTGAAGCCAACAAGACCAACGAGACGGTGGGCAGCCTATCCTCCGCATCTGAGCAGATTGGTGAGGTGATCCGGGTGATTACCGATATCGCCGAGCAGACCAATTTGCTGGCGCTCAATGCCAGTATCGAGGCGGCCAGAGCGGGCGACGCCGGACGCGGTTTTGCCGTGGTGGCCGGAGAAGTGAAAGAACTGGCCAATCAAACGGCGCGGGCGACCGAGCAGATTTCCGAGCAAATCAGCCATATTCAGACACAAAGTACCGATGCGGCCGGAGCCATCGGCAATATCAGCGAGATTATCGAACGCATGAATACGATCAATCAGGCTATTGCGGCGGCCACCGAGGAGCAGAATGAGGCGACCCGCGAAATTGCCCAGAGCGTACAATATGCATCCGATGCGACGCACCGGGCCAGTGATGAGATCGGCGGGGTCAGTGAATCGGCTGAGGAAACCGGTCGCGCGGCTGTCGAAGTGCTCGGCGTAGCCGGTCAGTTGACTGAGAAGGGCGGCGAATTGTCGCAGCGGGTGACCGATTTTTTGGACGAATTGCGGCGGTAGGTCGCGATGGCGAGGCAGAGCAGCAATCACCGGTCGTTGGCGACAGCAGGCAAGCTGCTGCGCCTGTGCTGGCTGCTAATGCGCAGATCAGTGCAATGACGACGATGCAGGTTGAACCGGTGCGAACTGAAACGATCCCCTCTGAGGCACCCCGTTCTGGCGCTGCTCAACCGGGCGCTGCTCAATCTGTCGCTGATCAATCTGATGCTGCTCAACCGGACATTGATACCAACACCGAAAAGAAGAAAAAGAACGATGCCACGGTTGAAAAAAATGCAGTCCAAACCGGGGTGAATCAAGGCGCTGACGGCATGCCGTCCTGGTTGGCCGGCGGACGCAGTCGGCGCGCCTGGCTGTTGCTGGGTGAACGGGTGTTTTCGCATCCGCGTTACGCCATGATGATTGTGGTGGCGCTGGGGCTGTGCGCCTTTGAGCGCCATGTTTGGGTAATGCTGCCGCTGGCGCTGTTTTTTACCTTCGAGTGGTGTTTAAGATTCTGGTTGCAAAAGGAAAACGGCTGGGTCAATAAATCGGAGCTGGCCTTTTTGCTGCTCGATGGCCTCGCAACCATCAGTCTGTTTTCGGCCATGCTGATTCCGGCCAATGTAGCCTCGCAGGGTTTTTATCTGCGTCTGGCGCGCTTGTTTCGCGGCATGTATCTGCTGCGCATGCTGCGGATTTTTCGTTTTCTCACCCATGATGCATTTGTCTATTCCTTACCCTTTGCGCTGGTTGTAGTGGCGCTGGCCGCTATCGGGCTGGCGGTGGACAGTGTCGGCTTGTATGTTGGTATCGTATTGTTGCTGGAGCTGGTATGCCGTGGCGTATCCATTGCACGGGTGTTGCCGGAAGGTGGACGCCGCAAGGCGGAACAGGCGTTTTTACCGCTGGATTTGATTGCTTCCGTCGCAGTGCTGGGGCTGATTCCCGGCCTGTCCCCATTCTGGGTGCTGCTGCGGCTGGCCCGCTTCCTGATTATGCTCAACCCGGTTGGCAATATTGCCAAGGCCGTCAGCAAAGTGGCGAAAATGCAGGAAGTGCGCAGTGAAGTCAGCATGCTGATGGGGATGCTGGTCACGCTGCTGGTGATCGGTTCGCTGTCGGTCGTGTATCTCTATCCGGCCATGGATATCAATGACGACGGCAGCATGGATATGGCCGATTACGCGCCGTTTCAAATCATCCTGTTTGTATTCCGCCTGATTATGGATCCGGGCGCAG
>CAZKME010000158.1:0-4717 GCA_964553725.1 uncultured Zetaproteobacteria bacterium
CTCCAGACGTTTTTCTGCTGTTAAGCGATATGGCATGGATGCCTGCGCCCTGCCCTGCTCATCGCCAAAATACAGATTGTAAAAATATACCAGCATATCTTTGGCTGCCAGCGGATAGGAATCGCTGATTGAGACCGGCCCGAACAGGTAGCGAAACTCGGGCTTGCTGCGCAAAAAAGCGCCGATGCCATACCACAGATAGTCCAGGCTGCGGCGTCCCCAATAACGTGGTTGCACAAAGCTGCGTCCCAGTTCCAGCCCGTGTTCCAGAATTTCATCCATGCCATCGGAAAATCGAAACAGGGTTTGTGAATAGAGCTGCCCATTGTCCGGCTGTGTACCAGCAGCGGCCTTGCCCTTGCTGGCGCACAAACGATATGCCCCGACAATCTCCAGCTCGGCCTCATCCCACAATACCAGTTGAAAACAATGACGATCATAACTATCCACATCGCGCCTGCTGCCAGTGCCTTCGCCGGCAGCGCGAAAGGCGATTTCCCGTAAACGGCCAATTTCACGCATCAGACAACTGTCAGGATGAAACGGCGACAGATAAATCTGTTTGCCATCCCGGGTTTCACCCAGCAGTTCACAACGCTGAATTTCCTGACGCAATAAACGGCGTGGTTCAGGATGGGCAATCGGCGCACAGGTATCATACATGGCGCTTTTGCGGTTGCCGATGCGATATAAATGTTTCTGAAACAGTTTCACTCTGGCCCGAAGCGATAACTGCACACCCTGATAACTCTCGAAAGGAATAATCTCTCCAATGGAAATTGTCACCGAACTTTTCGCCTGTTTATACATTTCGCGCACCAGCCACAGCGTCGACAGCGGTTTTGCCAGCAGGGATAAAGCATAGAAGAACATCGAATTGCGACCATTGACATGCACCGGCAGAATCGGTGCGCGGGTGACTGTCGCAATGCGTAGAAAACCGCTCCTCCAGCGCCCGTCACGAATGCCGCTTGGCCCCAGTCGTGAAACTTCACCAGCCGGAAAGATAATCACCACACCTTCGTCCTCCAGATGCCGGTAAACGGATCGAAGCTGATCGCGCGTGGTTTTGCCATCCATATTATCCACCGGCAACAGCAATGTCTGCAACGGTTCCACGCTGCTAAGCAACTGATTGCTTACTGCTTTGACATCGGCACGCACCTGACTGACCATTTTAAGCAACACCGCAGCATCCAGTGTCCCGATCGGATGATTGGCAATAATCACAACCCGTCCATGACTCGGAATCCGTTCGATTTCGCGCGGCTGAATCGTGTAGCTGAAATCAAAATATTCCAGCAACTGATCAATGAAATCCATGCCTTTAAGATGCGGATACTGCTGTTGAAAGCGTTGCTGCTCACGCTCGTGAAAGAGCAATCTGAGCGCAGCCCTGAAGGGCCGCTTGAGCAATGGCGACCTCTTTTCAAAATCGGGAAAACGTTGTTCGATTATGTGTTCTACATTCAGCATAACAACTCCTGATACATGTTGCCTCACACTGAATGAAAATTATGACATCATGATTGCAGGCATATGGCAATAACGTGACACTGACGCCGAGTTGTAAGCAAAGCGAAATGCTTCAGACGAAATAATATGCGCATCATTTCCATATTATCGGCATTCAGCCTGACGACGCTCTGGCTCATCCTGTGCGGATTCGCATTGTCGCCATCCCTGATTCCCGCTGAGCGGATTTTATCCGGTGGCCCGCCCAAAGATGGCATTCCCGCCCTCACCTACCCGGCAATAGAAACGGCTGAAAGCGCTGACCACTGGTTGAACGATCACGATCTGATTCTGGGCATGGTGATTGATGGCAAGGCGCGCGCTTATCCCGTGCGCATCCTGAACTGGCATGAAATCGTTAATGACCGAATCGGTTCGCATGCATTTGTGCTCAGCTATTGCCCGTTATGCGGCAGCGGCATGGCTTTTGATTCCAGCGACCTGTTCGGCGTGTCCGGCATGCTCTATCAGTCCGATGTATTATTGTATGATAAACGGAGCGAAAGCCTGTGGTCGCAATTGATGATGCAGGCAGTGACCGGCCCGCGCGCCGGTGAAAAGCTGCAACTATTACCTGTCGAACACAGCGCATGGTCTGACTGGAAATCAGCCCACCCGGACAGCAGCGTATTATCGCGCCATACCGGTTACCGGCGCGACTACAGCCGCAACCCGTATGCCGGTTATGAACAGCGTTCCGGCACCTATTTCCCGGTGTACAACCATGATGAGCGGCTGCCGCCCAAAACGTGGGTGATTGGCTTAAGCATGGAAAATAAGCATATCGCATGGAAACTGGATAATCTCAAAAAGACCGGATCACAGCAGATGACATGGAAACAACACAGACTGGCCATTCGCGTGCATGGTGAAGGCGTGCAAATTCACGATGTTGAATCAGGCAAGATACTACCCGTTACCCGCCTCTACTGGTTTGCCTGGGTGGCATTCCACCCTGATTCTGAACTGGCTCCTGTTAAATAAGTCTTAGAGCCAATTGCAAAACACGTGAGCGGCGACCGGCTTCGCCGACTTTAACATGAAATAAACAACGCGCCTGCATGATTTTTCCCGGCAACAAAGCGTTGCCAATATGTAGAAATAAATATATACTTATCGTGTGTACAATCATTGGCTGCAAATGGAGGTTAAATGATGGCAACAGCGAAAGTCTTTAAAAATGGTAACTCGCAGGCGGTAAGGTTACCAAAAGCTTATAATTTTGATGTGGACGAGGTGGAAATTTTCCAGCGCGATGACGAAATTATTTTGAGGAAGAAAAGGTCTGATATCAGTGAGGCCTTTACATTGCTTACAGAGATGCCTGCTGATTTCTTCGCTGATGGGCGATGTGATCCGCTACCGGAAGAAAGAGAGTCTTTGTAATGCTTCCGTGCTACCTGCTGGATACAAACATTTGTATTTATATTGCCAAACACCATCCATTGCAGGTGCGCAAACGCTTTGAGCAACTTCAAACAGGCGAAGTCGGCATGTCTTTCATCACGCATGGGGAATTAATGTTCGGGGCAAAGAAAAGTCAATCTGAAGGTAAAACCATCGAAAAACTACGCCGGCTTATTGAGATTATCCCGGTTGTGTATCCGAATACTGAAATAGCCTCGCATTATGGTGAAATACGCGCTTTTCTTGAACGATCAGGCCAGCCGATTGGCGCTAATGACCTGTGGATTGCCGCACATGCACGATCACTGAACACGATACTGGTGAGTAACAATACAAAGGAGTTTGAGAGAGTGCCTGAACTCAATCTGGAGAACTGGCTATAGTCCGGGTTACAAAGCCAATATCAGTTATTTTTTCGGTGCAGGCCGATATGCGCATCAAATTCACGTTCGATCTGATCGCTATCCAGTGCATTATACAGGATCAGGTTTTTCAGGTGATTATACCCTTCCAGTTCCAGGTTATCGAAATGGATGGCGACAAACGGGCCATCGGAGCGAACCACGCAGCCGTGCGCTTCAATGACGACAGGTTTTTCTTCACCCCCATCTTCGCCCAGAATCACTTTCACATCGCACATGCAATCAGCTTCAAAATGTTCATCCGACTGAATACGCAGTCCGTTTAAGCTGACATCATGTGCAACTGCGATAAAAACATCCTGCCCCTGCCGTTCTATTTCAACCCGAACAGGCACATCCACTCTAGAAAATTCACGTTGATTATTCATCTTGTTCATATTTGACCCCTGTTACGGTCTGAGTATGACACAGGACAACGGCGGCAGGGTAATGGAAACGGAATACGGCTGATCCATCCATGCCTGTTCATCCGCACTTACGCCACCGGCATTGCCGATATTGGAACCGCCATAGGTTTCCGAATCCGTATTCATGATTTCCGTATAATGACCTGCAAGCGGCACGCCGAGGCGATAACCATGGCGGGGAACCGGCGTCAGGTTCAGGGCGATAATGACAGGGCCGCCATTTTTATCGCGGCGAATAAAACTGAGAATAGATTGGTCGGCATCATTGCAATCCACCCACTGGAAACCGGCCGGATCAAAATCAACCTCGTGTAGCGCCGGTACATCCTTATACAGATGATTCATATCGCGCATCATCAGTTGCAGGCCGCGATGCGGCATGAAATTGGCCTGATCCCAGGGCAGCGAAACATCAAAATTCCATTCCGGCCACTGGCCGAATTCCATGCCATTAAACTGCAATTTTTTACCCGGATGGGCATACATAAAGGCATAGAGCAGGCGCAAATTGGCGAATTTCTGCCAGTCATCGCCCGGCATTTTCTGCGGCATAGAACCCTTGCCATGCACCACTTCATCATGCGAGAACGGTAGGATGAAATTCTCGGTAAAGGCATAGACCATCGAGAATGTCAGGGCATGATGGTGATAGGAGCGATGAATCGGGTCTTCTTCAAAATAGGATAGCGTATCGTTCATCCAGCCCATATTCCATTTCATCGTAAAACCCAGCCCGCCCAGATAAGTCGGACGGCTTACCATCGGCCACGAAGTGGATTCCTCCGCCATGGTCACGGCTCCGGGAAAACGTTCATGCACCAGACAGTTAAACTGTTTGAGGAATTCAACCGCTTCGAGATTTTCACGTCCGCCAAATTTATTCGGTAGCCATTCGCCCTCTTCGCGTGAATAATCCAGATACAGCATCGAGGCCACGGCATCGACTCTTAAACCATCCAGATGATA
>CAZKME010000159.1:0-4694 GCA_964553725.1 uncultured Zetaproteobacteria bacterium
CGCAAGATGGCAATGGATGCATCACGCATGCGCTGATATTCCTTGTCGGTCAGCGTTTGGGCCGGTGCAACCGTAATCGAATCGCCGGTATGCACGCCCATCGGATCGAGATTTTCAATCGAGCAGATGATCACGCAGTTATCAGCATGATCACGCATCACTTCCATCTCGAATTCTTTCCAGCCGATAATCGATTCTTCGACCAGAATTTCATCGGTCGGCGACGCATCTATGCCGGATGCGGCAATCTGTTCAAATTCTTCCGGATTGTAGGCAATGCCGCCGCCAGTGCCGCCGAGCGTGAATGAAGGGCGAATAATAATCGGATAGCCGAGCTCAATAGCCAGACCTCGCGCTTCCTGCATCGAATGAGCAAAACCGCCGCGTGCCATTTCCAGACCGATATGATCCATGGCGCGCTTGAAGCGCTCACGATCTTCGGCCTTGTCAATCGCATCAGGCTGGGCACCAATCAGGTGGACATCGAATTTTTCCAGGATGCCGTGTTTATTCAGGCTCAATGCGCAATTGAGCGCCGTCTGCCCGCCCATGGTTGGCAAAATCGCATCGGGGCGTTCTTTTTCGATGATTTTCGCCACCACCTCCCAGGTTACCGGCTCGATATAGGTGGCATCGGCAAATTCAGGGTCGGTCATAATTGTGGCCGGGTTGGAGTTGACCAGTACCACCCGAAAACCCTCTTCTTTCAGCGCCTTGCAGGCCTGAACGCCGGAGTAATCAAATTCGCAGGCCTGCCCGATCACAATCGGGCCTGCTCCTAGAATCATAATGGATTGAATATCAGTTCGACGTGGCATACGGCTCTATTACTCCCTGATGCGTCGCGCCCCGTTTCTTGCTACGGGGACAATAAAACGGGCAAGCTCACAAAACGCCCGCCCGATTCGCCAACACTAGCGCGCCCTCACGCTGTGGAAAAGGTCAAATCACTGGCAGCCCGGAATCCACCCGCATCGTTTGGCACGATCGACATCAGCAGGGAAATCAACATCAAAGCTTGTATGAAGCTGCTCTACGCTCAACCCCTGCATGGTGATATTTTGAACCGTCTGCTCCAGCACTTGCCCGGACGACCAGACCACGCCATCAAAAATAGATAACAAACGATTCATCGCCACCAAATCATAACCACCGTCTTCGACAGGGCCAAGTACCACATCGGCATGGTTCAGCGCCTCAACCGCCGCAATCAGACGAGAGTCCGGCATATGCGGTGAATCGGTCCCTAACAGCAACACTGCCTTTACACCGGCAGCAAATGCCGCCGCCAACTGCCTGTTCATGCGCTCACCCAGATGACCTTCTCCCTGAGCCAGAATCGGCAGCGATAAACCCGTAAAAAACGGGTGCGATACATCATCGGCGGCAATCACCACATCTTCAAACAGGCGTTTTGCCCGCTGAATCACCGTGGTTGCCATGGCCCTATGCAAGGCAGCGGCCTCATCGGCGGAATAATGTGGCGTCAAACGCGTTTTCACATGTCCTGCAAGCGGTGCCTTGCACATGATAATCACCCGAACACCCGACACTCGCATCAGCGCGCCTGCCGATACATGGCTGCAAGTTTTTCAGGCGATACGCCCAGCCAATACAAAAAACGCAATTTCCACATCAACAAAACCGTACGAAGAACGCCATGCGTTTCCCAGCGGCGACTACTGCTGACCACTTGCTCAGACAAACAGGAAATCTTGCCATAACGCTTTAATCGCTTTGAGAATTTCACATCTTCCATCAGATCCTGTTCGGGAAAACCGCCCATGCGCTCAAACACATCGCGGCGCACAAACTGGCACTGATCGCCGGTGCTAATACCGGTTAAACGCGAACGCAGATTAATAAACCGCCCAATCACGCGCAACGCCAAGCCATGGCCGGACAGGCGCACATCAAAACGGCCCCCCACGCAGGATGCATCCTGCATGGCCTGTTTTATAGCTAATATATGATTTGAATCTATAGATGTATCCGAATGAATAAAAAGAAAAATATCACTTTCACATTCCCGCGCTCCTGCATTCATCTGCACGGCCCTGCCAGAGGCTGAATGTATCCAATAAAGTGTCGATTCTTCCAGCAAACGGCACGTGTTGTCAGTGGAACCACCATCAACCACAACCAATTCATTCGCATTCAGTTGTTGTAACCCGGCCATCAATTCGGGCAGCACGCGCTCTTCGTTGAAGACCGGCACAATCATGGCAATGGATAACTCAGTCCCCAATACTGAGTGCTATCCAACCGCTGCCGGGTTGGCGAAAATTGGTGAGTTGCCCTCTCCACACGCGTCCAGCCAGCGCAATCAGCTTTTCCCCGTGCATAAACAGGCGAATATCCAGCTTCATACGGTTTCTTTCTCCATCAGCCCCTTCCACCTCCACTTCAGATGCGGGTACCAGTCGCTGTACAATGGTTTCCGCCATATTCAACGCCTCGAATCGTTTGCGGCTCATGGCCTTGCCCAGCAGAACCCCCTTGCCGCCATGGCGGGCGGCAGGTTTGAACACCCATTGTTTACGCTCACCCCATGCCTGTTCGGCATCCAAATCAGTCAATCGATGCGTTTCCGGCGTCACCGCCCGAATCTGCTCAACCGCACTTTTTTCGATACACGATTCCAGCAAACCCTGCCGCCACCAGTCCACCATACGGGTTTTATCACCAATCAGGGCGTAAGAGCGCGGGTGCGGATTGACAGCCACCTGCCCTTGTTCATAAGCCCGGCGGATATGCGCCACATCCTCGCCTTCCAGATAAAAATCGGTATGTCTGTTATAAATCGCATCAATATGAATACCGTCGCAACTCAAACCGTTTTCACCCAGTTGCAAATCCTCAGGACAGACCACCATGACCTTGCGCCCGTCTTTTCTGAACAATTCCGCATAAGCCTGCATTTCGGGATACATGAACTGGCCGGTGACATCGTCATCCATAATGGCAATCGTCGCCCAGTCGGCGTGAAACATTTCGGTCAAACGAGGCTCCAGCGAACCGTTCATCTCAGCAATATCCGGTTGTGGCAACCAGCGCCCGTCGCCAATATACAGACCACCGGCATTGTTGTTGATTTCAATCAGTTTGGGGCCATCGTCGGTCAGATGAAAATCAAACCCCATCAACACGCTGGGCCAGCCAGCCTGAATATGTGCCGCCTCGGGTAAACTGCTGCATAGCTGCGCCAAATAGGCGTCATTATCCTTGAGGCGAAATACCGTGCGCGAAAAGCGCAACATGGAATCGAATTCAAAACGGGAAATAGGTACGGGGGTTTCGCTGGCCAGTGAAGTCGTCATAGGCGAATGCTAACGGAAACAACGCCGCTTCGCCCAAACAAATCATTTTCAATGTGCCCGGCGTAGCTAGCACCGTGAATCACGCCTGCCGCATTATTCAAATCAAACTGGCCTCCATCAAGTAGTGTCAGAGCAACCGTTGTGGAAAGGGTAGCTCCCCCTTTACTTCCTTCTGTCACTCCACATCATATGTAGAGCCTGGGGTAGAATGCGAATTCCGATGCATCCGACCATCCTGTGGTAAGGCTGTAGCCTGCTGGACTGGTGCTACGCTGCGGAATGGTTTTTGATGGTTAATAGAGCCAATTGCAAAAGTCGTGAGCGGCAATCTACTTCCCCACTTCGGCGTATTTTCAGGCTGAATCTTCGAGGCATGGAACCACCATGCCCCTCAATCCAGCCTGAAAATCCACTCAAAGTGGGATTGTATTTTATCCACCCAGACTTTTGCAAGTAGCTCAATATTGAGTTCTTTTTACGCACCGATTCTCCTTTCAGGTGCTTTTATAAGCACTTCGGCAGGAATACCCAAGCATTTATTCAGGTTTCTGATCATATTCAGAGACAGGCCTCGCTTATGCGCAAGCACTTCATAAACACGGCTTCTTCTTCCAATCATAGGTTCAAGGTCTGCGACTGACAATTCCTGCTGCTCCATTTCAAATTTAATGGCTTCAATCGGATCAGGCATATCGATTGGGTAGTGTCTGGATTCATAGGCTTCAACCAGTGTTGTAAGAATATCCAGCTTTTCTCCTTCAGGTGAGTCTGCTTTTGCCATCATGAGTGATTCTATATCTTTTAATGCGGCACGGTAATCCGCCTCTGTGTTGACCGGTCTAATATCCATGATTACGCACTCCATTAAATTACTTGCACATCAATCTTATCATATTGCACATGCGTCCCGATAAAGCGAATATAGACTATCCGATATGCATAATTGATCCAAACCACCAGCCGGTATTTGTTTCCGGCAATATTAAATACTGCTCTTCCATCGCGAAGAATGCTTGCATTCTTGAACTGCCTTTTTAGCTCGACAGGTGTTGCCCAGTCCGCTTTCAAGGTATGCTGATACCATGCTTCAAGCGCCTCTTTTGCATCAGCGTGAGAAGAGTTGTCGTCTAAAAACTCTCTTATTGCTGATCGGGCAATGATTCTCATCTGCGGCATAATAGTCCCATTATGGGACTTATGCAATTATAATTTGCAAGCGCGAGGCATGCGATACTAATCATCGGTGATCTACTGCTGCTCAACAAGCCGCCTAATTTTGCACGGATCATTTCTGGTGATGTTAAATCTTGCTGTCCGGCACTTAACAACCACCGGCTAAAAGCCGGAGGGTTAGATTAAGGGACTGAAAGTCCA
>CAZKME010000160.1:0-4633 GCA_964553725.1 uncultured Zetaproteobacteria bacterium
GCTTGAATTATAATCTGTATATTGATGCCGCGCATACGAAAATTTGGGGCGATGGCACGCCCGGCACATTCATCCAGCAGGGTTTTAATCTGACCATCTATGGGTTATTGGCCGGAGCGCAGTTGGCAGTCCCCGGCACCTATAACGACACAGTGCTGGTGACCATTACATGGTAATGAGCAACATCTTCGTATGAGAAATGAGCGAGAAACAGGTAACAGTTAAGCTGCTCCATGCTTATCATCAGAGTCCGTCAGGTGTTTGCGCACATGATGGTGCCCGTAGCGCAAGTAGGCCCAGCCGCCAAGCAATGCGATTAGCGCCAGCGCAATGATCAAGCCGTCTATGCCGAACTCGTGCAGAATCGCCACGCCGGCCATGCCGAGAAGATGCCCAACTGCATAAATCACCAGCGACCAGATCAGGCAATTGACTACCTGAAGCAGAGCGAATCGGACAAATCCGATACTCGAACATCCGAACAGAATAGCGGCTACAAGGCGAGTGCCATAAAGATACTGGAAAATAAAAATTGACCAGTGAGCATAACGATCCAACACCACATTGGCCTTGGGATAATGACGTTTGAACATCGGCGCGCTTTCAATGATAGTCATGCCCTTCCAGCGTCCAAGCGTAAAAAACACGATATGCCCGATGTAGGCACCACAGGCAGCCACCACGATGACTTTCCACGGCGTCATCAGACCCGCTGCAGCCAGCGCAGCGGCGGCGATGAAAACTGTTTCGCCTTCGATAAATGTCCAGATAAATACGGCCCAGTAGCCGTATTGTTCAACGAATTGCCGGGCCCATTCCATTTAGTGTGAAAGAGTGAAAGGTGAGGAGTGAGGGGTGAGGGGAAAAAGGCGGGGCATTAGAGACGAACCGGGATTCCCTGTGCGGCGAGGTGGGCCTTTGCCTCATGGATGGTGAATGTCCCGAAATGAAAAATTGAGGCTGCCAGCACGGCATCGGCTTTGCCCTCGGTCAAACCGGCAGCCAGATGCGCCAGCGTGCCAACGCCGCCGGAAGCGATGACATTGGCAGTTACTGCATCGGAAACGGCGCGGGTCAGCGCAATGTCATAGCCGTCTTTGGTGCCGTCGGCATCCATGCTGGTCAGCAGAATTTCACCAGCCCCGTAATCGGACATGCGTTTGGCCCAGTCTACCGCGTTCAGGCCAGTGGGTTTTCTGCCGCCGTGTGTGAAACATTCCCAATGCCCACCCGATTCATTATCAACGCGCTTGGCATCGACCGCCACCACAATCGTAGAGGAACCGAAACGCTCGGCGGCATCCCTGACCAGTTCCGGGTTAAAGATAGCGGCAGTATTGATAGAGACTTTATCAGCCCCGGCATGCAATAAATTCTCGATATCGGCCAGCGCCTTGACGCCGCCGCCGACCGTCAATGGCATAAACACATGTTCGGCTACTTCCGTGACCATATGGTACAGCGTATCGCGGCTTTCATGGCTGGCGCGAATATCGAGAAAGGTCAACTCATCGGCCCCCTGCTGATCATATTTGATGGCCGCCTCGACCGGGTCGCCGGCATCGACGATATCGACAAACTGCACGCCCTTGACCACACGTCCGTGCGCCACATCGAGGCAGGGAATAATACGTTTACTCAGCATGATTTTTTACCGCCTGTTCATTTCAGTGCCTTTACAGCTTTGGCGAAATCGAGCGAGCCTTCATAAATGGCGCGACCGGTAATGGCACCGCAAATGCCGGTATTGGTATGCGTGGCGCAAGCTTTGACATCGGCCATACACGCCACGCCACCGGATACGATGACCGGAATAGAAATGGCGCGGGCCAGATTCACCGTCTCCTCGATATTGGGGCCGGTCAGCATGCCATCACGCGAAATATCGGTATAAATAATAGCTGCCACACCGGCATCTTCAAACTGGCGCGCCAGATCAACGGCTTTTACATCGGTCACATCATCCCAGCCGTGTACGGCCACCATGCCCGCTTTGGCATCAATGCCGACACAGATCTGGCCCGGAAAAGCCAGGCATGCTTGGCGCACCAGCGTCGGCTCGGAAATGGCAATAGAACCTAGAATCACACGCTGTACGCCGAGATTTAAAGTTCCCTCAATCATGGCCAGATCGCGCAGGCCGCCGCCGAGTTGCACGGGAATATTCATGGCCGCGCAAATCGCCTGAATGGCTGCGCGATTGGCCGGTTTGCCGGCAAAGGCACCATCGAGATCAACCACGTGCAAGCGTTGTGCGCCGAGTTTTTGCCAGTGCGCCGCCATGGCGGCAGGATCATCACCATAATCGGTCGCATCATCCATGCGCCCCTGTTTGAGACGAACGCAGTGACCACCTTTCAGATCGATGGCGGGAATCAATTCAAACATGATCTATCTCCAGAAATATGCCGAAAATCGCATGGCGCGAATGATGCAGGCTAGCGAATCAGACCTTCAACCTGCACGGCGGTATCGGGAGAATCAGCGAAGGTTTTCAGTTTCTGCGCACGTGATGGATGACGCAGTTTGCGCAATGCCTTGGCTTCGATCTGACGAATACGCTCACGCGTCACGCCGAACTGCTTGCCCACTTCTTCCAGCGTGTGGTCGGTATTCATGCCGATGCCGAAGCGCATTCGCAATACTTTTTGCTCGCGGTCGGTCAGGTTTTCCAATACCTCCAGCGTGGCCTCCGCCAGAGCTGCACCAACCGTTGCATCGAGTGGATTCTCAGCTTTTTCATCTTCCACAAAATCGCCCAGTTGCGAGTCTTCATCATCGCCAATAGGTGTTTCCAGCGATACCGGCTCCTTGGCGACTTCGAGAATTTGCAAGACCTTTTCAACCGGCAATTCGAGATATTCAGCCAGCTCTTCCGGCGTAGGATCACGGCCAATTCTCTGGGCAATTTGACGTGAAACACGCATCATTTTATTGATCGTTTCAATCATGTGCACAGGAATACGGATGGTGCGAGCCTGATCGGCAATGGAGCGGGTAATGGCCTGACGAATCCACCATGTCGCATAGGTGGAGAATTTATAACCGCGCCTCCACTCGAATTTTTCCACCGCTTTCATCAAGCCGATATTGCCTTCCTGAATCAAATCGAGAAATCCGAGGCCGCGATTGGTGTATTTTTTGGCAATGGAAATCACCAGGCGCAGGTTGGCTTCAATCATTTCACGTTTGGCCTGACGCATTTTGGCTTCACCCATGGTCAGCTTGCGAGCCACTTCCTTGAGCTCGACAACATCCATTTCAGTTTCCTGCTCAACACGTTTCAGGCGGCGCTGATTTTCCTTGATTTTGCCGGTGACGGCGTCAATTTTCTCTACCCAGGCAGCTTCTTTGTTTTGCCTGATGGCATCATCAACCCAGCGCTCATTGGTTTCATTGGGCGGGAATGTTTCGAGAAACAACTTGCGCGGCATACGCGCCTTGAGGGCATAATCGCGAATGGTGCGTTCAAACCGGCGCACACGATCCACGGCATTCTTGAATCGCTGCACCAGTTGATCGAGCTGACGCGGCGAAAATGGAATACTGACCAGTTCCATCAACATGCCATCCAGCACCTGGCGGCTTTTTGCTCGTAATTTCGCATCATTCGGGCGTTTGGAAAGCTGCTTCTTGACTGCAATGAATTCATCATGGAATGCCTTGGCATTGGTGAAATGGCCGAGCGCTTCTTCCAGTTGCTCTTCCTTGGTAATGACTGTTTCCAGCATCGGGGTGCCATCGGGTGTGGCCGTGCGCGCTTTGATGGCAGCAGTCAGCTGCTCGCCATCGAGCTTGGTTTCGCTTTCGTCGGGTTCATCATCGCCGTCTTCACTGCGGCTCATTCGATTTTCGTATTCCTTGATGGCAGCCGCGTTGATGACTTTTTCATCGACATCAATAATGTCGCGGAAGTTTGGTTCTTCCTCGTTTTCCAGCGCTTCATCGCGGATTTCGATAATCCGTTCGCCCAATAACATGATTTCTCGGAATGTGGACGGGCACAGACAAATGGATTCATGCACCTGCATGCGGCCCTCTTCAATACGGCGGGCAATTTCGATTTCGCCTTCTCGCGTCAGCAGTTCAACCGTACCCATTTCACGCAAATACATACGCACCGGATCATCAATGCGCACCACCGTGCCCAGTTGTGACGTATCGGCGCGCAGAGCGGAATCTTCCTTGCGCAGGCGATCCTTACGCATGGCGTAGGCGCCGGTCGGCGCACGTTCCGGATCAACCACCTCGACGCCCATTTCGGTGAACACATTGATTAACTGCTCCACGCGGTCGGCGGAAACCAGCCCGCCGGGCAAATGCTTGTTCAGCTCCTCATAGGTGATGAAGCCGGCCTGCTTGCCTTTGGCCATCAATGTACCGAGTTCGTGGATAGAAACCTGTTCCTGACTGTTTTTCGACATACGGTTATGCTCCTGTTTCATGTATCTGTTCAGTAAGTATGCGCTGCTCTTTTTGTATTTCACGCAATCTGGCCTGCATCGGGATGGCATCACCCAGACTCAGTCCGCGCTTGATGCGCCGACGGATATCATTGGCTTCCATATCCAATAACAGACTCTTGAATTCAATATCCTGAACGGTTGCCTGATTCACCCAGCGAGAAATCATG
>CAZKME010000161.1:0-4597 GCA_964553725.1 uncultured Zetaproteobacteria bacterium
CCAGACAGGGAGGACATTATGCAGGTGCTGATCGCCTATCATTCCGATTACGGTAACACTAAAAAAATGGCCGAGGCCATCGCCGCCGGTATGCGGGTTGGCCATACGAATATCTCGATTGATCTGTATTCGACAGACAATACCACCCTTGAACATTTGCAGGCTGCCGATGTCATTGTGTTCGGTACACCCGTACACATGGGTTCAATGGCATGGCAGATGAAGCAGTTGATCGACCGGGCCGCCAAGCTTTGGATGGAGGGTGCGCTGGAAGGAAAGGTGGGTGGCGTATTTGCCACCGGCGGCGGCTTTGGCGGCGGCGGCGGCGGCGTGGAACAAACGATGATTGCGCTCTATTCAAATTTTCTCGAACACGGCATGCTCGTCGTAGGCTTTCCCAAATCTCTACCCGGTTATGCCGATGGCGGTTTGCAATGGGGGCCATACGGGCGCAGCGGCAATCATGAAGGCATGCCTGATTCCATATCGGAAGGGGCTCTGGCCGCTGCGCGCAGCTATGGCGCACATCTGGCCGAAGTGGCTACAGGGTTGATTCGGTGATTGATTCGATCGACTTCTAACCCGGATGACGTGCCGAAAACAACAACAGGGAAGGCAGATGCCTTCCCTGATCGTTCCAGCATATCGCTGTGGTTTATTTTGCCTGCAGATACAGATAGGTGATACCGACGCTGGCACCTATGCCTGTACTGCCCTCAATGACAGGTTGCAGTGAAACACTCCTGTCGCTGCCGCCTACCAGCAGTTGAATACCGGCACCAATGCCTGCGCTGACAGATGCGCCGGCACCGCCATATTTACCGGCCAGTTTATGGCTTCCTTGTACCGTATCGGCTGCGAACACAGTGAATATCATCTGTTTTTTGATGTCATAGCTGAAATCAATGCCAAGACCAATGCCTGTTTCACCCACATAATGTTCGACACCACTGCCGTCGGTCGATTCAAATCGGCAAGTGATATCAACCGTGGAGTGGATAAGGAGATTAACGCCTGAATCTGGCACTGTTTTACAGGTTAAAATGCCTATCTTGGTACCTGCCGTTGAATTGCCTGCATAGGCTGGAATGGTGATCAGCAATGACGCCATCAACGCGAGCCCCAAGCTCAATAAAATTTGTTTGATTTTCATATCTGCCTCCTGTGACAAGAATCCCGGCATCTGTTTACAAGGTGCCCATAGCTATTATAGACGGTTTGAAGCAAAAATCATGACACTTTTATTGTCTCAAAGAAAAAAGGCCCCGGCAATGCCGGAACCTTGAACATAGCCTGCATTATTCATAAATCGCCGTGATGATGGCTTTGCCTTATCAGCAAAGTCCGGTAAGGATAATCCACGATCTCAAGGATGGTGAGTTATCCCTTTCAAGGGGGAGCCATGATGTCTAGGTTTGCGATCCACTTTTTCCGGTTATATTATTGAGGGGTTATCGTGCTTACGTTTCAGGAATTAATTTTTACCTTACAACAATTCTGGGCCAAACGCGGTTGCGTGGTACAACAACCGTATGATTCGTCCATGGGCGCAGGCACCTTCCACCCGGCCACCTTCCTGCGCGTGCTTGATGATAAAGACTGGAGCACGGCTTATGTGCAACCCTGCCGCCGCCCGACTGATGGCCGTTATGGCGAGAATCCGAACCGTTTACAACACTATTACCAGTTTCAGGTGATTCTCAAACCCGCCCCGGAAAATATCCTCGAACTCTATCTCGATTCGCTGCGTACTATCGGCATTGATCCTGAAGTGCATGATATTCGTTTTGTCGAAGACGATTGGGAATCGCCCACGCTCGGCGCATGGGGGCTCGGCTGGGAAGTCTGGCTCAACGGCATGGAGATTACCCAGTTCACCTATTTCCAGCAGGTGGGCAGCGTGGAACTGAGCCGAACGCCCGGTGAAATCACCTACGGTCTGGAACGGCTGGCCATGTATATTCAGGGTGTTGAAAACGTATTCGATCTCATCTGGGTGGAAGGCGATGACGGTAAAAAAGTCACCTATGGCGACGTGTTTCACCGCAACGAAGTAGAATACTCCACTTACAATTTTGAAGTCGCGGATAGCAGTTGGCTGCATCAGCAGTTCGACCATGCCGAAGGCGAGTGCAAACGTTTGACGGAAAAAAACCTGATTTTGCCCGCCTACGAAGAAGTAATGAAGGCATCGCACGCGTTTAATTTACTCGATGCACGGGGCGCGATTTCGGTGGCTGAAAGACAACGCTTTATCGGGCGCGTGCGCGGATTGGCGCGCACCGTATCGCGCGCCTATGCGGGGATTGAGGTATGAGCGATATGAAATCTTTGTTGATTGAAATAGGCACTGAAGAAATCCCTGCCGGTGTTGCGCCGCGTATGGGCGCTGCGCTGAAAGATGCGGTGGAAAAGCTACTGGCCGATGCAGCCGTTGCCCCCGCAGTCATTCGCCTTGGCGTCTCGCCGCGCCGCTTGTTATTGCATGCTGAAAACTGCCCGGTGATGCAGGCGGATCGCGAAGAAACCATCTGGGGGCCGCCGGGACGCGTGGCTTATGCCGATGGGAAACCGACCGGCGCAGCGTTTGGTTTTGCCAAAAAGACCGGCCTCTGTCTGGATGATTTTGAACTGGCCGATAAGGGCGATGGCAAGGGCGAGTATATGAAAGCGGTTCGTACCGTCACTGGCCGACCGGTCACTGATATCATCGCTGAGGCCATGCCCGCAATCTTGCGCAAATTGCCCAGCCCGAAACAGATGCAGTGGCAGGACGGAGAGGCACGCTCGGATGCCTTTATCCGCCCGATTCGCTGGATGGTGGCGCGATTGGGTATGGACATGATTCATTTCACGTTCGCTGATGTCAAAACAGGTACGGAGAGTCGTGGTCACCGCGTACATGGTTCAACCGGCGAGATTGATGTGAACGATCCGTTTGCATGGCTGGAATCACAATATGTGCGCGCAGATCGTGACGCACGCAAGGCGCTGATTGCAGAGCAGCTTTCAGTCGCTGCACGCGATGAAGGTGTCACTCTGGTGGCCGATGCGGATCTGCTGGATGAGGTGACCGATCTGGTGGAATGGCCGCAGGCCATTGCTGCACATTACAACGAAGATTTTCTGCGTTTGCCGGCAGAGGTGAGCCGCATTGAATTAAAACATCACCAACGCTGTTTTTCCGCCCATGATGCTGATGGCAACGTCAGCCCGGTCTTTTTTACCGTGGCCAATATTGCTTCGAAAAATCCGTCTGCCGTGGCGCATGGCAACGAGCGCGTGGTGAATGCCAGACTGGCCGATGCCGCATTTTATTTTGACCGCGATCCACTGCAATCACTGGATAACCGCGTCGAAAAACTGTCTGAAATCATCTTTCAGGATGGATTGGGCATGGTTGGCGATCAGGTACGCCGCATGCGCGCTTTTGTGCTCGATAATGCCAAAGCGCTCGGCGTAGACGCCAATGATGCCCAGCGTGCAGCATTACTCTGCAAATCGGATTTGACTACCGGTCTGGTTGGTGAGTTTCCCGAATTACAGGGTTATATGGGCGGCATTTATGCCCGCATGGATGGTGAGAACGATGCAGTTGCCGCCGGCATCGAGCACCATTATGCCCCGACCGGCGCTGATGATGATTTACCTGCAAATCGCATTGCCCGCGCTATTGGCCTCATTGAACGCGCTGATAAACTGCTGGGCTATTTCCACCTTGGTCGCATCCCGACTGCCAGTGCTGATCCGTTCGGCTTGCGCCGCGCCGCCATTGGCTTGATTCGCCTGCTCGCCGACACGCAGCACCCGATTGATATGACGCTGGATAAAGTGATTGATGAAGCGGCCAAACAGTGGAATCAGCAACGCGTGACAATCGCTATCTCCCATGAAATCAAGGCAAACGTGCATGCCTTTGTGATTGAGCGGCTGTTGGGCTTGAGTGCACATTTCGGGTTTTCCAGAACATCCATTGATGCCGCCGTCAATTCATCTGAAATCCGGCCACTGTATCGTGAAGCACTGATTGCCCGCCATCTCACGGGTTTTGAGTCTTCGGATGAAGGACGGGCCATTGCCACCGCCAACAAACGTATCGCCAATATCCTGAGAAAAGTCGACAGCATTCCGGATGCAGTCGATACCACCCTGTTTAGCGAAAGCGCCGAAACCGCGCTCTATAACGGCCTCGTTACAGCCGAAACCGATTTTGAGGCTGCCGTATCGACGGCTGATTTTGAAGCCAGCATTGCACCCGCATTAAGCGTACTCGCTCGCCTCAGAGCGCCGGTGGATAGCTTTTTCGATGATGTGATGGTGATGGCTGAGGATGCAGCCGTGCGTGGCAATCGTCTGGCCCTGCTGGCTCGTTTGCGCGCCCTGTTTCTGAATCTGGCGGATGTATCACGCTTGTAATATTACGGCGACGCATAACAATTTCAGCTGCTTTTTCGTAGCCTGCATCATGCATCAATAGTCCGGGCCATATTCAACAACCCATTCACAGCAGCACCTCCAGGGGATGCTGAATGGTTACGATAAAAGAACAGGTTTTCTTGGCGTCTTTGCGCCTTGGCGTGAAACGTTTTTGATTTTA
>CAZKME010000162.1:0-4590 GCA_964553725.1 uncultured Zetaproteobacteria bacterium
ATGCCGGCCTGTCACGCCGGAGGTCGCGGGTTCGAGTCCCGTCCGCTCCGCCATACCAAAAAAAAGCACCTGATGGAAACATCAGGGGCTTTTTTTTATTGCTTCTGGTGATGTTTGCGCCATGCATCGAGAGCCTGTTGCATGCGTTCCGCCCGATCAGTTTGCCCCAACTGTCGTAGCACGTTGATCAGTTGCTGTCGTGTTTGGCTGTCAGGGCGAATAGCGAGGCTGCGTTGATAGGCGGCAAGTGCTTTGTTGCTGTGGCCGGTCGCCCGCATGATATTGCCGTAGCTGCGCCAGCACGGGGCACAGTCAGGCAGGAGTCGCATCGCCTTTTCTGCAAATTTAATACCTTTGTCGGCCAGTTGACGGCGGGATTGGAATTCAGCCAGGCGCAGCCAGGCAAAACCGTTCAGCGGATCGGCTTTGATGGCTTTTTTGTATTGTGTGCCGGCTTTTCTGATATGCCCTTTTTTTTCGGATATGGCGGCGAGCAAATACCATGGTGCAGCTTCATGGCGTATTTTCCTTGTCGCTTTTTCAAGCCAGTGGCGCGCCTGTTCTGTTTTGCCGCCACGTTCAAGCAGGGTAGCCAGATTAATCAGGCTGGGTAAATGCCAGTAAAAACTCAGGTTTTTTTCATATAAAGACTTCGCATCGGCCTGCTGCCCGATATCTTCCAGCAGGACAGCAAGATCATAGCGTGCTTCAACATTGCCGGGGTTCACCCTTAATTCGGACTGTAATGCTCTTCTGGCTTCGGGGATGCGCCCCTGTTCAATCAGCTGCCGGGCCTGTTGATAAGTGCTTTTGGCATACGTGTGCAACGGCCATATGGTTAGCGTCATCATCAGGATGGCTGCCATAGAACAGGCGAAGCCAAGTCTATTTATGCGTAGGTGCAAGGCCCATCCTGCCAGTCGTCATCAGCATCTCTTCCATGCGCCGTTGCCGTTGGCGTTTATCCGCTTTAATTTCAGGTTTTTTTCGCATCAATTTCCACGGATTTCTGCGGATGTCGTCGGAAAATACTTCCAGGTTTTCAGATGCAAGGCGTAACTCAAACAGGGTTCGATACAGGTTCTCACGATTGTCGATAATCAATTCACGCAAATCATGCATGGCAGCCGCACCTTCGATGAAAAATGTCTGACCGGCATCGGCAGCCTTGGGCAGGGTTTGCATAAGCTTGTCCACCTGCTTGCGGTTATCTTTGATCATGCTGGAAATAGCATGTGTTGTGCTGCGGATATCGGGCCGATTCTCCTCGATCAAGCGTGCCATGCCTTGTGTCGTGGCGCGAATATCTGTGCGGTTTTCATTGATGATTGCGCCGACAGTATCGGTAATGCGTTCTGCTTTGCTGAAAAAACGGGTCGCATCATCGGTCAGTTCTGCGGCGCGGCTGATCATATCGCGAAAATCACCGCCGGAGGACGATGGGATGACCGATCCAGTCAGCGGCTCTTTGTCGCCGGGCGTTGCGCTCAGTGCGATATATTTTTCACCCACTAAACCGCCACCGGCAATATGAGCCGTGGTTGATGCGGGCAGGTGAATATTCGGTTCAATGAGCAATTTGACCAGAGCCTGATTATCCTTCAATGCGATCGAGATGACGTGGCCAACGTGTACGCCGGCCATCAGTGCCGGCGTTTGGATGGAGATACCGGAAGCATCTGTGAAAATCACTTCAATGCCTGAGCCTTCCGTTTCCGCCCACTGGAAACCGCCGATTTTGCTGCTGAACAGGGCAAACAGGGCAATGGCAATCAGAACAAATGCCCCCAGTCGTGCTTGTGCGTTCATGTTGCCTCCTTGCCGTTGTCCGAGTTAAATACGAACTGAATGGGGCCTTCCGCCCGACCTTCAATAAATTGCCTGAACACCGGATCCTGGTTCATGTCGATTTCATCACAGGACATCTGCTGATAAACCCTGCCTTCATAGAGCATACTGACCCGGTCACTGAATTCGCGCACCAGTTTCATGCTGTGGGCGATGGTTAGCGAGGTGACATTCATACGCTCATGTAGTCGTTTCATCAAGGTTGTGATGACATCGGACATGACTGGATCGAGCCCTGTTAACGGTTCATCGTAAAAAATAATTTCCGGTTTGTGGCAGATGGCGCGCGCCATGCCGACCCGTTTTCGCATGCCGCCGGACAGTTCGCTCGGCATTTTATCGCCAATGCCGGGCAGCCCGACCAGATCCAGTACCTCGTCGGCCCGATCACGTGCTTCAGCTTTACGCATGCCCTGACGACGCAGTACAAAAGCGACATTTTCCCACACCGGCATCGAATCAAACAGAGCGGCACCCTGAAACAGCACGCCCACGCAGGCCATGCGTTCCAGCCTTTCATCAATCGACAGCTTAAACCAGTCCTCGCCATTGATCAGGATGGTGCCGCTATCCGGCCTGAGCAGTCCGAGAATGCATTTGAGCAATACGCTTTTTCCGGCCCCTGACAAGCCGATCACAATATGGGATTCACCGGGCAGAATATCGAGGCTGATATCATCAAGCACCTTGCGCCCCTTGAACGATTTACTGACACCCCGCAGGCTGATGATGGTTGCCGGATTCATAACAATGAACTCATTGGAATATCCAGGCGGTAAGCATGTAGTCGGAAATCAGAATGCTCATGGCGCTGACCACGACAGCCCGCGTTGTGGCCTTGCCGACGCCGGCAGCACCGCCCTCGCAATAATAGCCTTCGGCGCAACTGACCAGGCCGATAATGGCACCAAACACCATGGCTTTGAGCAAGCCGGAATAGAGATCAATCAGTTCCAGATAATCGAAGGAGTGTTCGATATAGGTGTGAGGATTCTGATCCAGTGCATGCACGCTGATAAAATAGCCGCCGAGCATGCCGATGGCGTCAGCCAGCATGACCAGCAGCGGCATCATCAATGTGGCTGCCACCACACGGGGAATCACCAGATAACGCACCGGATCGGTGGACAGGGTCCACAGCGCATCAATCTGTTCGGATACGCGCATGGTGCCAATCTCTGCCGCAAATGAAGCGCCGACCCGACCAGCCACCATCAGCCCGACCAGCACCGGCCCCAATTCGCGCAGCATGGACAGAGAAACGACAGTGGCAATCATGCTTTCAGCGCCAAAGCGGTGGAATGCCACCCATGATTGCAGCGCCAGCACCATGCCGGTGAATACGGCGGTCAGCAGCACGACGGGCAGGGATCGAACGCCGACCATTTCACATTGCCGGATGATCAGGGGAAAAAACCATGGCGGTTTGTGCAGGCGACCCAGAATTTTGCGTACCAGCAACGGATATAGACCTATCGCATAGGCCATCCGCTGAGTCGCTGCTCCGATAGACTGCAGGAAATGCATCAGCCGGAATACTCCGCCACACGTCGAACACGCGCGCCAACGCCGGTGAACAGCGTATAACTGATCGTATCCAGTGATCGGGCTACATCGTTGGCAGTCAAATGGTCACCCCAGAATTCCACGGCATCTCCCGGATGGATATCTACATCTGTGACATCAAGCATCGTATAGTCCATGCAGACGCGCCCGACGATGGCAAGTTTCCTCCCGGCGAAAAAAACATGACCGCGATTACCAAGCGCGCGCGGCAGACCATCGGCATAACCCGCACTGACTACCGCAATGCGCATGGTTTTATCCGCACTGAATGTTGCGCCGTAGGAGACCTGTGCTCCGGCTGGTATTTCACGTATCTGCATCACTGCTCCTGTCAGCGTCATGACGGGTTTGAGCCCAAGGGGTTGGTCAGCAATGGGCTCGGATCCATACAGTGCAATACCGGGGCGCACGATATCCATACAGTATTGTGGCATGCTCACCATGCCGGCGCTATTGAGCAGAGAGGCGGGAAGATTTGCTGATAGTTGTTTTCGCAGTTGCAGAAAATACGCCGCCTGTTGCTGGTTAAGCGGGTGATCCGGGGTGTCGGCGCAAGCCAGATGCGACATCATGCCGCGCCCCCCGATGCCGTATTGTTTGCATTGGGCGAGCAATAATTCGGGTTTGTTTGAGCCAAGGCGATGCATGCCGGTATCGACTTTAATCCAGGTCTGTCCGCGAAAGCCTGCATGATGCAACAGCCCCAACTGAGCGGATTCTGTGATGGTCGGGGTGAGTTGGTATTGCACCGCCAGATCAGCATCAGCAGCATCGAAAATACCCGACAGCAGCGTGATTTCAGTGACGTTGCATTTGTCGGCGAACAATTGGCGCAGGGCACGGCCTTCGGTGGCATCGGTGACACCGAAATGACGGCAGCCGATAGCGAACAAGGCAGGCGCAATCAGATCCAGGCCATGTCCATAGGCATTGGCTTTGACGACAGCCATCATATCTGCCTGACCGGCGCGTTGATGAAGCCGCCTAAAATTATGGCCTAAATGATTCAGGTTGATGTGTGCGATAGCAGGGCGAGACATATTGTGAATCATGGCTGTTTTCACATGTACGTCAAAGTTTGCGCCTTAATAGCTGTGGAAACTTGTACAGGAATGCGACGCGATTCGTTGCGCATTAAACCTAGATCCTGCAAGTGATCGTGCGTGCAGAGTGTAA
>CAZKME010000163.1:0-4570 GCA_964553725.1 uncultured Zetaproteobacteria bacterium
GCATCAGCGGAAATGCCGGTCAGCACCACTTCTGCACCGAGCATGCGCGCCGCATCGACCGTATTAATCAGATGTTGCGCCACTTTGGTGTCCATCATCGGTACGCCGGTGACATCGAGCACAGCCACCTGCGCCTGTTGTTCGACGATGCCCGCAAGTAGCGCCGCGATAATATGCTGGGAGCGCGGCGTATCAATAATGCCGACCAGCGGCAACATCACCACCCCGTCCCACAATTTAACCACGGGTGTGGAAAGCTCCATCAGCGAGCGGCTTTGTTCGGTGATAATCTCATCACGAATGAGAGCGGAAGTTTCAATGGTGACCAGCGCCAGACGATCAATAATAAGATTCATTTTGATCACTTCATTATTCAAATGATTCGGATCATCGAATTCCGTTTGCATATATTGCAGCAGCGCGGATTTAATCGACATCACAAACAGGGCTGTCTCACTCGGGCTAAAGCCCTGTCGGGCGCGGGATTCACTGATTGTACGCAGACGTAGCAGCGCTGGCTCGAACTGCGGCGCATCCAGATCATCATAATCCTCGGCTGAAAAGGCCAGCGTCAGCGCATCGGCCAGACCTTTGGCCTCGGCACGCAGAGCATCTTTACTCATCAGCATATCGGTGGAGCGCGTACTACTACTACTACTACTACTACTACTACCGGACTCCTTTTCGATCACATCCAGCCATGTCTCAAGGATTTCATTCCGCTTTGACTTTAATAGTTCTGCAATCGTTAATAGACGCGTCATAAAATCCTCTCTCAAAAAAAATTTTGGGCATCCTACCCCCCCCGAAATTACACTCATTTCCGGGGTAAAATCCAGAATAAAAACAGGGTTATCAATGGCTGTCGGCATCACACAGGCATGAAAATCCTGCGCCAGTTTAATCTGAAAATGCATCAATATAACCCGGACGTGCGGCTTCAGCCGCGCCTCCTGCAATTGAAGCTCATATCTACCTTTCCTCTGTGCCCTCTGCGCCCTCTGTGGTGCAAGCTTTTGACTTTGTTGACCCCTTGTCTTTGCAAGTTGACAGGAAAATGTGATTGTCTATCATGGGGATATGGATATAAAAGAAGCAGTAGGCGCTGTCATGCGTGAATATCTGGTACCGGAACTTGAAGCTATCAAAGCAGGCCAGTTGCGGGCGGATGTAGAGTTTGCGGCAATCAATAAACGTCTGGATGATGTAAATCAGCATCTTATAGATCAAAGTCGCCGTATTGATAAAACCAATGAACGCATGGATGCGATGAGCAGTGACTTTAATCGCCGCATGGATGAAACCAATGAACGCATGGATGCAATGAGCAGTGGCTTTAATCGCCGCATGGATGAAACCAATGAACGCATTGATGCGATGAGCAGTGATTTTAATCGCCGCATTGACGCTACCGATGCCAGTTTGGGTCGGCTATACGAAGCCATTGTTCGGCGTGAAGAGCATTCTTCGGTGGTCATTAAGCTGAACACACTGGAACAGGATGTAAGGGAACTCCAACAACGTCTTGCGGCATAAACAATAACGAAGACAGCTAGACTCCAGAAAAACCACAAGCGAAATAAACCAAAAACCTATTATCATTAGAGAGTATAAGGGGACCATATATGTCCCCTTATTCCACTTATTCCACACAGGCGGCCATATTTATTGATGATTCAGATCGGGAGTTGTTCCTTCATACCTTGCCGGAGTAATCCACATTTCTCAGCCTCTCCAGATGATACCGTAACATGAATAACCTTTAACTCATGATTCACTCTTAACTCAGATGCGCCTCGCTAATGTTCGCGACGTCTGGCGCCATTCCTCCCTCCCCTCCCTAGTGTTTTGCGTCAGACATGAGGCCCCGGCACCCGCCGGGGCCTCCTTCTTTTATACTCCCAAAGCCGCATCTCTTAACCTTTTCAATCGGGCCTGAAGCTGCTTCTCTTCATCAGTTTCAGCATCAATGGCAGGCACCTGCCGGGTATGCATGTTCTCGTCAATAGCTGCATAAACAAACACCGCATCCATGGCGCACCGACCACTGCCGCCTTTAGAGACTTCTATCAATACCCATAGGCTGCTATGGCCGACAAGCCCGACCCGGGCGTGAAATGTAATATTTTCCCCTTCCTGAATGGCGTGGTGAAAGCGGGCTTGGTGAACAGCACGGGTGAGGCAATCGACATTGGCATGCTTGCGAGCTGCAACATAGCCCGATTCATCACACAGCGTCAGCAATCTGCCGCCATGCAAAATGCCGTACCGATTCAGATCAGATGCCACCACCTGATATGCGTGATGGAATTCGGAATCTTGTATGGTTGTATGTATCATACGGAGACTATATCCACACAACGGGGAAAATGAAATCTTAGTCATCGAACTGGCCAACATCTACTGCTACACTGCGCCGTGATGGGCGCTTTATTATATAATCGGATTACATTCTTTTTGATACTGACAGGCATGTTACTTGCCGCCCAGCCTTATGTTTATGCGGCAGAAGCAGGCAGCCTGCAAATCCGCATAGATCAGAAAGTCATGTATTGCGCAGCACGAATGAATGCTACTGACACCTCCCTCACGCAGGCCATGAAAGACGGCATTGCGGTGTCCACAGAGTGGCATATACAGGTCAGCAAGGTGCGTGAGTACTGGCTTAATCAGAATATTGCCGACATCACCGTTATTCGACATGTCAGACCGGATTTGTTGACCCGAAGCTGGCTGCTGACAGATGCATCCAGTGGCATATCCCGGCGGGTTTACCGTATCAAGGATGCGGTTTATTTCCTTTCCGGGCTGGAGAATTTCCCGGTGCTGGATCGAAGCCTGCTATTGCCCGATATACCGTACAGGGCGTCGGTTAGTGTTGAAGTTCATACCGAAGGCATTAATGATGCATGGTGGGCCAAGCTGTGGCAGTTAAAAGCCGCGACCATGCAGCAGGACTTTTCACTGCCGTGAGGCATATTGATGTTATGCGGCTGATCCCATTATTCATGGCATTGGGGCTGCTGACAGTCACCGTGGTATTATGGCCATCAGCAGATGGTGGATGGCTGGCATGGACCAATATGGCTTTGATGCTGGCTTTGTCCCTGTTACTCATCCAGTACGGGATTCGCCTGTTACGCGAACGCAGTGAGCCGCGACCGGGCTCGCGTCTGCGCGCCAAGCTGGTGATTGCCATGATTGCCATGTTGCTGGTGCCAGCTATGGCGATTCAGATGGCAGCCAGCCAAATGGTTGAGCGCGGCATGGATGTCTGGTTTGATGTGCGCGTCGATACATTGCTGGATCGCGCCCTGAATCTGGCGCAGGGATTTTATGAACGCGTTGAAATCAATACCAAACGGAATCTGCGGGATTATATCAGCGATACGGCCCTGCTGGCAGCCGTCACCGGCAATATGGATTATCGCTCGACCAATATCTATCTGGATGAAATCAGACGAACCGAAGGCTGGCAAAAAGTGCAACTGTTCGATATCAACGAACGCTTGATCGGCTCTGTTCAGATGGGAGAATTGAGCGCGCTACAATCCGCGCCCCTGAATGAAACCGCACGCCTGTCCATGCACCTGGGACGCGTGGTGACTGAGATGGAATCGCATGACGGGATTGAAGTTGCTGTGGGTTATGCACCGCTGATAGGCGCGACATCCGTGGTTGGTCTGCTCCGGGTGGAAACACAATTACCGGCCGGTGTGATTCAGAATGCCCGCGCCGTTGAAGCCGATTACCGCAATTATCGCCAGCTTGAACACAATCGCCAAAAAATAAGTACAACATTCACCCATGTCATGCTGTTTATAACGCTGATTGTTGTGTTGCTGGCAGGGCTGGTAGCCTTGCTGTTCGCGCGTCGTTTAACCGCTCCCATCGGCGATCTTGCCCATGCTCTGCGTCGCGTAACCGAAGGCGATCTGGATGTGGTGATTTCCGAATCATCGCATGATGAACTGGGCTCGCTGGGCCGCTCATTCAATCAAATGGCCACCCGACTGAAACAGAATGTCGAAGCCATTGAGCAGGCCCGGCAGGATTTAACCAAAGCGCTGGATAACAGTCGCCAGCGCCAGCATGTGCTGGAATCACTGCTGGCCAACCTGCATACCGGCGTTGTGCTGGTTGATGCGGATGGCCGGGTACGCCTGCTCAATCAGGCCGTGCGCGATATTCTTCACCTGCCCCTGGACTGGAAACCGAGTGCTGATATTTTGCAGATCAGCCATGGCAACCTGCGTGATATCGGGGCTTTTTATGATGAGTTACGCCACCAGCAAGAGGAATTGCTACAACGTGAATTTGATGTCGCACTGCCGGAAGGCAAAACGTTGCACGTATTGGCGCGCGGCGCGCGCCTCAGCGCCAGCGGTACGGAATTTTCAGGTTATCTGCTGGTGATTGATGATATTTCCGATCTGGCCGAGGCCGAACGCAACAAGGCATGGGCGGAGGTAGCCAGGCGCCTGGCGCATGAAATCAAAAACCCGTTAACCCCTATCAAACTGTCCGCCGAACGTTTGCAGCGGCGTTTCCGCTCCCAGGTCGACAATAC
>CAZKME010000164.1:0-4536 GCA_964553725.1 uncultured Zetaproteobacteria bacterium
ACCGTCTTGCAGCCGAGTGCTTTGGCTACGCGTAAATTTTCTGCCATATCGTCCACCACCAGCGTGCGGGCCGGTGTAAATCCTTCTACTGCAATCAGACTGGCCAGTGTTTTCTGGCAGGGTTTTGGGATATAATCATTGAAACGGATATCGTAGATGGCTTTGAAATGGTGGGCGATGCCCAGCACGGCCAGAATGCGTTCGGCATGTTCGCGGATGCCGTTGGTGTGAATCACCTTGCGCCCCGGAAGTCGGGCCAGCGCGGCATTCAGCGCATCGTCTTTTTCCAGAATTTCATGCGCATCAATATCATGCACATCATGCAGAAATGCTTCCGGTTCCATGCCGTGGTGTAACATCATGCCGCGCAATGTGGTGCCGTATTTTTTCCAGTATTGCACCCGCAGCCTGTCCGCTTCGTCGTGGCTTACATTCAGCTCATTGGCTACAAACGCCGTCATGCGTTTGTCCATGCGCGCAAATACGCCGGAATCGGCGGCATAGAGCGTGTTATCCAGATCAATGACAGCTAAATCGAATGGCATGTGCGTATGCTACCCGTTTTTGAAAAAATGAGACGCCCGAAGGACTTCAGGGGAAATATGAAAGTTAAACTTGCAAATTACCCCGGATTTCGGTATAGTCCATCCATGATTCTACGCACCCTTGAGACGAAGCTTAAAGCGTTGGCCCGGCAATACCCTGTTGTTACTGTAACCGGGCCACGGCAGAGCGGAAAAACCACGCTTTGCAGGGCGGCATTTCCCGACAAAGCTTATGTTAATCTGGAGCGTCCTGATGTTCGAGAATTTGCTATCAACGATGCGCGGGGGTTTCTGGCATCATATGCAGATGGAGCCATTCTGGATGAAATTCAGCGTGTGCCGCAACTGCTTTCCTATATACAGGTGATGGTTGATGAACGTAATGAAACGGGTTTGTTCATTTTGACGGGTAGCCAGCAGTTTGAGGTAATGAGCCATATCACCCAGTCACTGGCCGGGCGAACGGCGCTACTTAAACTTCTTCCTCTGAGCATGGAAGAACTGGCCGCAGCCAACCTAACTACGGATACTGATAGCTTGCTACTGACCGGCTTTTATCCGCGCATTCATGCCGACCGACTCAATCCGACCCAGTCACTCGGTGATTATCTGGAAACGTATGTCGAACGCGATATCCGGCAATTGATGGCGATAAAGGATTTAGCCCTTTTCGAGCGTTTTGTCCGTCTGTGCGCAGGGCGCATCGGGCAGCTGCTTAATCTTCAGAGCCTTGGCAATGATGTAGGCATATCCCATACCACCGCACGTAGTTGGCTGACATTGCTTGAGGCGAGCTATGTTGTTTTTCAATTGCCGCCGTGGCATACCAACATATCAAAGCGCCAGATAAAGACGACCAAGCTGTATTTTTATGATGTCGGTTTAGCCAGCTATTTGCTTGGCATTGAACAGGAGAGCCATGTCAATCGCCATCCGTTAAGAGGGAACCTGTTTGAAAACATGGTAGTTATCGAAGTGTTAAAACATCGTTATCACCGAGGTAAGCGTAGCAACCTCTACTTCTGGCGTGATGCCAAAGGCAATGAAGTCGATCTGTTGATGGAAAACGGCCCGGACATTGCTGCGGTTGAAATCAAATCAGGGGCGACAGTCAGCAGCGACTACCTCAAAGGCCTGCGTACCTTTTCGACTCGCCTGTCATCTCACTCATGTCAATGTGCGCTGGTGTATGATGGCGATGAGCGACAACACAGGAGTGATGTGGATATCTGGCGTGCCAATGATATAGGCGAAATGATGCGATGTTTCGAGGAATAAAAAAGCGATCGCCATTGCTGGCCTGTCCGATTTTTCATCGTACGGGTTATCTATTGCGTGATAAATGCCTCGCCGATCACATCAACAGTGCCTGTACCTGCACCGTTATTGCGTTCGAAATGGTGCGCGATACCGAGGGTTATTAGAATGCGTTCGGCATGTTCACGGATGCCGTTGGTGTGAATTACCTTGCGCCCCGGCAAACGGGCCAGCGCGCCATCCGGTTTTAGAATCTCATGGGCATTGATATTATGTACATCATGCAGAAATGCTTCCGGTTCCATGCCGTGATGCAGGGTAGGTGTTGAAAAAAACAATTTCAGTGAAATTTCAGTTATTGAACTTAAAACCATGACGAATTTTGGGTGCAATGAAAGAAAGCCTGAAACCCAATCACCGCCCGCCTTGACATCATCAGTTGTTTCTCTTTGACTCGGGTCAGGGAGATATCAGGCATGCATTCAGTTTTAGTTGTAGAGGACGATCCTGTTATCAGAAATCGTTTGGTGAACGCTGTCGAACAGCACCCGAACTTAGATGTATGTGCCGAATCAGGATGTTATGATGAGGGTTTGCAGTTTCTTGTCACACACTCCCCGGATGTGCTGTTGATCGATCTCGGCTTGCCTGATGGTGATGGCGTTGATCTGATTAGAGCTGCCGGGCGCCTGAGAAAAGTGGAATCCATCGTTGTAACGATCTTTGGCGATGAAATGCATGTCATGCGCGCCATTGAGGCTGGGGCAAGCGGGTATCTGCTGAAAAACTCCGGGCTTGATACGGTTGGAAACTCCATCATGGAAATGCTGGATGGCGGAGCGCCAATCAGCCCGGCCATTGCGCGTCATCTTCTGCGACGATTTCAAGGTTTCAGGCCAGATTCGGCTGCTTCTGACCCATCCAAATCTCCATTGACAGTGCGTGAGTTGGAGGTTTTAACGCATATATCCAAGGGCTTGAATTATTTGGAGATTTCAGAAAGCTTAAAAATTTCTTACCATACCGTTGCAACGCATATCAAACGCATATACAGGAAGTTGCATGTATCTTCCCGATCTGAGGCGGTTTATGAGGCCGAACAACTGGGGCTGATTCGTATTCGTGAGTAGGAAACAAATGCGCAGAATATTCTTTCTGGCTACCGTACTATTCGTTTCCTGGTTGGTTGGTTATGTGCTGGAGGTGGATAATAACGATCAGGTTATTTCCTTCACAGCGGCGGATTTTCAGCTCGATAATTCAGAGCATCCACCGGATACCGTAGAATCAAATTGGCAGAAAGTTAAGCTTCCCGATTTATGGGACTATCAACGGCCTGATGCCAGTGGTGCCGGGTGGTATCGTCTCAAAGTGAAATTACAACGTGCACCAAATCATTTGTGGGGAATCTATCTTCCTCGTATTAATCAGCATGCCACAGTGTTTCTCAATGATGTTATGTTGGGATCCGATGTGTCAGTAGAGCAAAAACAAACCACATCATGGAACTACCCTCTCTATTTCACCATTCCTAAGGGATTGCTTACTGCAGATGAAAATAATCTCTACATACGTTTGCAGTCAGAAGCCAACAGTCGCGGACGATTATTACCATTTTATATGGGACCCGATGAATTTCTCAGACTGATTTTTGAAAAGAACTATTTTTTTCGAGTTACTTTAAGTCAGATTATTGGATCTTTTGCGCTCACTATGGGTCTTTGTATAGGTCTGGTATGGATCGTAAAGCGCGAGCCTTTGTATGGCTGGTTTGCTCTCGGGTCTTTTTTCTGGGCTTTTTACACAAGTTGGTTTTTTGTGCAAAGGCTGCCTTTTGAATTATCCTATTGGATTGCATTGACCAACAGCAGCGGCATCTGGATGATAGGATGTATGTGGATATTTTTCTGCAACTATGCTGGCTTTGAACTAAAGAACAGGGAACGCATGATTATCGGCTACTGCATATTGGCTACGATTATTCTATTGAGCTTGCCGCAAAATCATTTATATCAGGGGCTGGTTATGGCCTATCTGTTCTTGCTTATCTCCTTTGGCTGGATGCTGTTGCGGATTGTCAAACACTTCCTGAAACATCCCTGTTTTGATTCAACCATGTTATTTGTTTCCATCACACCGCTGATCGGACTGGGCACACACGATTGGGTTAATCTGGCCTTTCATTTGCAACATCCTTATCTGCTGCATTATTCAGCACCCATTATATTTGTGCCCGTGGGTTGGGCTCTTGTCAGACGATTCACCAATGCGATCAATGAAGCAGAAACCCTGAATCGGGAACTTGGAATTAGAGTTGATGAACGGGAGGAGGAGCTAAGGCACGCATTTGAGACCATCAACGCGCTTGAAAAACAAAAGGCGCTGAAGGGCGAACGTGAACGTATTATGCGGGATATTCATGATGGCGTAGGCGGGCAACTTGTTTCGGCGCTGGCGATGTTGGAAACAAGTGAGCATGCTAACAAGGGTGTTACCGATACGCTGGTGTTTGCGCTGGATGATTTGCGTTTGATTATCGATTCTCTGGCTCCCGAAGAAGAGGGGCTTCCCGAGCTGCTTTCCATGTTTAAATACCGCTACGAACCAAAGCTGAAAGAGCAGGGTGTTGCATTGCAATGGCAGCAGTCGGATTTGCCCGAATTATCAAGATTTTCTCCTCAGCATAGTTTGCAGTTGTTACGCATTATTCAGGAGGCATTCACAAACATTCTCA
>CAZKME010000165.1:0-4520 GCA_964553725.1 uncultured Zetaproteobacteria bacterium
CATCTTTCAGGGATTTCAGAATTTTAACTGTCTGATCTGACAGGGTATAACGACTATCCTTTGTCAGATCAACCCTGACTTTATATTTGATCGACATCACCCCGACCATACCGACAATCAGCACGAAAATCAGGCTCATAATGGCCGTATTCAAGGCGTATTTGGTGGATCGTCTGGTGATAAAATCCCTGATTTCAGGGAAGAACATATAGAAAAACAGCAATAGCAACAGCAGTCCGATCCATATCAGTGATACCGCAATACTGCCCATTTCACCGGTTACCGAATACACCATCCATCCGGCCACCATCAGTATAATGGATAGCAGCCCCAAGGGCGCAAATAATTTTTGTGCTTTCATTATCGCCACCTGTTCGCTTCAAGACTTCTAAGCGTAAGAAACAGAAATATCGCAATAAAACAAAGGTAATAGACGATATCCTCCGTATCAATAACCCCCTTGGACAGGCTCTCGATATGCCTGTTAATCGAGAGGTAAGCAAGAATCTGACCCAGACCGCCGGACACCAGCGTGACCGAATAACTAATCAACCAGAAAAACAGCAGCATACCAAAGGAAACCGAAGCCGACACAATCTGGTTTTCAGTCAATGAGGATGCGAAAATACCGAGCGATATAAAAGACGCCCCCATTAGAACAAGGCCCAGATAGCCGGTCAGAATCGGTTTCACTTCCGGCTCTCCAAGCGCCAGTAGCAGCGCCGGAAACGTGAAAGTCAGCACAATCATGGTCAGCAGCACCGAGAAGCAAGCCAGATATTTACCCATGACAACATCAATATCATTGACCGGAAAGGTGAGCATCAACTCGATGGTGCCTGATTTTTTCTCCTCCGAAAACAGACGCATGGTTAGCAACGGCGTCATCAGCAACATAATGATACTGATATAGCCAAACACCGGTCTGAGTACCGTTTCAGTAATATTCAGCAATTGATATTGCTTGGCCAGCATCGGATCGGTCTGAGCCTTAAAACTGATATCGGCGAACATGGTCAACTGGGCTGCGAACAGGTATCCGGAGATCAGTAAAAACATGACAATCACCACATACGCAGTCAAAGAGCTAAAATAAGATTTCAGCTCCCGGTTGTAAATAAGTCCAATACTTCTGATATTCATTTGCCTTCCTTTGTAACCAGCCGGATAAAAATATCTTCCAGGTTCGTTTCCATCGGGCGCATTTCTTCAAGGTTCCAGCCATTGCTGTCCAGCATGGCATGGATGCGTTTTCTGCCCTGTTTTTCGTCATCCAGAGCGATAATAAATCCACCCTCTTCTTTGCAATCGCTCGCCCCTTGCTCAACAACACTGATGACATCAATGTGTTCAAGCCCGCTCTTTATAGCCTGCTGATCGCCTGCGATGCGAACAAACATCTTGTCCGAGCCAGTTGATATGAGATTATCCAGACTATCGACTGCGACTACCGTGCCCTTGTTGATCACCACCACTCTGTTACAAAGGATGCTCACTTCCGGCAAAATATGCGTGCTCAAAATAACGGTGTGTCGGCCCGCCAGATCCTTGATCAGTTTCCTGATTCCTTTAATCTGTTGCGGATCAAGGCCAACCGTTGGTTCATCAAGAATCAACACCTCAGGATCATTGACCAGCGCCTGGGCAATGCCGACTCGCTGCCTGTATCCCCTCGAAATATCACTGATCAACTTGCCGCTGACCTCGACAAGTCCACAGTCATCCATGACCTGACCCACTTTCCCCTTAATTTCTTTGCTACGCATGCCCTTGATGCCCGCCACAAAATCAAGATAGCCGGAAACCGTCATGTCGGAATAAAGAGGCACCCTCTCGGGCAGGTAACCAATTTTTTTACGGACGTTCAGCGATTCCTCAAAACAGTTGTAGCCTGCCACCATCAGCTTTCCACTGGTGGGTGGAAAAAAGCAGGTAAGCATACGCATAACCGTTGTTTTGCCAGCGCCGTTGGGGCCGAGAAAGCCCATGATGTCGCCTTTGTTGACAGTGAAACTGATGTCATCAATGGCACGAAACTGACCGTAGTCTTTTGTTACATTTTCAACCTGGATCATTGATTTACTTCGCCTCTCCGACTAGCCTTATAAACATGAGCACCGCACCTGTTTTTATCCCGAAACGCCCTTTAACTCTAAACGGGTTATCGGCCAATCCGGATAAAAAATCATGGGGAGATTATTCCATCGCAAAAGACACAAACCCTGTGGCGCTAATGCCTTCCAAGATTCAAATTTTGAAGCACGGACATACAAAAAGCAACCATCACGTTCAGGTCCCGCGATGACCATGCAGCACAAAGCACGCGGACTCGGACTTTCCGGAAAACTGATTATCGCCATGCTCTGCGTCGGCATGATTCCTCTTGTGGTCGGCCTGTCAGGAACCTACTACATTGGCCGCAACGAACTTCAAGAGGTCATCGGCACAAGTTTTCAGGTACTGGCTGAAGACAGTGCTGCAAAAGTCGATGCGGAGATCCAGCGCATCCTCACTGTTGACCGCATTCTGGCCCATCAGGCAAAAGACGGTTATGTCGTGCAAACGCTTGGTCACCCATTCCATCATCAGAATTCGACTATCATCCCGTTCGACTGGCCCAAGCACGGCGAAGATTTAGAGACACATCAAAGCCTTCGACGATCATGGGTTACCGGCCCCGAAGCGGGAGGCCCCGAGGGCGTGGTCACAACATCGCCCATGAAACAAATGAAAACCATGGCCTGGCTGGAACAGAACAGCGAAACACAAAACTATCTGCTGCATCTCTCAACGCCAATCCTTGATCTGGATGAAGGTGAGGCTCGCCCTGTCGGTTGGCTGCACCGCACTTATGACATCAACGAGCTACTGGCTCCGCTCACCCGCCCCATCCGCTTCGGCGATACCGGCCATGTGATGATTATTGATAATCTTGGCACCATCATCAGCTGCCCCCTGCTGGAAACAGGCAGCCGTATCGAAGATCGAACACACACCTTTATTCACCGCCTCACAACAAATCAACCCGGCTGGATCACTTCCGAAAATGACGGCCACGGCGAATTGGCCTATTCCATTATCGGGCATGCTCCGCTAACCGGCGTAAATGCACTACTGCAACGCGGCGAATCCTGGCACATGTTTGTCTGGCAGGACTCCGAAGAAATATTTGAGCCGATCACCAACCTCCTGTTTGGCATAGCTCTCGCCGGGCTACTTGCCATCGCACTGCTGATTGGCATGGGCTATTACGCCAGCCGCCGCATTGTGGGGCCGATCCGCAAGCTTCGGGATGGCGCCAGCAATATCGCCGCAGGAGACCTGAGCAAACCACTGACCATTCAAACCGGTGATGAAATTGAGGAACTTGCCGGTGAATTCGAGAAGATGCGTATCCAGCTGCGTCAGCACATAGTGAGCCTGGAAGATCAATTAATGGACAGCGAGCGGCATTTCCGTGCAGTCACGGAGTCGGCCAAAGATGCCATTATCTCTGGCGCTGATAGCGGCAATATCATAGGTTGGAATGCTGCGGCGGAAAGGTTGTTTGGCTATAGCAAGGCCGAAATCCAGGGCCAGCCCCTGACAATGTTGATGCCGGAACGCTTCCGCAAGCAGCATAAAGAAGGTTTGGCGAGGGTAGCTGCCGGCGGTGTGACGCATGTGATAGGCAACACCGTTGAACTGGCCGGATTGCGTAAGGACGGCAGTGAATTTCCGCTGGAACTTTCACTGGCGCAATGGCAAGTCAGTGAGGGTCAGTTCTTCACCGGAATTATTCGCGACATCAGCAAGCGCAAACAAAGCGATGAGGCATTAAAAAAGAGTCAGGCCGAGAAAGAACAAGTTCTGGAGCGGCTGATTCAGTCGGAAAAAGTGGCAGCCATCGGCACCATGGCCAGCGGCATCGGGCATGAAATCAACAACCCCCTGTACGTTATTTCCAGTATGGCCGAGGCCATTCGCGATGAAAAGGATATCGCTGAATGTAATGAGTATGGCCATGATATTCTCAAGTATGCCAGTGAAATTGCCGCCATCGTAAAAAATCTGTCAGGGTACACCCGCCCCGCTGGCCGACACGAACTGGATAAAATCAATGTGCATGAAAAACTGGCCGACGCCATTGAAATGGCCAGAATTTCACGCTTGGATGATTGTATCAAAATCCGCAAAGACTTTGCATCCGTCCCCAAAATATCCGCCACGCACGAAGAGATCAAGCAGGTCTTTTTCAATATTATCCGTAACGGCATGCAGGCTATGTCTGGCGAGGGCGTTCTGGATGTAGCCACCAGTTTTGAAGAGAATCAGGTTTGCATTCGCATCACAGACATGGGGCACGGTATTAAGAAAGAGAATTTAGGAAAAATATTCGATCCTTTTTTCACCACCAAAGGCCCGGATGAGGGTGAAGGGCTCGGCATGTACATCGTTCAGCAGATTGTAAATAAATACGATGGCAGCATTGGCGTGGAAAGCGAAGAGGGTAAGGGAACCACGTTTACCATTCGTTTCCC